>JAVEVO010000033.1:0-50125 GCA_034005005.1 Myxococcota bacterium
CGGGCGACCGGGGAGCATGGCACCTCCTGAGGACGGCGCGGGTGAAGGTTCCGGGGCCGGTCCTCGGGCTCCCGGAGCCACGGCGCCCGCACGGGCGTCGGGACAGCCTAGCACAGCCCGGCCCCGGCACCAACGTGGCCACGGCCGGCGGGCTGGCGCGGCCGGGCGCGCCCCGGGGGTTTCCCCCCGCGTCCGGTCTGCTATGCTGGGGCCCGGCCGGCTCCCGTGGTGGCCGGCCCCGGCGCCGGTCGCCCGCGGGCGGCCACGGGTCGTGCCCGACCCCAGGAGCAGGATGCAGCAGCGAGGCGTCTCTCGGATCGTGTTCTCCCTGGCCTGGCCGGCCCTGGTCCTGGCCCTGGCCGGCGGCTGCGAGGGCGGCGGCGGCGGTCGCGGCAGCGTCCCGGACTGCGCGTGCGCGTCGGAGCAGGTGCGCACGGGGCTGGACTGGGTCACCCTGCCCGGGGGCAGCTTCCGGCGGGGCGTCGAGCCGGACGCGGCCAACGGCCACGCTCCCGCCTGGGACGAGTGCCCCGCGCAGACCGTCACCCTGCCCGGCTTTGAACTCCTGCGCCACGAGGCCACGGTGCGGGAGCTCGCGGCCTGCGTCGCGGCCGGCGCCTGTGCCCTCCCCCGCACGGGCGGGGGCTGCAACTGGGAGGTCGCCGGCCGGGAGGAGCACCCCGCCAACTGCCTGAGCCACGCCGAGGCCGTGGCCTTCTGCGCGTGGGCCGGCGGGCGGCTGCCCTCGGAGGCGGAGTGGGAGTACGCGGCCCGGGCCGGCGGGGGGGAGTCGACCTATCCCTGGGGAGACGAGGAGCCCACCTGCGAGCACGCGGTCATGGCCGGCGACGGCCCGGGCTGCACCGGCGAGCAGACCCAGCCGGTCTGCTCCCGGCCCGCGGGCGCCGGTCCCCTGGGGTTGTGCGACCTCGCGGGGAACGTCTGGGAGTGGGTCGCGGACTGCTACTATTACACGGACGACTTCCGGGCGGGGTACTACACTGCCCCCACGGACGGCAGCCCCCAGCTCCCCCTGCCCCCCGAGTCGGGCCAGGGCTGGTGCGGCGAGCAGGCCCGGGTGCTGCGGGGCGGCGACTTCGCCAGCCCGGGTCACCTGCTGCGCGTGACCAACCGCAGCTACGAGGCCACGGACGGCCAGCACGACACCATCGGGGTGCGCTGCGCTCGGGACCTCGCGCCGGCCGCGCCGGCCGCGCCGGCCGCCTTCCCCTGAGCGGGGTCGCGGCCCGCATCCGGGAGTGCCGGACCCGCGGCGTGGCCCGGCCGACCGCGTGGCGCCCAGAGAACCATGACCTTCGTCTCTTCTCGTCCTCGTGACCGGAGGTGATTCGTGACCTTCGTCTCTAGCCCCCGCCCCGGCACCGGCCCTCGCCCCGGCTCCCGCCCCCGCCCGGCCGCCTGGCTCCCGGCGCCGTGGCTGCTGCTGCCCCTGCTCGTGCTCTTGCCCGCGCGGCCGAGCCTGGCGAGCTGGCAGCAGCAGCACTTCGAGCTCAACGACGGCAACGCCTTTTACGGGGTCGCGGCCGGCTCGACGAGCCGGGTGCTGGCCCTGGGCGTCCGCTCGAGCATGGGCCAGGGCACGCCCGTGCTGCTGCGGACCACCGACGGGGGCGCGTCCTGGCGGGACGTGGCCCTGCCCGCGGGCAGCGGCCCCTTCGACATCCTCTTCCCCACCGCGGTCACCTACCTCTCCGCCGACCGGGCCCTCCTCGCCATGACCGGCTTCTCCCTGCGGATCTTCCGCAGCGAGGACGGCGGGGCGCGGTTCGCCGAGGTCCCCGGGCTGAGCCTCGGGATGGGCGCGATCGCCGACTTCCACGTCCGGGGCCCGGACCGGGCCTGGGCCCTCACGGGCGACGGCCTGCTGCTCACCGTCGACGGCGGCACGACCTGGACCCCGGCCACCCTGCCTCCCCTCGGCGAGGACGCGTCGCTCAACGGCGTCCACTTCGTCGACGACCTCCACGGGCTCCTGGTGGGGGGCGAGGCCGCGCAGGAGACGGAGCCGTCCGACGAGTGGTCAGAGCCGGAGCCGATCTCTCCACCGCAGAACGGCTTCGTGCTGCAGAGCGTGGACGGCGGCCTCACCTGGACCCCCCTGGCGAGCGAGCCGACCCTGAACCTGCGGCGGATCGCCTTGCGAGACGAGCTGCGCGGGCTGGTGACCGGCGAGGACGCGGCCGGCGCGGCCCTGCTGACCACCGTGGACGGCGGCCGGACCTGGACCCGCCGCGACCTCCCCGCGGTCGGCGGGCAGCCGGTCCTCGACCTCTCCGTCACCGCCTTCCCGGAGGGCCTGGCCCTGGTCGCGGGCAGCGCGGGCGATCCGCGCGCCAGCAGCGGCGTCCCCGTGGCCCTGACCTCCGCGGACGACGGCCAGACCTGGGGCCCCGACCCCGACCTCGCGCCGGCCCTGGACGGCTTCGCGGGGATGAGCCGCCTGCTGGCCGGCACCTTCCCCACCGCGCAGCGCGGCTGGGTCGTCGGGGAGAACCTGCTCGCGGTCCGCTACCGCGGCCCCCTCGACCCGGGTGAGGGCGAGGGCGAGGGCGAGGGCGAGGGCGCGGGGGAGGGCGAGGGCGAAGGGGAGGGCGAAGGCGGCGAGCCCCGCTGCTTCCGCCTGGCCCTCGTGGGGGGCGAGGCCACCTCCCCGGCCGCGGTCCGGATCACCTTCACCGCGACCCGCTGCGACGGCACTCCCGAGACCGGCTTCCACTGCCGCGGCGACGATCCCGCGGGCTGCGACTTCGCCCTCCGCGAGGACGGCAGCCCGGTCCCCACCTCCCTGATCGGGCTGCGCCTCGTGGACCGGGTCGCCAACACCTACACCGTCGCGTACTGCACCCGCCAGCGCGCCGGCCTCCACACCGCCACCGTCGAGGTCGTCGGCCGCAGCGGCACCGTCGATCACCGCTTCAACGCCACGGGCTTCACCGCGGGCTGCGACCCCGACGGCTTCGGGCCGGGGGAGGGCGAGGAGGAGCCCGGGGAGGGCGAGGGCGAAGGCGAGGGCGAGGGCGAGGGCGAGGGCGCAGGTCAGGAAGGCGAGGGCGAGGGCGAGGGTGAAGGTCACGAAGGAGAGGGCGCGGAGGGGGAGGGTGAGGAAGGCGAGGGCGAGGGGAGCGAGGGCGAGGGCGAGGAGGGTCCCAACCTCGACCCCCAGAAGCGGGGGGGCTCCTGCCAGGTCGGCGGCCCGGCCCCCCTCGCCGGGGAGTGGCTGCCGTGGCTGGCCCTGCTGGCCGCGGGGGTATGGTGGGTCCAGGGGCGGCGGCGATCCGCGGCCACGCGCCCAGGCTCCTCCTGCCGGTCGCAGCCGCGCCAGCCCGCGCCAGCCGATCCCTCCCGGCCGCACCCTTGATCCCGGCTCCTCCCGCCCTGCTCCGGGCCGGCTCGCGGCTCCGCTGAAGGCAAGCACGCCCTCCTCCTCGTGCTCGTGCTCGTACTCGTGCTCGTCCTCCTCCTCGTCCCTCTTCCTCCTCCGCCTGCAGAAGGCTCGACGAACCACCGGCCGCCCCGGAACGCTCCCTCGTCTCCTGATGCTTCCCGTTCTCGTTGCGTGTGCTAGAAGGGACAACCATGATGCTGGGGCTGCAACAGGCCGATCCCTCCCTCGTCCCGCCGGGTCCGGCCCTCCCTCGCCGCGCCGCGTGGGCCGGCTGGCGGGGGCTGCTCGTCGGGCTGCTGGTCGCCGGGCTGCTGGGGCCCGGTCGCGTCCTGCAGGCGGGCCCGCTGCGTCTGTACGGCTACGGCACCGCGGCCATGGCCCTGGGCAATGCGGACGCGGCCCTGGGCTCGTCCTACGCGGTGCTGGACTCCAACCCGGCCCTGCTGACCGCCATCCCGCCCGGCCTCGAGCTGGGCTCCTTGTTCGCCTACACGAGCGTCTCCGCCCGGCTGCTGCCGAAGCCCCCGGGCACGGACGTCCCCCTGTCGTACTACAGCTCGGACGTGGGCGTCGCGAGCACGACCCACATGACGGACCGGCCCCTGCCCACCATCGAGCTGCCCGTGAGGCGACACGACAACGAGATCGCGCAGCTCGACGAGTACCTGATCCTGTCTCTGGGCGACGATTTCGGGGTGCCCCGCCTGCGGGTCGGCCTGCTGCTCGCCCTGCCCCTGTCGGGGATGGCGGACATCCACTCCCACTACGACGACGAGCTGGCCCAGTTCAACAGCAATACCGTGCACTTCACCCGGTTCGGCGAGTGGGATCGGGTCTTCACCGGCTTCGGCGGCGCGGCCTACGACCTCACGGACTGGCTGAGCCTGGGCCTCGCCTTGCAGGTGGCCACCCAGACCGTCGTCGACATGCGGACCTACGTCCCGGACAGCCGGGTCTCCAGCACCGTCATCGCGGACACGCGCATGCAGATCGAGAGCGGCCTGCGGCCGGTGGCCGGCCTCGCCCTCCGCCCCGGCGCCGGGCTCCACCTCGGCCTCACCTGGCGCAGCGCCCTGAAGGTCCAGAGCGACGCCAAGACCCGCATGGCCCTCTGGAACTACCACGAGAGCGCGGACGACGAGGAATCCGGCCTGGCCCGGCTCAAGGTCAGCGAGACCGCCGTGCCCATGGTCTTCAACTTCGAGCCCCTGGAAGTGGGGCTGGCCCTCGGCGGCGAGTTCTCCCGGCTCCGGGTCCAGGCCCTGGTGAGCTGGCAGCGCTGGTCCCGGTTCCTCGACCACCACGGCCGGACCCCCGCCGAGGCGGCCGCGTTCGACCCGGTCAACCCCGGAGACCTCCCCATCGATAGTTCGGACTTCGCGTTCTCGGACGTCTTCGCGTTCAACGGCGGGCTCAGCTACAACTACTGGCGGGACTGGGTCGTCCACCTCGGCGGGGCGTACCAGCCCTCGCCGGTCCCCGCCCAGGTCGGCGCGACCAGCTTCGCGGACAGCGACCTGCTGCTGCTGGCCCTGGGCCACCGGCTCGGCCTGCGGCTCGCGGGCCTGCCGCTGCAGCTCGAGCTGGCGGTCCAGCTCTGGCGCCTGGTGGACAAGACCGTGCACAAGGACCCGGCCCTGGTCCGGGACGAGTTCCCCGACGGCGCCCGGACGATCCTCGAGCTGCAGCCCATGCCCGAGTCCGAGGGGCTGCAGACCAACAACCCCGGCTTCCCGGGCTACCTCCTCACGGGCTGGGAGGTCGTGACCGGGCTGTCCCTGAGGTACGCGCCGTGAGCGGGATCCCGTCGCGCCTGCTCTTGCTGCTGCTGGCCGGGCACCTCGCCGCGTGCACCCAGACCGAGGGCACGCCCCTGCCGCGCGAGTCCCTGGGCCTGTCGACCTGCACGGTGGACGACGACTGCGGCGCGGGCCGGTTCTGTCATGAGGACGGCTTCTGCGACCTGCAGTGCCGGGAAGACGGCGACTGCGGCTACCAGGGGACGGGCCTCGCGTGCGACGCGCACGGCCGGTGCCGGCCGGACCCCCTCTCCCTGACGTGCCGCAGCCACGCGGACTGCGGCGAGGGCGGCTACTGCAACCGGGGGACGGGGCGCTGCGGTCCCTTCTGCCGGGTCCAGGGCGACTGCGCCCGGGCGGTGTCGGCCAGCCCGGAGCTCACCGCGTACTGCCAGGCGCGGCTCCCCGTGCAGTGCCTGGCCTGCAGCCCGTTCGGCGTCTGCGTGGCCGAGGACGAGCACGATCGCTGCACGACCCACGCCGAGTGCGGCCCGGGCCGCTACTGCAACGTCTTTCTGGGCCTGTGCGGTCCGGCGTGCACCGGGCGCGGCGACTGCCTGACCTACTGCGAGGCCTCGGCCGCCTGCGTCGCCCAGTGCACCACGCAGGGCCTCTGCCCCCTGGTGTCCTCCGGCGACGACCCTCCCTGCTGCGACTACCCCGGCCACCAGCTCGAGTGCACACCGTCCCGGCAGTGCCTCGAGACCCAGATGCTCCGCCTGGGCCCCGAGAGCCCGCACTACGTCAGCCCGATCACCCGGACGTTGCCCTGCCCCGATCGGGACTCGGTGTGTCCGGCTCTCGGCTTCGCCTTCACCTGCAGTGCGACCAAGGTCTGTCAGGGGACCGCGGGAGAGGTCGATTTTGGTACCATCGACCCAGCCTATTCGGCCGCCGCGTACGTCGGCATCTGGGGGGGGATCGTCACCATCGCGAGCGTCTCCGCGGAGGTGCCCCTGCTGGGCGTCCAGCGGGTTGCGTCCCACAAGCTGGAGCTCGTGAAGATCACCCACGAGCAGGACGACCTGATCTGGACCCACAAGGTCTGCGCCCTGGACGTGGAGAACTTCACCGAGGACGGGAGCGAGCCCCAGAACCTGTCCCGGGTCCTGTCCCCGGCCAACTACATCCGCGCGCTGGACATCATCGTCCATCGGGTCCGGGACGTGACCGCGGCCACGCCGGGCACCCTCCTGCTGTCGGATCGGTTCTTCGAGCCCCGGGGCTGGCGGGAGCCCTCGCCCAGCCTGGACTCCTTCGACGCCCTCCCCACCCGGGACACCTACCTCGCGGGGGACGACCGCATCATCGACCAGGACCGGGACGGGCGGCCCGGCATGACCAACGTCATGGACGGGGTGCTGCGGGGGGAGATCTACAACGTGTCCCTCATGATGGGGGCGTACGGCGGCCAGCTCGTCGACGCGGACCACATCTCGGGCCTGCTCACGGAGTCCCGCAACACGGTGCACAACGTGGACGCGTCGAGCCCGATCCTGATCCAGAACCTGGCCAGCACGGTCCACCCGGACCCCAACCGCACGTTCTTCCGCATGCAGCGCCTGCCCGCCACCGCGACCTGCGAGGACGTCCTGGAGCTGGCCAGCATCCCCGGGCACTGGTTGAGCCGCACCCGCTTCCTCGGCGACGTGACGCTGCCGGAGTAGCCGGCGCTCGCCGGTTCCGGGGAGAAGCAGGAAAAAATCCAGCAAAAACAGCATGTTGTCTTCGCTTGACGGGCCGCCTCCGGCGGCGTACCCTGCTTGCGCGCGCGGGCCCGCAGACCGTTGATGGAAGCGGCCCGGCTGGTCCTGGGCATGGCCCGAAGGGTGACGATGGCTCCCGATATCCTGCAGCAGATCCCGGTCAACATCGAAGACGAGATGCGCTCGTCGTACATCGACTACGCGATGAGCGTCATCATCGGGCGGGCGCTGCCCGACGTGCGCGACGGCCTGAAGCCCGTGCACCGGCGCTGCCTGTTCGCGATGAACGACCTCGGCAACCACTGGAACAGCGCCTACAAGAAGAGCGCCCGCATCGTCGGCGACGTCATCGGCAAGTACCACCCCCACGGCGACAGCGCGGTCTACGACACCATCGTGCGCATGGCCCAGGACTTCTCCATGCGCTACCTGCTCGTGGACGGGCAGGGCAACTTCGGCTCCATCGACGGCGATCCGGCCGCGGCCATGCGGTACACCGAGGTCCGCATGGCCAAGCTCTCCCAGGAGCTGCTGGCCGACATCGACAAGGAGACCGTCGACTTCGGGCCGAACTACGACGAGACGCTCAAGGAGCCCCTCGTCCTGCCGACACGGATCCCCAACCTGCTGATCAACGGCTCCGAGGGGATCGCGGTGGGCATGGCCACCAAGATCCCGCCCCACAACCTGCGGGAGATCCTCGCGGCCACCATCGAGCTGGTGCACAACCCCGACGCGACCCTCGCGGACCTGATGCAGCACGTCCAGGGGCCCGACTTCCCCACGGGGGGGATCATCCTCGGCCGCCGGGGGATCCTCGACGCCTTGAGCACCGGGCGGGGCGTGCTGCACGTGCGCGCCAAGACCTCCATCGAGACCCTCGAGGGCGGCAAGCGCGAGGCGATCATCGTCCACGAGATCCCCTACCAGGTGAACAAGGCCCGGATGATCGAGAAGATCGCCGAGCTGGTGCGCGAGAAGAAGCTGGAGGGGATCACCGAGATCCGCGACGAGTCCGATCGCACGGGCATCCGGGTGGTCATCGAGCTGCGGCGGGACGTCAACGCCGAGGTGCTGCTCAACCAGCTCTTCAAGATGACGCCGATGCAGAGCTCCTTCGGCGTCAACACCCTGGCCATCGTCGCGGGGCAGCCCCGGGTGCTCTCCCTGAAGGAGGCCCTGTCGCACTTCATCGATCACCGCCGCTCGGTGGTCACCCGGCGCACCCAGTACGAGCTGGCCCGGGCCAAGGAGCGGGCCCACATCCTCGAGGGCCTGATCATCGCGCTCGATCACATCGACGAGATCATCGAGCTGATCAAGCGCAGCTCCGGCCCGGCCGAGGCCAAGGCCAACCTGATGGACCGCTTCGGCCTCTCCGACCGGCAGTCCCAGGCGATCCTCGACATGCGGCTGCAGCGCCTCACGGGCCTCGAGCAGGACAAGATCCGGGCCGAGTACGCCGAGGTCCAGGCCCTCATCGCCCGGCTGGAGGCGATCCTGCACGACGAGCGGCTGCTCTTGCAGGTGATCGTCGAGGAGCTGCAGGCCATCGTCGAGGCCTACGGCGACGAGCGGCGCACGGAGATCGTCGACCAGGAGGGGGACCTCGACATCGAGGACCTGATCCCCGAGGAGACGGCCGTCGTCCTCCGCACCCACACCGGCTACATCAAGCGGGTCAGCCTCAGCGAGTACCGGGCCCAGCGCCGGGGAGGCAAGGGCCGCAAGGGCATGGCCACCAAGGAGACGGACTTCGTCACCGACCTCTTCGCGGCCTCGACCCACTCGCCCCTGCTCGTCTTCACCAACCGGGGGCGCGCCTTCGGGCTGAAGGTCTACCAGATCCCCGCGGGCGGCCACTCCTCCCGGGGCAAGGCCCTGGTCAACCTGCTGCCCATGGAGGAGGGGGAGCGGGTCGCGACGGTCCTGCCGGTGCCCGGCTTCGACGCGGCCGGGTTCCTCCTGTTCTGCACCCGCAAGGGCCGGGTGAAGAAGACCGAGCTGTCCGCCTACCGCAACATGCGCTCCTCGGGGCTGACCGCCACGGTGCTCGAGGAGGACGACGAGCTCATGCGGGTGCTGTTCGCGCAGCCGGGCCAGACCGTGCTGCTGGCGACCCGCCGGGGCATGTCCATCCGCTTCCCCGAGGGGCAGGTGCGGGCCACGGGTCGCGTCTCCCGCGGGGTGCTGGGCATCCGGCTGCGCTCCGGTGACGCCCTCGTGGATGCCTCCTTGCTGCCCCCGGCCGAGGAGGCCCTCCCCGAGGAGGCCCTCGTGGAGGGGGCCGACGAGAACGAGAACGGCAGCGCGGGGGAGGAGCCGGCCGCCGTCCTCGAGGACCTCGCCGAGCCCGGGGACGAGGAGTCCCTGGGCGAGGAGGGCGAGGAGGAGGCCGTGGCCGAGGAGGTCCTCGCCAGCGAGGCCGCGGTGATCACCATCACCGAGAAGGGCTTCGGCAAGCGGACGGTGCTGCCCGAGTACCGCGTCCAGAACCGGGGCGGCATCGGCGTCATCGACATCAAGATCACCGGCAAGAACGGCCCCGTGGTCGGGCTCACCGTGGTCCATCCCGGCGATCAGATCATGCTCGCGACCGACCGCGGGCAGATCATCCGCACCCCGGTGGACGAGGTCCGCGCCGTGGGCCGCAACACCCAGGGGGTCATCGTGGTCCGCACCGAGCAGGGCGAGAAGGTCGTCTGCCTCGAGCGGCTCCCCGAGGACGCGCTGGCTGGCGAGGAGGTCGCGGACGAGGCCGAGCCGCCCGCTGCGGCGGTCTCTGCGACCGGCGCGGCCCCGGACGAGGAGGCGGACGCGGCCCCGGACGAGGACCTGGACGCGGCCCCGGACGCTGCTCCCCCCGGCGACCAGCCCGACAGTCAGGGAGGTGAAGGATGAGCGTTACCGGTCCCCGGTCCCAGGAGGCCTTCCGGCAGGCCCAGGAGGTCATCCCCGGCGGCGTGAACAGCCCCGTGCGGGCCTTCCGCTCCGTGGGCGGCGAGCCCCTCTTCATCCGCCAGGGACGCGGCAGTCGGCTCGTCGACCTCGACGGCCGGGAGTACCTCGACTACGTCCTCTCCTGGGGCCCCCTCGCGGTGGGTCACGCGCACCCCCGGGTCGTCGCGGCCATCCAGCAGGCCGCGACCCTCGGCACGAGCTTCGGCGCGCCCACCGAGCAGGAGACCCTCCTCGCCCGGGCCGTCCGGCAGCTCGTGCCCTCCCTGGAGCTGGTCCGCTTCGTCAACTCGGGCACCGAGGCCACCATGGCCACCCTACGCCTGGCCCGGGCCGCGACGGGGCGGGAGGTCATCGTCAAGTTCTCGGGCAACTACCACGGCCACTCCGACGCCCTGCTGGTGAAGGCCGGCTCCGGCGGTGCCACCCTCGGCGTCCCCGACAGCCTCGGCGTGCCCGCCACCGTGGCCGCGACCACCTGGACTCTGCCCTACAACGACCTCCCGGCCCTGCGGGCGCTGTTCGCCGCGCAGGGCGAGCGGATCGCCGCGGTGATCGTCGAGCCCGTGGCCGCCAACATGGGCCTGGTGTTGCCGGTGCCCGGCTTCCTCGAGGAGCTCCGGCGCCTCACCGCGGCCGCCGGCGCCCTGCTGATCTTCGACGAGGTGCTCACGGGCTTCCGCGTCGCGCTCGGTGGTGCCCAGGCCCGCTACGGGATCACCCCCGATCTCACCGCCCTGGGCAAGGTCATCGGCGGCGGCCTCCCCGTGGGCGCCTACGGCGGCCGGGCCGACCTGATGGCCCAGATCGCGCCCCTCGGCGGCGTCTACCAGGCCGGCACCCTCTCGGGCAACCCCCTGGCCATGGCCGCGGGGCTGACGACCCTCGAGGTGCTGCAGGAGCCCGGCGCCTACGAGCACGCGGTCCGGCTCACGGAGCGGCTGGTCGCGGGCCTCGCCGAGCTCGCCGCGTCCAGCGGCGTGGCCTACCGGCCCGCCAGCGTCGGGACCCTGTGGGGAGGCTTCTTCTCGACGGTCCCCGTCGACAGCTTCGAGACCGCCCTGCAGTGCGACCGGGCGCGGTTCACGCGCTTCTTCTGGGGGATGCTGGAGCGGGGGATCTACCTCGCGCCCTCGCCCTTCGAGGCCGGCTTCGTGAGCACGGTGCACCAGGACGACGAGGTCGCGCAGACCCTGGCCGCGGCCCGCGAGGTCTTCGCCGGGCTGGGCTGAGCCGACGGGAGGCTCCCCGGCCGGGGCCGGGCGGTTGCAGTCGCCGGACGGCTGTGGTAGGGGACGAGCTACCGGGTGAGCCTGACGCCTCGCCCGGAGCCCCCCGGTTCCGAAGGAGGCGGGCTCCGTGGGAGAGGGTGTCCCCCCCGAGCGGCCGCGCTGGCTGACCGTCGCCGACGGCGCCACCCTGGGCCTGGAGATGGGCATCTCCGTCGCCCTCGGCGTGGCCGGCGGCCTGTGGCTCGACCGGCGCCTCGGCACCCGCTACTGGGGGCTGGTGGGGCTGCTCGTGGGCATCGGGGCCGCAGGCCGGGCGCTCTGGCGCGTGGCCGCCCGGGCCCGCCGCGAGGCCGAGCGCGAGGCTGCGGCGGCGCGCGCGTCCGGCCCGGGGGAGTCGATCTCCCCCGACGCGGCCGGGACCGCCGCGCCGCCCGCCGCGGAGGGGAACGTGCCGGGGGAGGAGACGCACGCGCCATGAGCCCTGACCTGTGCCCGAGCTCGCCTCCACCCCCTCGCGCCCCCCGCTCCTGGGCCTTGCTCTTGGGACTTTCGTTATGGGGGGTGGTGGCAGGCCTGCTGCTGCTGTCGCCCGCGGGGCTCCAGAGCCCGCCCGCCCGGCTGCTCGGCGGCCTGGTGGTCGGCCTGCTGCTCGCGGGCGGGAACGCCTGTCTGCTCACCGCCCTGCTCGCCGGCCCCCGCGTCCTGCTGCTGCGACGTCCCCTCGCGTACGGCCTGCTCTGGACCGGCAAGCTGGGGGTGCTGGCCTTGCTGCTGGGGCTCGCCTTCACGCGGCTGGCGCTCTCGCCGCTGGGGGTGGTGCTCGGCGTGACCCTCGTGCTGCCCGTCCTCGGCCTGCACGCGGCCCGGGCCGGCCGGTCCGCCCTCGTGGCCGACCCGGTCGGGTTTGGAGGAGACGATGGCCGGGTCTGAAGGACCACACCTCTCCCTGCTGCACCACCTTCCGGGCTACCCCGCCCTGGAGGCGGCCCTGGGGCGCAGCCTCGGGCAGCCCTACCTGGGCGAGGTCTCGCCGGGCCAGCCCGTGGGCGTCACCCACGTGATCATGGCCGGGCTGGTGGTGGTCGTGGTGACGGGGCTCTTGCTGCGCTCGGGCTACCACAAGCTCGAGGCCGAGGGCCGGATCGTCCCCGAGGAGCGGCTCACCCTGCGGACCTTCTTCGAGCTGCTGATGGAGGTGGTGCTGAGCACGATGCGGGACGTCATCGGGCCGAAGCACGCGGACCGCTTCCTGCCCCTCATCGGCACCCTCGCGGTCTTCATCCTCTTCTCGAACCTCGCGGGCCTGATCCCCGGCTTCTCCTCGCCGACGAGCAATCTCAACACCACCGCGGCCTGTGCGGTCGTCGTCTTCCTGGTGACCCACTACTGGGGGTTCCGGATCCACGGGATCAAGTACGTCAAGCACTTCATGGGGCCCGTGATCTGGCTGGCGCCGCTGATGATCCCCATCGAGCTCGTCTCGCACCTGGCGCGGCCGCTGAGCTTGAGCCTGCGGCTGTTCGGCAACATGTTCGGCGATCACATGGTCCTGGGGTTCTTCCTGCTGATCCCCTTGTTCGTGCCGTTGCCGATGATGGTCCTCGGCCTGCTGATCGCGGTCGTCCAGACCATGGTGTTCTGCATGCTCACCATGGTCTACATCGGCCAGGCCGTGTCCGAAGCGCACTGAGAACGGGTCCCGCGACCCGCGGGCCCTGTCGTTGTCGTCTGGCTTGGCCGCCGCCCTGGCGGCCCCCAAAGGAGGATCCCGATGTCGCGAGCGTGCCGGCTGCTCTTCCCCGCTGGGCTGATCTTCACCCAGATCCTGCTCTTCGCCTCCACCGCCTTCGCGGCGGAGGGGGGGAACCCCATCGAGAACGTGGGGCGAGCCATCGCCGCCGCCCTGGCCATCGGCATCGCCGCGGCCGGCGGCGCGGTCGGCCAGGGCAAGGCCGCGGCCGGCGCCTTGGAGGGGATCGCCCGCAACCCCGCGGCCCAGCCCAAGATCTTCAACGCGATGATCCTCGCCCTGGCCCTCATCGAGTCCCTGGTGATCTACGCCCTGATCATCGCCTTCATCGTCCAGCCCTAGGCGGACGGCCGCCGGCCGGGGCTCCCCGGCCGGCCCGAGGACTGCTCCCTGGCTGCTTCACCGGCATCGTCCGCGTCGCGCCGGCTCTGGCGTGAGGTGCTCTGGGCCACGGCGGGGGCCACCGCGGCCTGCGCGGCCCTCTCGTTCGCCCAGGAGTTCTGGCCCTTGCTGCGGGCCAACCTGTACGTGGTCGTGGCCGCGATCTTCCTCTACCTGCCGGTGGTGCTCCTGCGTCGCCGGGGGCTGTCGACCCTCGACGTCGGGCTCACGACCCGGCCCCGCGTCCGGGGCCTGCTCTTCGCGGTGGGGGCGTGTCTGCTGGTGTTCCCGCCCTACCTCGTGGGGTTCCACTTCTGGCAGGGCTGGGCCTTCGCCCGGCAGCCCCACTTCACCGCGGACGCCTACCGCCGCTGGCCCGCGGAGTGGGAGGGACGCCCCGCGGCCGGCGCCAGCCCCCAAGCGGTGGTCTTGTTCACCGAGGGCAACGAGCTGGTGCTGCGCCTCGCGCCGCCGCCGGGCGGGCCCCTGGAGCTGGAGCTGGTCACCGACGGCCGGCTCGAGCGGCTCGCGGGCCCGTCCCGGGGCCTGACGCGGCTGGCGCCGGGCCGGCTCCGGCTGCAGGCCGGGCACCCCGGCGAGCTGCGGCTGCGGGTCAGCGGCGGCCAGCAGCTCACGGTGCACGCGTCCCACCAAGGCCAGCCCCTCGCGCCCGCGGCCGTGGCCCTCGGCGCGGGGAGCCAGCGTCCCGGGGAGCTGCCCGTGCGGGGCACCCGCGGCCTCGGGTGGCTGGCCCTGCTGGTCCTGAGCCACCTGCTGCTGGTCGCGCTCCCCGAGGAGCTGTTCTACCGGGGCTACGCGCAGACGACCCTGGACCAGGTGTTCCCCCGGCGCGTGCGGGTGCTCGGGGTCGAGCTCGGCCTCAGCGTGCTCGTGGTCAGCGTGCTCTTCGCGCTCGGCCACTTCCTGGTGGACCTGCGCGTGGAGCGGCTCGCGGTCTTCTTCCCCTCCCTGCTGTTCGGCTACCTGCGGGCCGGCAGCGGGTCCCTGCTGGCGCCGATCCTGGTGCACGCGGCCAGCAACGTGTTCTCCGACCTGCTGGCCAAGGGGTACCTGCCGTAGCCGCTTGCGGCGCGGCCGTGGCCGACCCCCTGACCGGGAGCCGTCCGCCGGTGGTCCGTCTTGAGTCGCGCCCGCGGTTCTGCTAACACTCTGGAGCAGGAGCGCCCGTCTTGCCGGGCAGAGGGGGTGACCCATGGACCGCGTCGAGCTGCGGGAGGTCCTCGATCTCGTCAAAGACAAGCTGAGCCGGGACGCCGAGGCTGCCTGCGGCATCCTCTGGTCCGACGCGCAGCCCACCACCCGCTACGCGGTCGGGGAAGAGGACGGCGGGACGACCCGCTACGCGGTCGGCGAGGAGGATGCGACCACCCTGTACGGCCTCGGCGAAGAGGACGGCACCCCCTAGCTGCCGCCACCCGGCCGCGCCCGGGGCCGCCGACGACGGTGTTCGATGCTGGACGCCTGGATCATCGAGTGGCTGAAGCGGGAGCGGGAGCGGGAGCGCCACCTGCCGGTCCCCCTCGAGATCCCCCCCGCCCCCCCGCCACGCCCCCCGGAGGAGCCCGCCACCGAGCACGAAGAGCTGGGTGAGCCCATCACCATCGAGCTCTGACCCGGCTAGTCCCCCTCGCCGAAGACCAGGGCCTGGAAGCGCTGGAAGGTTGCCTCCCCCTGCCAGCAGTCGGGCGGCAGCCCCGCCTTCCGGCAGGTGTGCGCGAGGAACTGCTCCCGGTCCCAGCCCTGCTCCGTGGGGACCTGGGGCAAAAGTAATCCTCTCCGCCCGCCGCCTGTGACCAACAGCCCATCCGTGCCGACGCGCACTTCCCGGGGATCGGGGAGCGGCTGCAGGGGGGTCAGCACCGAGATCTCGTAGGCGAGGGTGGGGAGCTCCGCGGGGCGGACGGGCGCGAAGCGGGGGTCCTCGGTGGCCGCGGCCCGGGCGACCTCCTGGACGGTCTGCCACAGGGGGAGCCGGGCCTCGGTGTGGCCGATGCAGCCGCGTAGCTGCCCCCTCTGCTTCAGGGTGACGAAGGCCGCGCCCGGCGCGGCCAGAGGGCCGGGGGGCGGGGCCTCGTCCAGCTTCCGGCGGTCGGTCACCCACGCCTCGACCGTGAGGCGGGCGAGGCGCAGCAGCCGCTGCTCCTCGGCCCGGGTCAGCCGGTACTCGGCCGGGGGCGCGAGGGTGGCGGCCCTGGCCCCCGGCCGGCCGCCGAACGCGACCACGCCGTAGCCCACCACCCGCGCCCGGTCACCGGACGCGTCCCCGGAGTGGTTGTGGAAGAGCGGGCGGACCTCGCCGCCGCCCCGCAGGCGCAAGAGCTCGAGGAGCACGGCCACCGGCCCCGCCCCGCAGAGCTGGGCCTCCTCCGTGCGTGCGGCCGCGAGCAGGGCCTGCGGGTCCCCCGCGGCCACCAGGGCCAGGGTCCGGGCGTCGGCCGCGTCGCCCGCGGCCGCGGGCAGGTAGTGGGAGAGGTCCGAGGAGGCGAGCACCACGAAGTCGTCCCCGGGGCCGAGGGTGGCGTGCAGGGCCCGGGCCAGGCCGAGGACCAGCCCGGGGTCGCGGTCGCCGAGCACCAGGGGGACCAGGGGGACCCCGGGGAGGACCCGCTGCAGGAAGGGGAGCTGGACCTCCAGGGAGTGCTCCCGGGCGAAGAGGCGCTCGTCGTCCCGGACCAGCTCGGGCGCGGCCTGCCGCAGCCGCTGGATCGTCGGCCCGTCGAGGGGCAGCTCCCCGAGGGGGGTCGCGTAGCTCGGCCGGCCGAGGGTCGCGGCGTAGGGGGCGCCCACCCGGTGCGCCGGGGCGAGCACGACGACCCGGGCGAGCCGGCGCCCCCGCAGGGCCCGGTAGCCGTGGCCCGCGGCCTGGGCGCTGTAGACGTAGCCCGCGTGGGGGACCAGCAGCCCGAGCAGGGGCTCCGGCACGGGGTGGTCCGGGGCCCGGTCCACCGCCTCGTCCACCGCGGCGGCCAGCGCCGCGGGATCGGCCGGGTAGAACTGGCCCGCGACCACGGGGGCGAAGGGGGCGGGCGAGCCGGAGGCCCGGGCGGCGGACGGGGCGGCCGCCGTGGGGCCGGGCGCGGCGGGGGCGGCAGGGGCGGCGGCAGCGGGGCCGGGTGCGGCTGGGGTGGGTGCGGCCGTGGCGAGCCCGGGGGGGACCTCGGAGGTGGCCCGGCTGCAGCCGCCGGTGAGCAGCAGCAGGCCCCCCGCGAGGAGAGCCAGCACCAGGGGCCGGACGCGGTGCAAGGAGCGCGGGGCGAGCCGGGGAGCCGAGGAAGGCATCATCGGTTCTCTCCTGGTATCCCGTCACGGGGATTCGATTGTTCGCCGGTGGCCTGGTGGGTGCCGGCCTCCGCGCCGGCACCTGGACGACCAGCTCTCAGGCCGTTCCCCACCAAGAGCTTCCCAAGATGTCCAACAGTCGAAATCGCCGTCCTGTAGAACCAGGCCAACCGCTCGCTAGAACGAGAAGACGAGCCCCGTGTTCAGGTCGGTCTGGAAGCTGCTCTTCTCCCCGAAGAGGGCGTAGAGGAAGAGGTCGAACTGCAGCCCGACGTGGGGCGCGAGATCGAAGATCAGCCCCCCCTCGATCCCCGCGTGGGCGTTGCCTTCGCGCGTCGTGTCGGTGATCGGGTACTGCGGCTCGAGGCTCACGGAGTGCTGCACGTAGCCGCAGTCGTCGACGAACCCGCACCAGCCGCCGCCCGCGCCCAGAAACGCCCGCACGGGCGAGGAGCGGTCGAGCATCCAGCGGCCGCGCAAGGAGAACAGGGGCTCGAAGATCGTCCGCCGGAGCGCGCCGTCCTCCCGCTCGAAGATGAGCTGCCCGCGGAAGGCCAGCAGCAGCATCAGGGCCTGGGTCGGGAAGAAGCCGAGCTCGCCGTAGGTGTGGAAGATCGTCGGGGCGAAGCCCTCCTCGATCAGCACCTCGGGACGTCGCAGGGGCGGCTTGCGGGCGATGCCGACCCCCGTGCCGACTCCCAGCAGCAGGTGGACGATCCGGTCGGGGCTGGGCTCCGCCCCACCGAACAGGGGGCTGCCGCCGACGTCGTCGAGGCCCGGCAGCCGCGCCTGGACCACGGAGACCCGCAGGGGCTGGAGCTGGGAGCCCACGGAGGCCACGAGCTGGCCGGCCCAGTCCGTGGCCTCGATCTCGTACTCGATCCAGTCACCGACCACCGAGCTCCCCGGGATGTAGCCGGAGGCCCCGTCGCCGGTCTGGGGGACGAGGTCGACCTCGTTCCACGGGCCGCCGGCCCGCCGGTAGCGCAGCACCACCCGCTGGACCGCGCCGGGGCTGCCCTGGACCTCGACGAAGATGGGGATGTTGACCCCCTCGTAGGCCTGGGGCACCCGGCGGTGGACCAGAGTCGGCAAGGCGCCGGCCGGGGTCGGCGGCGGGAGCGGGGGGGGCGGCGGCGGGGGCTCGAGCCGGGGCGGGGGAGTCGGCGCGAGGCTCCGCCGGGCCCGCGCGAACAGGCGCTCGAGGGTGCTGTTGGCCAGGGACGGGTCGAGCTCGAGCGCCGGGTCGATGGCCAGCGCGGCGCGGAACTGCTCCTCGACCGGCGTCTCGGACTGGGTGTCCGCGCTGAGCACGACCCCGAGCATCAGGTGGATCCGGGCCAGGCTCTTCGACTCGATCCCCTGGGTGTTGGCCAGCCGCAAGGCCGTGCGCAGGGCCGTCTGCGCGGCCTCGAGCTCCAGGTCCTCGTAGGCTTGCCGGGCCTGGGCGTGGAGGGCCTCGATCCGCGCCAGGGGGTCCATCTCGTCCTGGGCGGACGCGAGGCCGACCCATGACGAAAGGACCAGGGCCAGGCCGGCGAGGAGGGTCCGCACCTGGGCGGGGAGGAGCAGGGGTGGGGGGCGGCGGGTCACGAAACCTCGCTACTGGGCGACGATGTGGAATTCCACCCGGCGGTTGGCCGCGCGTCCCTCGGCCGTAGCATTGTCCTCGATGGGCTTGTTCTCGCCGTGGCCGATGGACTCCATCCGGCTCCCGTCGATCCCCTGGCGGATCAGGTAAGCCCGCACGGAGTCGGCCCGGGCCTGCGACAGGTCGAGGTTGTGCCGGTCCGAGCCGCGGCTGTCGGTGTGCCCCTCGATGCGGACCTTGATCTTCGGTCGGTCGAGCAGCACCTGAGCGACCTCGTTGAGCAGATCGTAGGACTTCTTGAGGATCGTCGCCTTGTCGGTGGCGAAGAAGACCATCTGCTTCAGCTCGATCCGGGTGTCGGTGACGACCACCAGCTTGTACTGGTCGGGGCAGCCGTCCTCGTCGGCGTCGCCGTCGTAGTCCTCGGGCTCGTTGGGGCACTTGTCGTTGACGTCGGGGATCCCGTCGTTGTCGTTGTCGGGATCGGGGCAGCCGTCCTCGTCCTCGAAGCCGTCCTTGTCCTCGGGCTTCAGGGGGCACTTGTCGTTGACGTCGGGGATCCCGTCCTGGTCGTTGTCGGGATCGGGGCAGCCGTCGAGGTCCTCGAAGCCGTCCTTGTCCTCGGGCTCGTCGGGGCACTTGTCGAGGCGGTCGATGATCCCGTCGCCGTCCCGGTCGTTGTCGAGGTCGGGGCAGCCGTCGTCGTCCCGGTCGCCGTCGATGTCCTCGGCCTCGTTGGGGCACTTGTCGGTGACGTCGGGGATGCCGTCCGCGTCGTTGTCGAGGTCGGGGCAGCCGTCGTCGTCCTGGAAGCCGTCGCTGTCCTCCGGCTCGGTCGGGCACTTGTCGATCTTGTCGATGATCCCGTCGCCGTCGGTGTCCTTCTCGGCGGTGGGCTTGACGATCTCCTCGCAGGGGTCGCCCTCCGCGAGGCGGCGGTCGACGATCTCCTGCAGGGAGTTGGCGTTCTGGCGGGAGAGCGTCAGGTGCTCGTCGGCCCGCAGGAAGTTCCCCTGCTTCAGCTCGATGCGGCCGAACAGCAGGTGGGACTCCGCCATGGCGAGCTGCTCGGGCGCGCAGCGGTAGGCCCGCACCCCGTACCGGTCCAGGATCCCCTGGATCTGGCTGGCGTGGTTGTATTGGCTCGTCCCGGCCGCGCAACCCGTCAGCAGCAGGCCGGTCGCGAGCAGGGGCAGGGTCCAGCTTCGGCGGGGGAGCAGCTCCATCGATCGATCTCCCGGGGCCTCGATCAGTCCAGCCGGTCGGTGGGGTCCTGGATTCCGCCGGCAGGGGGAAGGGTGGTGCGCTCGGGGTGGGTCAGGGCCTTCTCCCGGGCCTGCGCCGCCATCTTGCGCGCCTCGAGCGCGAGGTCGATGGCGACCTCGAAGTCGCTGTAGTTCATCTCCTCCCGGGCCTTGTGGATGCGCTCCCGCGCGGAGACGTACTCGTACGGGGAGTAGCGTCCCGCCTCCGAGCGCTGGGCCGCCTCGAAGTTGAGGTTGGCCTGGTTGAGCACGACCAGGGACTCGACCGGCCCACAGGCGGACAGCCCCAGGGTGAGGAGGAGGGCGACCAGCAGGGCCGCGCAGCGCTCGGGCGTCGGGTACAGCATGGCCCAAGGGAAGTACCAGACCCGCCCCCCCGTGTCAAGATTCGGGCAGGTGCAGATCATCCCGGTGAGCGAGCAGCGAGGCCTTGGCACAACTCCCCGCACGAAAAGAATTTTCTCGCAGAGCCGCAGAGCCGCAGAGGGCTCAGCCAGCTGAGCACTTTTCTCTGCGAACTCTGCGGCTCTGCGAGAGATTTTGCAGCTCGAGCCGGGTACGGGAGGAGATTGGCAAGGAAGCCGCCCACTCGGACCGGCTGCACCCGATTCGGGCCCGGGAGGAAGGGGCGGGGACCACGGATTCCCCTGGTCAACCCGGGGCGTCCTCGCTACAAACCGGCCGACCGCGTCGTCCCGTGCCCGCGCTGGAGGCCCCCATGCCCCGTGACGTCCGCCTGCTCGCCCTCTCGCTCGCCCTCTCGCTCGCCCTCGCTTCCGGGCTCGGCTGCGACGACCCGGGCGGCGAGGTCGAGGCCGCTCTCTCCCGCGGGGCCGACCCCGCCCTCGGCACGCGGTCCACCCCGGTCGACCTCGACTACGAGGCGGTGCTGCTGTTCGCCGGGGACTACACCGTCATCGAGCAGAAGATGCCCATCAAGGCCGGCGGCCGGCTGAAGGTCCTCTACGACCCCCGGCGCCTGCCCAACTGCCGGGCCACCTACAACGGCATGAACACCTGGAGCATCCTCTGGTACTATCGTACCTCACCGGACGGGCCAGTCTCCAGCCTCCCCCTGACCGCGGCGGGGGCGTACATGACCGCCCTGATCCCGATCCCGGCCACGGCCACGATCCTCGAGAGCTGGTTCCTCAACAACGATCGCGGCGGCTGCTCGCAGTACGACAGCCGTGACGGCGCCAACTACGTCTGGCCGGTGGTCCTGCCCCAGCAGACCGTGGACCTGGTCTTCGACGCGGCCTGGCAGGAGACCCCCCAGGGCCTGCTGACCCAGGGGGGCCTCTTCCGCATCGTCTACAGCCCGGAGCGGCTGCGGGCCTGCCGCGCGACCTACGCGGGCGGCCGGGCCTGGAACATCCAGGCGTCCTGGCGCTTCACCCCCGGCGGCCAGACGGGCACCAGCGGCCTGCTCGACGGCAACTACTACGCGGGGGAGGCGGGCATGACCCAGCCGGAGGTGGCCATCCCCGCGGACGCCACCGCGGTCGAGCTGTGGTTCTCCAACACCGACCGCGCCGGCTGCGTCGCCTGGGACAGCAACTTCGACGCCAACTACCGCTTCGCGATCCAGCCCGGCGGCGCGGCCACGCCCCGCGTCGGCTGGGTCGGCGGGTACGATTTCGTCACCTTCGGCAACGCGGCCCAGCACGAGGGCGACGTCGACCCGGCCTACTACTGGGAGGAGTGGGCGGGCATGCCCCGGACCTCCTGGGTCGAGGTGCGGGTGTGGGTCCCGGGCCTCACCGACCGGGACTACCCCCTGGACGAGGAGCTGCGCCAGGCCGCGGCCGGGATCCGGGCCGAGGCGGTCACCGACGCCCTCGCCGGGGACGTCGACGGCTGGGGCACCGTGGACCTCGACTTCGTCGGCAAGCGCGGCAACGACTTCGTCTACGCGTTCCGTTTCTGGAAGCTGGTCTACCCCATCTACCAGAACCCGCCCGTGGCCTCGGGCCTGCACCAGTACACCGTGCGCTTCTCCACCGATGGGGGGGCGAGCTGGTTCGCGGCGGGCACGGAGGGCGGGCGGCCCCGCCGCTTCGTCGTCGCCCCCCGGCAGGACTGCTCCCTGTTCCCCGACCGGGCGCCGGCCGGCTGCCCCGTGGCCCGGGCCGTGGGCTGGGCCGGCGAGTGGGGGCAGCACGTCACCCATGCCTGCACCTACGTCGCCGGGCTGCCCGACCCCGTGATCTTCCGCAAGAGCGGCCTCGGGCACGACTGCATGCTCATCACCGCGGAGGTCTGGGTGGAGGGGCTCACGGACCGCGGCGGCGATCCGGCCGCGCTCCTCGCCCAGGTCGAGACCGACCTCGGCTTCGCCGGGGGGCCGCTGGCTGCGCCCACCACCCACGACCTGACCTTCCTCGAGCGCGTCGGGAACAACTACCGCTACGCCTGGCACCTCGGCGAGCACGTCGGCCGGGCGGACCGGGCGGACTACCGCTTCCGCTTCCGCTTCTCCGGGGACGGAGGCCTCCACTGGACCACCCTCGGGCTGCCGGACGGGGGCTGGCGCTCTCTGAAGATCCGCAATGATTCCGGGGATATCGAGCCTGGGGAGGAGGTCGTCGGGGAGACCGTGGGCCGCTGGCTCGGCGCCACCACCGGGACGGTCGAGACCCTGCCCTACACCATCGCGGCCGACTACCCGGCCAACTTCTGCGAGTTCGCGGTCACCGCCTTCGGCCGGGGGAGCCTCTCCCACAACCAGGTCTGGGCCCGCTGGCTGGAGGCGTACATCCGGGTCCACCCGCAGCAGGGGGAGCTGCTCGAGGTCGGCCTGCTCGTGAACACCCGCAAGAACGGGGTCACCGCCACCGCCCTGTCCGTGGGCACGGAGATCGAGCCGGACTACTGGCTCACGGGCTTCACCTACGGGCGCAACGCGTCGGGGCTGCCCCACGAGGGTCCCCTGGAGCTGGAGATCGTCGACTTCGCCTTCTTCATCGACGTGCGCCGGCCCACGGGCGAGGTGGTGCGGCTCTGGCAGAGCAACGGGGGAGCCAACTGGACCCTGGACGCCTGCTACGCGGTCCCGGGCTACGTCCAGGGGATCGGCATCGGCGCCATCGAGTACGCGGACGAGTCCGTGAGCCTCTTCGACGCCCGCCGGGCCTGCTTCTAGGAGGAGGGGATGACGACTGGACGCAGGCTCGCCGGTGGCTGGCCCATCCTGCTGCTCTGCGGTCTCGTCGGCGGGCTGAGCGCCTGCGACGGCGAGCCGGACCGACAAACGGGAGAGGGGGAGGGCGAAGGGACCGAGGGCGAGGGCGAAGGGACCGAGGGCGAAGGGACCGAGGGCGAAGGGACCGAGGGCGAGGGCAAGGAGGGCGAGGGCGAGGAGGGCGAGGGCGAGGGCGAGGAGGGCGAGGGCGAGGGCGAAGGGACCGAGGGCGAGGGCGAAGGGACCGAGGGGGAGGGCGAAGGGACCGAGGGCGAAGGCGAAGGGACCGAGGGGGAGGGCGAAGGGACCGAGGGCGAGGGCGAGGGCGAGGGCGAAGGGTCGCCCCTCCGGCCCGGGGAGTGGGGCGCCCGTCTCGGTGAGGTCTACTGCGAGGTCGCCAGGCGCTGTGACTGGGTCGGCTTCGGCTGGCACGACCTGGCGCAGTGCCAGCAGGCCATCGCGGCGGGGCTCTGGTCGGGGGCCTACCTGGACGAGGCGGTCGCCGCGGGCCACTTCGCGTTCGCCCCGGCAGAGGCCGCCCGCTGCCTCCGCGAGCTCGCGGACCTCACCTGCGCCGAGCTGCACGCGGCCCAGGCGCGCTCGCTGCTCCTGCCGGTGCCTGCCTGCCGGGAGGTGCTCGTCGGCCAGGTCGCCGCGGGCGAGGACTGCACCTTCGGGAGCGAGTGCCAGCCCGGGACGCGCTGCGTCTTCGCCGACCAGTGCCCGGGGACCTGCGTGCCCTGGGCCACGGCCGGCCAGCCTTGCGATGCGGCGCGGCCCTGCGACCCGGAGCAGGCGGTCTGCCTGCAGGGGGAGTGCCGGGTCCTCCCCGCCGAGCCGGACGCGGATTGCCGGGAGCCCGGCTTCTGCCTGGCCCCGCTGGTCTGCGTGGGCGGGCAGTGCCTGGCCCCGGCCGCGCCGGGGGCGCCCTGCGCGGCGGGGGGGCAGCCCTGTCTCTGGGGGCTCGTCTGCCTGAGCCTGGCCGGGGAGCCCGGGCGTTGCGCCCTGCCCCGCCGGACCGAGGAGAGCTGCGCCAGCACCCTCGACTGCCACGATCCGGCCGGGCACACCCTGGTCTGCGTCGGCGGGCGCTGCGCGGTGGCTCCGGCCGCGGGGGAGCCGTGCTTCGACTACCTGTGCGACGTGGCCTGGTGCGACGTGGCCCAGGTCTCGCCGCGCTGCGAGCCCTGGCCGGCCGACGGCGACCCCTGCGCCGGGGGAGCGCTCTGCGGGCCGGGAGCCTGGTGCGACGCGGGCACCTGCCGCCCCCTGCAGGCGGGCGGCAGCCCGTGTGTCGCGGCGTCGCAGTGCCTGAGCGGGCGCTGCCTGGCCGGTCGCTGCGGGGTGGCCGGCGAGCCGCCCTGTCCGGTCGAGTAGGGGCCGGGCCCCCCTGTGCGGCGCGGGAGGGCTCGGGATGCCGCCCGCGGCCCCTGGCGCGGCGCGGTTGACAAGGGATCGGCACCTGGTACCCTCTGCCTTCCGGCGGCAGGCCGCCGCTGGCCGCGGGCGCCGGTCACGGGAGGTCGGGGAACGTGAAGCATCGCTACGCCTTGTTCGTGACCATCGTCCTGCTCTTCGTGATCGCGGACCAGGCCACCAAGCTCTGGGCGGACCGCTGGCTGGCGACCCCCCAGACCAGCGACCGCTACCCCGCGCACCCGGTGGAGCTGACCGTGCCCCCCGCGGCCGACGGCCTGACCCTGCAGCAGACCCTGCAGTCCGAGCTCACGGGGCTGCCCCCGGACCAGCTCCAGATCCTGATGCACCACCGCCTGCTGCTCGACGGCCGCCCCGGCCCCCACGACCCGGCGCAGCAGCTCCGGGCCGGGCAGCAGTTGACCTTGCTGCAGCGGGAGCAGGTGATCGTCCCCGGCTTCTGGGAGCACCGCTTCGTGCGCAACCCGGGCTCGGCCTGGGGCCTGTTCCGGGATCTGGATCCCTCGGTCCGGCGGCCCATGTACATGGTCATCGCCCTGCTCTCCATCACCCTGATCACCTTCATCTTTCACAAGTCGCGGCCCGAGCAGCGGCTGCTGGCGGTCGCCCTGGCCTCGATCCTCGGCGGCGCGCTGGGCAACTTCATCGATCGCTTCCGGCTCGGCTTCGTCATCGACTTCATCGACTGGTTCGTCGTCCTCGACCGGGACCACCTGGGCTTCCTCTTCCCGGTGCTGGCGAAGATCGGCACCGTCGGCAAGGAGTACCACTGGCCGACCTTCAACATCGCCGACGTCGGGATCACGGTCGGCGTGGGCTTGCTGATGATCGAGGTGCTCCGGGGCAAGCCCCCGGCCGCGGCGCCGGCCGTGCCCCCGGCCCAGCCCGTCCCGCCCACCTAGCCGCAGCCTCCCGATCCGCCTCCTCGCCGCCGCGAGTTTCCCAAAGATCTCCTTCCGCGCTACCCTGAGAGCAGGTGTCCCGCGCGACGCAGGAGGAAGCATGGCCGCGCCCCCCGCCCCCCAGAGGCCCCCTCGGCTCCGGAGCTGGGTCCGGCTCGGCCTGCTCGCTCCCCTGCTGGCGGCTGGCGGTTGCCTGGACCTCGATCCGCCGCCCCTCACCCCCCATGACCGCCAGGATGCGGGGGATGGCCAGCCCGCCCCGGACCAGGGCCGGACGCCCCGCGACCTCGGCCTCCCCGACCTCGCCGCGGACCGGGACCTCGCCGGGCCGGACCTCGCGTCCGGGCGCGACCTCGCGTCGCCGGCCGACGTCGAGGGGCCCGTGGACCCCTGCCCCGGGGACCGGGACTTCGGCCAGTCCTGCTGCGCCAACGCCGACTGTCGCTCCGGGTACTGCGTCCTCGGGGAGTCGGGGAAGGTCTGCACCCGCGCCTGCAACGACGACTGCCCCGCGGGCTGGGACTGCCTGCAGCTCGTCAACGAGGGGGGCGATGCGGTCTTCGTCTGCCTGTACCAGTCGCGGCTGTGCGACCCCTGCACCACGGTGGGCGACTGCGGGGACGGGGACGACCTCTGCCTGGCCATCGGCGATGGCACCTTCTGTGCGCGCGGCTGCGCGGGCTCTGGTGACTGTCCGGCGGGCTTCACCTGTCAGGAGGCGGAGGCCGCGGGCGCGCCCCCTGGCGTGCGGCAGTGTCTGCCGGACAGCGGCTGGTGCACCCCCTGCCGGGACGAGGACCGGGACCGCCACGTCGGCGGCCCCGATTGCCCGGAGCCCACCGACTGCGACGACCTCGACCCGCTCGTCTACCACGGTGCGCCCGAGCCCTGCGACGGCAAGGACAACGACTGCGACGGAGCGACGGACGAGGACTTCGATCTCGCGGTGGACGTCGACAACTGCGGGAGCTGCGCCCGGAGCTGTCGGCTGCCCCAGGCGGAGGTCGCGTGCCGCCAAGGGGACTGCGTCGTCCTCGGTTGTACGGACTTTTATCACGATCTGAGCCTCGACGAGCCCGGCTGTGAGTACTTCTGTCCCGACGAGCTCCCGGACGGCGAGCAGTGCGATGGCAAGGACAACGACTGCGACGGCCTCGTGGACGAGGACTTCGATCTGGCCAGCGATCCGGAGCACTGCGGCGGCTGCGGTCAGAGCTGTCCGCTGCGGAGCTGCCGGCAGGAGGGGGACGGCTTCGTCGCCCGGGGGGACTCCCGCTGTCTGGACTTCCGCTGCGAGGAGGTCGCGCCCTTCTCCTGCGGGCTGTTCGCCTGTCTCGGTGGCGTGGCCGGTGAGCGGTGCGCGTCCCGCTGCGAGACCGACGACGGCTGCGCGCCCCGGGCCCACTGCGTCGCGGGGGAGTGCGTCGCGGACCGGCCCGCGGGAGCCCCCTGCCTGGAGGGGCGGGAGTGCGCCAGCGGCCACTGCGACAACGGTTTCTGCTGCCGGACCGGCGTCTGCTGCGGCCTCGACCTCGATTGCCCCGACGCCTTCGCCACGCCGGCGCAGTGCACCTCGCCCCCGACCTGCCAGGGTAGCCGCCAGGAGGCCCGCTGCGGTCCGGAGCAGATCTGTCTGTCCGTCACGGTGGACGACGACTCGGCCTGCCTCCCGGATCTGGTCGCGAGCGAGTGCGGCCTGGCCTTGCCGGTCTACTGCCAGGGCGAGCCGGATCAGCCCGTCCCGAGCTGTCCGGTATCCTGCGCGGGGGACGAGGAGTGCGATCCCGGCGCCCACTGCGACGGCACCTGCAGCGCCGACCTCGACGACGGCGCCCGGTGCGACGAGGACAGCGACTGCGCGGGGGGCCACTGCGGCAACGGCCGGTGCTGTCCCGCGGGCGACTGCTGCCTGGAGCCCGGCGACTGCCCCGGGGAGTACGCGGACCCCCCGCGCTGCGAGGAGCCCCTGCGCTGCCAGGGCACGCGTCGGGACGCCACCTGCGAGGACTTCCGCTGCGGCCGCTCCGAGCCCCTCGCCGACGACCGGGGCTGCGGCGCCGGGCTGCTCGCGGACGGGTGCGAGCTGTACCCCGCGGTGTACTGCACGGGGGAGGCGGAGCAGGAAGCGCCCCGGTGTGTGTTCGCGTGCGTCCTCGACGGCGACTGCGACCGGGAGGCGCACTGCGACGACGGCCAGTGCCTGCCCGACGAGGCGGCGGGGGGGCCCTGCGACGAGCCCAGCGACTGCCAGACCGGCCTGGGCTGCCGGGACGGCGTCTGCTGCACCTCGGGCTGCGGCGGGCTCTGCCTGCGCTGCGACCTCGGGGCCGATGGCGTCTGCCGGCCCGTCCCCCCGGGGTTCGACCCCGACGCCGAGTGTGGCGCCGTGACCTGCGACGGCTACTTCTGGGGCTGGGACGGCAGCCGCTGCTTCGCGCGCGCCGTCGCCGCGCCCGGGGCGGTCGCCTGCGACGGCCAGGGCGGCTGCCAGGGACCGGCCGAGGTCTGTCCCCTCCAGGGGGCGGGGAGCCTGGTGGCCACGTGCCACGCCCTCTGCCAGCACCCCCGGCCCGGCACCTGCCAGGGCACGACGCCCCCCGTCTGCGACGACGTCAACCCGGGCGAGCAGAGCTGCGGGATCGGCGAGTGCCGGCGGACCGTCCCCGTCTGCCAGCACGGGATGCCCACCGAGTGCCAGCCCGGTCTGCCCGTGGCCGAGGTCTGCAACGGCAAGGACGACGACTGCGACACCCAGATCGACGACGGGCTCGGCACGACGACCTGCGGCCTGGGCCTCTGCACCCACACCGTGGCCAACTGCCTCGGGGGTCAGCCCCAGGTCTGTGATCCCTTCCAGGGGGCGCAACCCACCGATCTCCCGGATCTTTCTTATGTGGACAGCAACTGCGACGGGATCGACGGCGAGCTGGCCCGGTCCGTCTTCGTGTCCCTGGCGGGCAGCGACCGCAACAGCGGGCTGACCCCGCAGAGCCCGAAGCGCACGATCCAGGCCGCGGTGAACCTCGCCGCGGCCCAGTCGCCGAGGTTCGCGGTCCTGGTCGCCGCGGGCACCTATGCGGAGAGCGTCAGCCTGCCCGCGGGGGTCTCCCTGTACGGTGGCTACAGCTCCGTGAACTGGAGCCGGGACATCGCCAACCAGGTCTCCACGATCGAGGGCACCGGCTCCCGGGCCCTGACGCTCGCGAACATCGGTGCGACCACCGTGGTGCAGGGTCTCACCATCCGCGGCGCGGCCCTCGGCGACGGCGGCACCACGTCCTACGGCGTCTGGATCGAGGACAGCCCCACCGCGGGGCTGATCCGTTTTACGCGCTGTGCGATCCACGGCGGCACGGGCGGCCGGGGCGCGGACGGCCTCGCGGGCAGCGCGGGGAGCAACGCCCTGACCAGCGGGGGCAGCGGCTCCGGGAGCACCGGCGGCGGCGGGGGCGTCGCCCGGGTGTGCACCGGCGGCGGGCAGCCCAATGGCGGCGGGGGCGGCAGCTCCTGGGATTGCGGCGCCTCGGCCGGCGGCCGCGGCAGCGCGGGGGGCGACACCACGAGCACCGGCGCGGGCGGCGCCGCGGGCACCTCGCGCTGCGATGACTGCAACGACGCGGGCGGCGACGGGGGCGCGGGGGGCAATGGCAGCAACGGCGCGACGGGCGGCGGGGGCGCGGGCGGCAGCGGGCCGCGGGGCGCCTTCGTCGGCGGCCTCTGGTCCGGCAGCGGCGGCAGCGCGGGCGCCCGGGGCAAGCACGGCGGGGGCGGGGGCGGGGGCGGCGCGGGCGGGGCGGACAACGACCCCTGGTACTGCGTGTTCTGGTCGGGCTCGTCCACCGGCGGGGGCGGCGGCGGGGGCGGCGCGGGCGGCTGCGGGGGCAACCCCGGGGCCGGCGGCGGCGCGGGCGGGGGCGCCCTCGCGGTGGTGCTCAGCGGCTCCCGGGCGGTCTTCGACGGCTGCACCATCACCCTGGGCCAGGGCGGCGCGGGCGGCAAGGGCGGCGGGGGCGGGGTCGGAGGCACGGGCTCCTCGGGAGGCGGTCCCGGCGCCCCGAGCAAGGTCGACGAGGCCGGCCAGGGCCGTGCCGGCGGTGACGGTGGCCACGGCGGCCAGGGGGGCGGGGGCGGGGGCGGCTGCGGCGGCGCGGCCTACGGCATCGCCACGGTCGGCGGCGGGGTCGCCACCCTCGAGAACGGGACCCGCTTCGGGGGTGGGGTCGGCGGCAGCGGCGGCGCGGGCGGCCTGCCTGGCGGCGTGACCGGCTGCACCGGCGCGGTCGAGCACACCCGGGCCTTCTGAGCCGGCCGCTCCTCGCCGCCTGGTGCCCCGCCACCGCGCAGACCACCGGTCGAGCATCGGGTGGCGACCGGCCTGCACGCCGGGCGTGCAGGGGCGCCGTTTTTCAGCGAGGTCGACCAGCGACCGCACATGAGCCGATACTGGCTCACATCGCAGGACGAGCCCGCCATCTCGAGATCGCCGACGACCTCGGCGTCAAGCGACGGTCCGGAGTACTCGAGTCGATGAAGACCCGCCGGGCGTTCCGGGAAGACCCGGCGCATTGGACCCGGTTCGTGTACACGCCGCGGCACTGTTCATGGCTGAACCAGGTCGAGATCTGGTTCTCCATCCTGGCTCGCCGCCTGCTGAAGCGGTCCAGCTTCCCTTCCGTGGCGGACCTGGAGCAGCGTGTCCGCGCCTTCATCGAGCACTTCAACGCGGTCCTGGCGCGGCCGTTCCGCTGGACCTACACCGGCAGGGCCCTGCAAGCATGAGCGGCGGCGAAGCCGGAACGGGACGAAGCCGAAGAATTCTCTCGCAGAGCCGCAGAGCCGCAGAGGGAAAAAGATGAGCAAGGGACCGAAAGAAAAGGGTGCAGCCGGTCCGAGTGGGCGGATTCATTGCCAATCTCCTCCCGTACCCGGCTCGAGCTGCAAAATCTCTCGCAGAGCCGCAGAGTTCGCAGAGAAGAGGGCTCAGCTGGCTGAGCCCTCTGCGGCTCGGCGGCTCTGCGAGAAAATCTTTCTCGTGCGGGGAGTTGTGCCAAGGCCTCGCTGCTCGCTCAGCGGGATGATCTGCAACCAGTTGAAATCCGTGGAGAATCTGGCTCCTGTCCACAAGAAGCAGACTCTCACCTACGTCCGGCTGGCCAACAAGAGACTCGGTTTGTTGCTCAACTTCGGCGCTGCCCGGATCGTCGACGGCATCATACGCGTCGTGCATGGCCTGCCTGACGACGGGTAGGAGGCCCGTGCCGCGCCTCTGCGGCTCTGCGGCTCTGCGAGAGATATCTTCCCGTAAAATCAGCAAATGCCGGGCAGGAGAGGTCCGTTACCTCACGGGTACGGATCGACCCTTCCGCCCCGCTGTACTAGCGCTCGCGCTGATCCAGGTCGCTGGCGGCCATGCGGGCCCGGGCGCGGGCCAGGGCCCGCTCCAGGTTGGGGCGGCCGGGGTCGTCCAGCCCGAGGCGGGCCAGCTCCGCGGTGCGGGCCTGCAGCGCGCGCTTCGCCCGCTCCAGGTCGACGTCGGCCCCGCGCTCGACCGTGCTCGCGAGCACGAGGACCCGTCCCGGGGTGGCCTCGAGGAAGCCGCCGCTGACCGCCAGGCAGTGCCGCACGCCGCCGGCGCGATAGACCAGCGTGCCGGGCTGGAGCAGGGCGACGTACGGCTCGTGGCCGACGAGCACGCCCATCTCCCCGAGCTGGGCCGGCGCGATCACCTCGTCGACCGGCTCGTCGAGCACCTGCCCCGCGGGCGACAGCACCTCGAGCTGGATCTGGCCGGCGGTGGCGCGGCTCATGGCCGCGCTCCGTCGGGGGGCCGCCGGGCGCTCATGCGTCGGCCTCGGCGAGCATCCGCTCGGCCTGGGCCTCGGCCTCCTCGAGGTTGCCGACCATGAAGAACGCCTGCTGGGGCAGGTGGTCGACCTCGCCGGCGAGGATCTTCGCGAAGCCGGCCACGGTCTCCGTGAGGCTGACGTAGCGGCCCTCGCGCCCCGTGAACTCGCTGGCGACGAAGAAGGGCTGGGAGAGGAAGAGCTGGATCTTGCGCGCCCGGTCGACGATCAGCTTGTCCTCGGGGGAGAGCTCGTCCATGCCGAGGATGGCGATGATGTCCTGCAGGTCCTTGTAGCGCTGCAGCACCTCCTGGACCTGCCGCGCGACCTGGTAGTGGTGCTCGCCGACGACGAGCGGATCGAGGATCCGGCTGGTGCTGTCCAGGGGATCGACCGCCGGGTAGATGCCCATCGCGGCGATCTGCCGGCTGAGCACCGTGGTCGCATCGAGGTGCGAGAACGCGGTGGCCGGCGCGGGGTCGGTGAGGTCGTCCGCGGGCACGTAGATCGCCTGCACGGAGGTGATGGAGCCCTTCTTGGTCGAGGCGATCCGCTCCTGCAGCTCGCCCATCTCCGTGGCGAGGGTCGGCTGGTAGCCGACCGCGCTCGGGATGCGGCCGAGCAGGGCCGAGACCTCGGAGCCGGCCTGGGTGAAGCGGAAGATGTTGTCGATGAACAGCAGGACGTCCTGCCGCTCCTCGTCGCGGAAGTACTCCGCGACCGTCAGGGCGGAGAGGCCCACGCGGGCCCGGGCCCCCGGCGGCTCGTTCATCTGGCCGTAGATCAGGGCGACCTTGGAGTTGGGCCCGTCGATGGTGGGCAGGCCCCGCTCGTCGAGGAGGATCTTGCCGTGCTCGTCCTTCTTGGCCACGAGCACGCCGCCGTCCATCATCTCGAACCACAGGTCGTTGCCCTCCCGGGTCCGCTCGCCGACGCCGCCGAACACCGACACCCCGCCGTGCTTCATGCCGACGTTGTGGATTAGCTCCATCAGCACGACCGTTTTGCCTACTCCGGCGCCGCCGAATAGGCCGATCTTCCCGCCTTTGAGGTAGGGGGCGAGGAGATCGATGACCTTGATCCCGGTCTCGAACATCTCGACCCGCACGTCCTGCTCCTCGAAGGAGGGCGGCTCCCGGTGGATCGGGTAGAACTTGGTGGCGCCGACCGGGCCGAGCTCGTCCACGGGCTGGCCGATGACGTTGAGGATGCGGCCGAGCACCTCCCGGCCCACGGGCATCTGGATCGGCGCGCCGGTGGAGTGGACGACCTGGCCGCGGCGCAGGCCGTCGGTCGTGTCCATGGCCACGCAGCGGACGATCTTCTCGCCGAGGTGCATGGCCACCTCGAGCACGAGGTTGTCCTCCCGGTCGTCGATCGAGGGGTTGGTGACCAGGAGCGCGGTGTAGACCGGCGGGAGCTCCTCGGTGGGGAAGACCACGTCCACGGCCGGTCCGATGACCTGCAGCACCTGACCATCCGGGTTCTTGCCGCGTGGCACGCTGGAAGAGCTCAATGCTGGGCCTCCGCGCCCGCCACGATTTCCATCAGCTCGGTGGTGATGGCGGCCTGGCGGGCCTTGTTGTACTCGAGGGTCAGGGTGTCGATCATCTGCTCGGCGTTGCGGTTGGCGCCCTGCATCGCCGCCATGCGGGCGGCCTGCTCTGCGGCGCGTGATTCGCGCAGGGCCCAGAGCAGCCGGGCCTCGATGGACATGGGCACGAGCTCGGCGAGCAGGGTCGCGGGATCGGGCTCGAAGCGGCGCTCGCCGCCGTCCGCCGCGCGGGGAGGGGCGCCGTCCACCGCCGCCGGGTCGGGGAGGAGGGCCGGCACGGGGAGGAGCTGCTCGGTCACCGGCTCCTGCACGCCGGTGCTGACGAAGCGGTTGAAGACCAGCAGCACCCGATCGACCTGGCCCTGGCCGTGCAGCTCGAGGAAGTGGGCGGCCAGGGTCCGGGCCGCGTCGAGGGTCGGCGGATCGGGCAGCTCGAACGTCCGGGCCACGGGGAGGGGGTTGCGCTTGAGCAGCTCCTTGGCCTTCGCGCCGATGGGCACCAGCTCGACCCGGGCCCCGTCCGCGGCCTCGGTGGTGAAGGCCAGATGGGCCTGGGCGATGGCGTTGGCGTTGAAGCCGCCGCACAGCCCGCGATCGGAGGTGATCGTCACCAGCAGCGCCCGGTGGCAGGGACGGGGGACGAGCTCTGTCGGCAGGTCGCCGCCGCCCTGGGCGATCCCCGCGAGCAGCTCCTGCATCTTGGCGGTGTAGGGGCGGATGGCGAAGAGCTCGTCCTGGGCGCGGCGCAGCTTGGCCGCGGCCACCATCTCCATGGCCTTGGTGATCTTCTGGGTCGAGCGGACGCTGCCGATCCGCCGCCGGATGGCCTTCAGATCAGCCATGCTTCGTCGCCGCCCACTTCTCGGTGAAGGTGCGCACCGTCGCGAGCAGCCGCTCCTCCAGCTCCTTGCCGAGGGCCTTCGTCTCCCGGATCTCCCGCAGCAGGTCCGGGTGGGCCTCCTGGACGTGGTCGACCAGGGCCCGGTTGAAGGGGCCGACCTGGCTCAGCTCCAGCGCGTCGAGGAAGCCGCGGGTGGCGGTGAACAGGACCAGGACCTGGACCTCCATGCTCATGGGCTGGTACTGCGGCTGCTTGAGCATCTCGACCAGCCGGGCTCCCCGCTTGAGCTGCTTCTGGGTCGCCGCGTCGAGGTCGGAGGCGAACTGCGCGAAGGCCTCCATGGTGCGATACTGGGCCAGATCGAGCTTGAGGCTGCCCGCGACCTTCTTCATCGCCTTGGTCTGCGCGTTGCCGCCCACCCGGGAGACGGAGATGCCGACGTTCATGGCCGGGCGCACCCCCGAGTAGAAGAGGTCGGTCTCGAGGAAGATCTGCCCATCGGTGATGGAGATGACGTTGGTCGGGATGTAGGCCGAGACGTCTCCGGCCTGCGTCTCGATGATCGGCAGGGCGGTCAGGGAGCCGCCGCCGTCGGTCTCGCGCAGCTTGGCCGCACGCTCGAGCAGCCGGGAGTGCAGGTAGAACACGTCGCCGGGGAAGGCCTCCCGGCCCGGGGGCCGGCGGAGGAGGAGGGAGAGCTGCCGGTAGGCGACCGCGTGCTTGCTCAGGTCGTCGTAGACGATGAGCGCGTGGCGGCCGCTGTCGCGGTAGTACTCGCCGATGGTGCAGCCGGTGTAGGGCGCGAGGAAGAGCATCGGCGCCATCTCGGACGCGGTCGCGGCGACGACGGTGGTGTACTCCATCGCGCCGGCGCTGCGGAGCCGGTCGACGACCCGGGCGACGCTCGACTGCTTCTGGCCCACCGCGACGTAGATGCAGTGGACGTCCCCGCCCTTCTGGTTGAGGATGGTGTCGAGCGCGATCGCGGTCTTGCCCGTGCCCCGGTCGCCGATGATCAGCTCCCGCTGGCCGCGGCCGATGGGCGTCATGGAGTCGACGACCTTCAGCCCGGTCATCAAGGGCTCCCGCACCGAGCGCCGCAGCACGATGCCGGGGGCCTTGATCTCCACCTTGCGGGAGTGCTGGGCGTCGAGGGGACCGAGGCCGTCCACCGGCTCGCCGAGCGCGTTGACGACTCGCCCGAGCAGGCTCTCGCCCACCGGCACCTCGAGGATGCGGCCGGTCCGGCGCACCCGGGTCCCCTCGAGCACGTGCAGCGCATGCCCGAAGAGCGCGGCCCCGACGTTGTCCTCCTCGAGGTTGAGCACCAAGGCCCGCACCTCCGGGATGTCGGGGAACTCGAGCATCTCGCCGGCCAGGGCCTGCTCGAGGCCATGGATGCGGGCGATGCCGTCACCCACCGTCACCACGGTGCCCGTCTCGGCGACCTCCATCACCCCTTCGTAGCCGGTGATCTGGCGCCGGACGATCTCGCTCAGTTGCTCCACCCGAATCGCCATCCGCTGCTCCACCCGGGGTCGTTCAACCCCGCTCTGCGACGTCCTGCCGGGCCTGGGCCGCGAGGTGCTCGCCCAGGCGCCGCAGCCGGTTGCGTAGGCTCCCGTCGAACGTCAGGTCGTCGACGGTGACGAAGATCCCGCCGAGCAGGCCGGGATCGACCTCCGGCTCGAGGATCACCTCCCGGTCGAGCCGGGCCCGCAGGGCCGCGACGAGCTGCTTCTCCCGCCGCGGGCCCAGGGGGCGGGCGCTGCGCACCGTGACCCGGACCCAGCCCTCGAGGCGATCGACCTCGTGGTCGAGGGCCCGGCGCAGCTCCTCGAGGGCGCCCAGCCGGCCGCCCTCCACGAGGAAGCGGATCACCCGCTGGGTGACCTCGGGCACCTGCAGGTGGCGACCGACCTCGTCGATCATCGCCAGGCGCCGGGGCAGGGGCAGGGCGGGGTTGCCGAGGGCCACGGGCAAGTCGGGGGTGGTCCGCAGGGCCTCGGCCCAGCGAGTCAGTCCCTCGCGCAGGGGGCCGAGCAGCCGCTCCGCCTGGCCCTGCTGGACCAGCAGCCGCGCGTAGCGCTGCAGCTCTGCCCGGCGGCTCATCGGTCGGGCTCCGCGGCTCCCGGGGTCGCCTCCGGGGTCAGCAGGGTGAAGAAGGCCTCCATCTGCCGTTGGTCCTCCGCGGGGGTGAGCTCCTGGCGGAGCTGCTGCTCGGCGAGCTGCACGGCCTGGTCGATGAGCTCGAGCTGGACCGTGGTGCGCGCCCGGCGAGCCTCCTGGGCCAGCGCCGCCTCGGTCTCGACGCGGATCCGCTCGGCCTGGCGCTGGGCATCGGCGATCAGCCGCTCCCGCTCCCGCTCTCCCTCCTGCCGCAGCTCGACCAGCAGCCGTTGCTGCTCGGCCTCCAGCCCGGCGAGCTGCGCGCGGGCCGCGTCGAGGAGATCGACGGCCTCCTCCCGCAGCCGGGCCGCCTCGGCGAGCTCGGCGACCAGCTTCTCCCGACGGGCCGTCAGCAGCCGGCGAGTCGCCTGCCGCCCGGCCCAGACCAGGCCGCCGACCAGCAGCACGAAGTTGAAGGCCCAGCCGCCGAGCTGTCCGGCCTCGCTCTGCAGCCAGCAGCCGGCCTCCTGCTCCCCGTGCCCCCCGTCGGCCGGGGCGGCGGCGAGGGCCGGCTGCCCGCCCGCGAGGGCGATGGCTACGGAGAAGGCCAGCAACAACAGGGTGGTGCGGCCCTGCCGGAGCAGGGTCGCGACCATGGTGCGCGCCAGCTCGGCCGCGTGGGGGGGCAGCTCGCGGCGGGCTGCGGCCACCGTCTGCTCCTGCTCCCGCTGGGCTTGCTCGAGCTGCTGGTACGCCGCGCGCCGGACCTCGTCGAGGAGCTGCTGCTCGGTCGCCTTGCCCGCCTCGACGAGCTCGGCCTTGATCGTCGCGGCCTCCTGGCGGGTGCGCTCCATGGCGGTCTGGTACCTTCGGCTCAGCTCATCCGCCTCCTGCCGCAGGCGGACGGCCTCGGCCTGTCGCCCCGTGATGCGCTCGCGCCGGGCCTGCAGGGTCTCCAGCAGGGGGCGGAACAGCAACCGCTGCAGGACGATCATCAGCAGGAGGAAGAGGCCGAGCTGGATGAAGAAGGTGTTGTCGATCTGGAGCAGGCTCATGCCCAGAAGCGGAGTGGAGCTGGACTCGTAGACCATGGATGGTTCCTGCATCCCGGGAGCCAGCGGCCCCCCTGCCATGCCGGGCAGTCCCCCGATCGCGCGGGGTACGGTCCGGCCGCGCCGGGTGGTCACCTTCCCGGTGCCGCGGTTGGAGCGCCCCCCCGGACGACCAGGCGGTTATCTTGCGATTCGTCGATCCTGTCAACTGGCGCGTCGGGTGGCCGGAGGACTTGCCAGCGGCGGTCCGTTCGTGCCATGCTCGCCACGAACGCGTCCCCGGCGCATCCTGACCAGCGAACCGCACCCCGGGGTCGAGGAGCAGCAGCTCGATGTCCCGACACCATTGTTTGCGGGTCCTCGTGGGCGGGCCGCCGGAGCGGCGCCTGCTCGACATCCTCGATCGCTTCAGCAGCGCCGGCTGGGTCGTCATCTACGCACGCAAGCCCGACCAGGCCCGGGAGATCGTCGAGGCCCAGCTCGCGGACGTCGCCCTCCTCCATCCGGGGATGGGCGGCGCGATGCCCTCGGGGAGCAAGCTCCCCCTCGTGCTCCTCGGGTCCGATCCCCTGAGCGTGCTCGAGCGCAAGGTGCAGGCCGCCAGCTCCACGGGGGCGGGTGATCGCCTCAGCGCCCTGCGCTACGCGCGCACCGCGACGCCGACGCCGGGAGTCACCCCGGCCACCCCGGCCCAGGCCCGGGGTGGTTTCACCGGGTCGGGCCGGGTGATCCCGCCGAATGCCCCGGGCACCGCGGAGCGCCGGGGGGAGCTGCGCACCACGCCCCTGGCCGTGTTGCTGCTGGACGCGGCGTTCGAGCGCTGCACCGGCGTCCTCTCCCTGCGGGTCGGGGAGATCCAGCGGGAGCTGGCGATCCAGGACGGCGAGGTCGTCGCCGCCGCCTCGAACATCCCCGCGGAGCGGCTCGGGGCCCAGCTCGTGCGCCAGGGCCTGCTCACCAACACCGATCGGTCGACGGTCCAGCAGGCCGTGGAGCGGGAGCCCCGGGTGCCCGTCGGGCAGCACCTGCTGCGCGCCAAGCTGCTCTCCCCCGAGCAGCTCGAGCGCGCGCTGGCCCAGCAGGTCGAGCGGCGGGTGAGTCAGGCGCTGCTCCTCCAGGACGGCGCCTTCGGCTGGACGCCCCTGCGCTCGGTGCCGCCGGAGCGGCGCGTGAACGGGCCCAAGTTGCTCGAGCTGGTCGCGGGGCAGGTCCTGCAGGAGTTCGGCGAGAGCACGGTCAGCAGCCTGCTCGCCGCGGACGCGGGCCGGGTCGTCCGTCGCAGCACCCTCTTCACCCTGCGCAACGCGATCCTGCGGGGCCGGGACGATGCGCGCCGGCTCGCGGAGCGGATCGACAACCAGACCCGGCTCAGCGCGCTCCTCGAACCCGCGACCATCCTCCACGATCTGCGGGTCATCCTGCTGCTCTATCTCGCCCGCGCCATCGGCTTCTCGGCCGATCCCGAGCGGGCGGATCTCCCCGAGGAGCAGTTGCCCTGGGGGCCCACCCTCGGGACCTGGCACGAGCCGGAAGTGGCGCCCTCGTCGGCCGACGCCGCGGCCGGGGAGGCGGCCCCCGCCGAGGTCGCAGAGCCCCTGCCGTCCCTGCTCGAGACGACGCCGGTCGCCCCCGACGAGCTGCTCACCACCTCCCCGGCCGGGGAGGGCGAGCCGGCGGGGGGCGGTGATCCCTTGGCCGCCGCGGCCTTCGCGTCCGAGTCGCTCCGTCCCGGCGCCGACTCCCGGCCCGGGGGGATGCGGCCCGTGGATCATCGCGGGGCGCGGGCGCACCACCGCCCCGGAGGTCCGGCCCCGGTCGACCACCGGGCCGGCGCGCCCCGGGTCGTCGATCCGCGGCTGCTCGGGCTGCGGACCGTCGCCCCCCGGCCGGCCGAGGGGCGCTCCCTCACGCCTCGCGCGGGGCTGGAGGCCTCCCCCCCACCGGTGGCCACCTCCCCCGAGGCGGAGGCCGCCGCGCCGGAGCAGGTCCTCGAGGCGCCCCCCGAGACCGCCAGCGCCCCCACGGGGAGCGCCCCCGCGGCCGCCGGCAAGCCCGAGAAGCCCAAGAGCAAGCTGTTCGGGGCCTTGCGCAACCTGCCGATCCCGCCGACCCTCAAGGACCGTCTGCCCACCGGGCAGGCCGCACCGGACGGCGACCTCGACGAGCCGACGCCCCTGTTCCCGGAAGGGCCGCTCCCCGGCTCCGACAAGGCCCAGGCGCTCGTCACCGAGGCCCGGGCCTTCCTCAAGGCGGGCAAGCTGAAGGACGCCGCGGAGCTCTTCGAGCAGGCGTGGAACGCGGAGCCCAACTACGCCGACGGCATCTCCATGTCGGGCTGGTGCAAGTTCCAGTCCAACCCGAACAACGACAAGTGCCGCAAGGAAGGCCTCGAGGACATGCAGATGGCCGTCTCCCTGGCGGCCGACGACGAGGGGCTCCCCTTCTTGCGGCTGGGCCTCGCGCTCAAAGAGCTGGGCAAGCTCGAGCAGTCGGTGATCCAGTTCAAGGCGGCGATCAAGCTCGACCCGCACCTCCAGGAGGCGCGCCTCGCGCTCGCCGACGTCGAGGTGGAGCTGCAGGCCGCGCAGGGGGAGGGTGGCGAGGGCGGCGGCGAGGAGGGCGGGGGGGAGGACGGCAAGCCGGCGGCGAAGCTCAAGGGCTGGCTCAACAAGGGTCTGAGCAAGGTGAAGGGCGACTAGCCCATGGGTCGGGGCCCTGTCCGTGGCGGTCTGCTCCTCCCTGGTCTCCTGGCGGCGCTGCTCGGCGCGTGCGACGGTCCCTTCGCCGCCAGCGCGCAGGAGCGGGACGTGGCACCCGGCGGGGTCGCGATCACCGTCGCCGACACCACGGGGATGAGCTGGGACGGCGATTTCGGCCCGATCCCCGCCCTGGCCGAGGACTTCGCCTTCAACGACGCGCCCCCGGGAGTCGATCCCGCGGTGCGCAATCGCTTCACCTTCGAGGGTGCGCCCGATCCCTTCCTCGAGATCTGGCTCGACGGGCGGCTGGTCTTCACCTCGACCGTCGAGCCGGACAACTTCTACCCCTCCTGGCCCTCCACCAGCGGCGTGCGACTCGCGCTCTTCGAGGACAGCGAGGTCCGGCTCCGGGTCTGGGATCGGGACGACGGCCACGCGCAGCTCGTGGGCGAGCGGGTGCTGGGCGGCGGGGCCTTGCTCGGAGATTCGCCGGTCCTGGAGCTGGACCTGGGGCAGGCCCGGGGGCTGACCCTGCTCGTCTCCACCCCCATCCTGCACTAGTACTTCGGAACCACGCCAGCGGCCAGCGGGAGAGCTCCTGGTGGTGACTGGCCTCGGCTCCGCGGTTGACCCGGGGCTGGCGAATGTCCTAGAGTCGCTTCCATCATGACCGGGAAGTCTTCGTCGGCTCCGGCGTCTCGAGGGGTGTCGTGCAGATCGAAACATCAGCCACTGCGCTGTCGGCGCGCCTCGGCCTGGTCACGCTCCTGCTGGCCCTGGCCTGTCCCCGGCCGCTGGCGGCCCAGGAGATCGCGGTCGATGGGTTCCGCCCGGCGGCCAGCCCCCACGGGATCTTCGGCGTGCGGGGCAGCGAGGTCTCGCCGGCACCCTACTTCGGGCTGACCCTGCAGTACGGGAACGATCTGCTGGTCGTCCGCCAGGGCTCCACGACGGTCGCCCGGCCGCTGCAGGACCGCCTGGTCGGTGAGCTCGGCCTCGCGGCCGGGCTCTTCGAGCGGCTCGAGCTGGCCGTCGCCTTGCCGGTCGCCCTCTGGCAGCGCGGGGACGGCTTGCCCCCCGCGGGGGCCGGGTTCGAGGGGACCGCGCTGGGCGACCTGCGCCTCGCGGCCTTCGGCCAGCTCCTCCGCCCGGCTACCGCGACCGGGTTCGGAGTCGCCCTGGGCGCCGAGGTGACCCTCCCCACCCACGGTGACCTGCCCTGGACCGGAGAGCTGGACCCCACCGTGGCGCCCACCCTGATCGTGCAGCGGCGCTTCGCCGGGGGAGCCCTGGTCGCGGCCAACCTGGCCTTCCTCGTGCGGCCCGAGGCCGAGTTCCTCGACCTGACCTTCGACGACGAGGTCCGCCTGGGCCTCGGTGGGGAGCTGCCCATCGGCGGCACCGGGCTCGGGCTGCTCGGCGAGCTGACCGGGGCCCTGGGGCTCGGGGAGGCCGCGGAGGTGGCCGGCGGGACCGCCGCCCAGCGCTTCCCCGTGGAGGCCCTGGGCGGCCTGCGCTGGCGTTCCTGCTCGGGCTGGCTGGTGACCGGCGGCATCGGCTACGGCGTGCTGCGCGGCTATGGCTCCCCCGATCTGCGTGGCGTCTTCGCGCTCGGCTTCGCCCCGGGCGGCCTCGGCAGTCCGGCCCGGCGATGCCCCAGCGCCGGCCCAGCCGCGGCCGCGCCGGCCACTCCCGTCACCCCCACGCCGCCGCCCCCGCCGCCCCCGGCCCCCGCGACCGCGGCCAGCTTCGACCAGTGGGTCGCCGAGGATCAGGACCGGGACGGGGACGGGCTGCTGCCGCCGGCCGACCGCTGCCCGGACCAGCCCGAGGACCGCGATGGCTTCGCGGACGAGGACGGCTGCCCCGACCCCGACAACGACGGCGATGGGGTGCTCGACGGGGCCGACCGCTGCCCGACCGAGAAGGAGACCATCAACGGCGTGGCCGACGACGACGGCTGCCCCGACCAGGGCGAATCCCGGGTCCGGGTCACCACCGACAAGGTGGAGATCCTCGACCGGGTCTACTTCGACACCGCCAAGGACACCTTGCAGGAGCGCTCCTTCGGCATCTTGCGGCAGGTCGCCACCACCCTGAAGGCCCACCCCGAGATCCGGCGAGTCCGCGTGGAGGGGCACACCGACAACCAGGGCGATCCCGAGATGAACGTGGACCTCTCCGAGCGCCGGGCCCGGCGGGTCGCCGAGTTCCTCCTCGGCGAGGGGGTCCAGCCCGACCAGCTCGAGTCCCGAGGCTATGGGGCGAAGGTACCGATCGACAGCAACAAGACCACCACCGGGCGTGCCAACAACCGCCGGGTCGAGTTCCTGATCCTCGAGGGGGCCGACTCCTCCGCCGTCCAGGATCCCCAGGGGGCGTCGCGATGAGCCGCAAGCTGCTGGTCACCCTCCTAGTCGGCCTCGGGCTCCTGCTCCCCGCCGCCCTCGTGGCCGCGCCCGCCCCGCCCCTGCACGACTACCTGGTCGTGCCGGGCGACTCGTGCTGGAGCATCGCCGAGAAGCTGTTCGGCGACGGCCAGAAGTACACTCTGATCCACAAGTACAATGACCTTGGTCCCTTGCCCCACGTGCTCAAGCCTGGGCAGCTCATCAAGGTCCCCGCGGCCACGCGGGGGCCCGAGGCGAAGCTGGACTGGCTGCAGAAGGACGTGAAGGCCAAGCCCCCCTGGGACCTCGGCTGGCGGCAGGCCGCCCGCGACATGCCCCTGTGGCGCCTGTTCCGGCTCTCCACGGGCGGCGGCTCGGCCGCGAGCATCCTGTTCGCGGACAAGTCCCAGCTCCGCATGCGCGAGAAGGCCCTGCTGGTGATCTACGGGCCGGCTACCAACCGCCCCGTGGCCGCGACCCGCCAGGTCGGGCACGAGGTCCAGCTCGAGCAGGGCACCCTGCGCGGCGGCCTCGCCCGGCTGGATCAGGAGGCGAACCTCCAGGTGAAGACGCCCGCGGGGCAGGTGGATCTGAAGTCCCAGGATTCCCTGATCCAGGTCGACGCGCTCAAGTCGACCCTGGTGTCGGTCTTCGACGGGCTCGCCAAGGTGATGGCCCAGGGCGCGCAGGTCGAGGTCCCGGCCAACCACGGGACGGTGGTCAAGGCCGGTAAGAAGCCGACGCCCCCCAAGCCCTTGCTGCCGCCCGTCGAGTGGTCGGAGGGCACGGTCGCGGCGGTGATCCCGGCCTTCCAGGACGCGGGCTGCCTCCCCTTCCAGGTCGACTGGCAACCGCTCGCGGGCGCCCAGCGCTACCACGTCGAGCTCGCCCGGGCGCCCGATTTCAAGCAGGTCCTCGTCGACGCGGAGACGGGCGCGGGGATCCACAGCTTCCAGGTCCGCAGCCTGGAGGCCGGCAGCTACTACGCCCGCATCGCGGGGATCGATGGGGAGGGCCTGGAGGGCCGCGCCTCGGAGCCCCTCGAGCTGAAGGTCGTCCCCCTGGAGCTCGGGCGCCGGCTCGTGCCCGGCGCGGACGGGATCCCGGAGTCCGTGGGGCTGCTGCGGGTCGCCTTCCCTGCGGCCGAGGCCGCGCAGGTCGAGGTCTCGGTGGCGGACGAGCCCTTCCGCTCCTTCGCGGAGCCGGTGCGGCTGGCGACCCCCGGGGTCTACCCCCTGCGCTTCCGGCCGCGGGGCAGCGTCAGCTTGGCCGAGCTGCAGGTGCGGCTGCTGGGAGTCACGGGACGGATCGAGGCGCCGGCGCGCCACACCGGGAGCCAGGGGGCGGCGCTCCCCGTGGCGATCACGATCCAGGACGAGCGCGGTCGTCCGGCCCATGTGCCGGAGCTGCAGATGTTCGTCGGCCTGGCCCCGACCCTGCCGCCGGTCGCGGCCGCGCCGGGTGGAGCCTCCCCCGCCTCCCCCCCGACGACGAGCCTCTTTCTGCCCCTCACCGCGGCCGGGGCGGCCGGCAGCCTCCAGGGGGAGCTGCCCGCGGCGAGCCTGCCCGAGACCGGGCCGGTGGAGCTGACCTTGCGCTGGGCCGGGGGCGATCTCGCCACCGCCCGGATCGCCGGGCCCGCGCCCGTGGTCGTGGCGCCCGTCGAGCCGGCGGTGCCCCCCTGGCCCGCCCTCCTCGCTTCACCGGAGACGCCCTTCCAGGGCGGGGGCCCGCCGAGCCGCGCCGCGCGCCCCCACGCCGGCGCCGGGCTCAGCCTCTTCGTGGCGACGGCCCCCGACCACGGGGAGCCCCTCGGCTCCCCCCTGCTCCGGCTCGGGCTGGACGCGAGCTGGGCGCCGGCCGGGGGGGACTGGGGGATCGACGCGGAGCTCCCCTGGTACAGCGCGGATCTGGACGACGAGCTCGCCGGGCGCAACGAGCTGGGCGATCTGCGCCTGGGCGGCCGGCGGCTGCTGGTGGCCCGCCCCGACCTCGCGCTGGCCCTGTCCTTGCGGCTCACCCTGCCGACCGGGGGGCTGCCGCGCGCGACGCGGACGGTCTTCGCGGAGCCAGGGCTGCTGGTCGACTGGGAGCTCCGCCCGGACTGGCTGCTGCGCACCAACCAGGTCCTCGTGGTCGGCGGGGGGGCGGACGACGCGCCCGGTTTCGCTTACGCCGGGAGCCTGGGCCTCGACCTGCTCCACCTGCGCCCCTTCGTCCTCGGCCTGGAGCTGCAGACCCTGCTCGGTCTCTTCGGCGAGCAGGGGATCGGGGAGCTTCGCGCCCTCTCCCTGGGGGCCGGGCTCGGCTGGGAGTTCGCCGCCTGGCGGATCGGCCTGTACGGTGGGCAAGCCCTCACCGACGACGCCGACCAGTGGTTCGGCGGTCGCAGCCTCGGTCTGCGCGTCGAGCTGCGCGGCTGAGCTATGACCGAGCCCCCGGCCCGCCCCTGGGTCCTGTCGCTGCGCGCGCGGATCACCCTCGCCCTGGTCTCGCTGGCCGTGGTCCCCCTGGCCCTGGCCACCTTCCTCCTTGCGCGACAGTTGGACGAGCGGCTCGAGCGGAGCACCCGGGAGTACAGCCTGGCGGTCTCGGATCAGGTGCTGCTGGGCGTGACGGGCTTGCTCGCCAAGGCGCGCGAGGAGCTCGGCGGTACCGGCGCGGCCCTGGCCGATCCCGCCGCCAGCCCCCACGACCGGCGGCGGGCCGCCCGGGCCCGGTTGCTCGGCGCCCAGGTGGTGCGGACCGAGAGCCTCATCGATCGGGAGGGGGCGTTCGTCGACACGGTCTACGCCGCGCCGCTGCCGCCGGCGATCAGCCGCCCTCCGACCCTCGACGCGGGGTTGCGACGGGAGGCCGAGGAGCGCGGGCTGCTCGTGGGCGAGCCGGTCTTCGATCCGGCCACCCGCAGCCCCTACCTGCCCCTCGTGGCCCCGGTCTTTCGCAGCGGTGGCCTGCTGTACGCCTACGTCTGGACCGCGATCGCGCTGAGCCCCCTCAGCCAGGAGGTCGCGCAGACGAGCCGGCGGCGCTTCGGCGAGGCGGCCTCCAACCGGATCTTCGTGTTCGATGCCCGGCTGCGGATCCTCGCGCACGGCGACCTCTCCTTGCTCGGCAGCTCGTTCCGGGAGCGGGGCTTCCTCGCCGACCTCGCGGATCCGGCCGCGACCCTCGGCCATGGCGCGGCCTACGTCGCCTCCTACGTCGTGGACGGCAGCCCCCTGGTCGGGGTGCTCGTCCCCTTCCCGGAGCTGCGCTGGGGCGTCGTCGTCGAGCAGCCCGAGGCCGAGGCGTACCAGGAGGTGCGGGCCGCGGTCGGGCGGGCCCTGCTGGTCGGCCTGGCCTTCGTGCTCGTCGCCATCGGGTTCGGGCTGTTCCTGGGCGGCCGGCTGGCCGCGCCGGTGCTCGCGGTGAGCCAGGCCGCGCGCCGCGTCGCGGCCGGCGCCTTCGACGTGCGAGTGACCGTGCCCCGCCGGGACGAGGTCGGGCAGCTCGCGGACGCGTTCAACTCCATGGCCGCGGACCTGCAGCGCTACGAGCAGCGCCTGGTCGCGGAGACCCAGGTGCGCACCAACCTCAGCCGCTACCTGAGCGCCGAGCTGGTCGAGGCGATCCTCGCGGGCAAGCAGGATCTGCGGCTGGGCGGGGAGCGCGGCGAGGTGACGGTGATCTTCGCGGACGTGGTCGCCTTCACCCGGCTCGCCCAGGAGCATCCGCCGGAGCAGGTCGTCGCGGTCCTCAACGAGCTGTTCACCTTCCTCACCGAGATCGTCTTCCGCCACGGCGGGATCGTCGACAAGTTCGTCGGGGATTGCGTCATGGCGGTCTTCGGCGCACCCTATCCCCAGCCCGACCACGCGCTCCGGGCCGCGCGGGCCGCGGAGGAGATGCTCTGCTGGCTCGACTCGGGGAACGCCAAGTGGCGCAAGGAGCTGGGGAGCCCCCTGCAGCTCGGCATCGGCGTGGGTTCGGGCGAGGTGGTGGAGGGCAACATCGGCTCCGAAAAGCGCATGGAATACACGGTGATCGGCGACGCGGTGAACCTGGCCGCCCGGCTCGAACACCTCGCCCGGCCCGGGCAGGTCCTGCTCAGCCGCGCCACCGCCGCGGCCATCGGGGCCGAGTTCGAGGTCCGCTCCCTGGGTGAGCACCCGGTGGGTGGACGGGCGCGTCCGGTGGAGATCTTCGAGCTGGTGCTCTGAGCGGGAGGCGTGGCGCGGTGACCCTCTGCCCCAACTGCACCCTGGGCGAGCTCGACGCCGACGGCATCTGCGAGTTCTGCGGCTCGCCCGTGCTCACCCCGGCCCCCGCGACCGCCCCCGCCATCGCCCCCGTGACCGCCCCCCCCTCCCTCGAGCTGCTGGTGGAGCCGCCCAGCCTGCCCGGGTTCTCCAGCGGGGAGTCACCCCTGCTCACGCCCCTCGAGGTGCCCGGCAACAGACTGCCGCCGCCGTTGCCCCCCGCGGCCCTCGACGAGCTGATCGGCCTGCTGGTGGCGGAGCGCTACCTGGTGCAGCGGCTCGTCGGCAGCGGGGGGATGGGGCGGGTCTACGAGGCGAGCCAGATCGACCTGCAGCGGCGGGTGGCCTTGAAGGTCCTCCACGCGCACCACGCGACCGATCCCCGGCACAAGGAGCGCTTCCACCGTGAAGCCCGTGCGGCCAGCCGGCTCGCGCACCCCGGCTCGGTGATCGTGCACGACTTCGGCGAGTGGGCCGGGCGACTGTACCTCACCATGGAGTTCCTCGAGGGCATCTCCCTCGACAAGCTGTTGCGTGAGGGCGGCGCCTTCCCCCTCGCCCGCGCGTTGCACATCGCCCTGCAGGTGGGGGAGGTGCTCGTCGCGGCTCACGCCCAGGGGGTGCTCCACCGGGACCTCAAGCCGGGCAACATCCTGCTCTTGCCGGGCCCGGGAGGGCTCGACCAGGTGAAGGTCGTGGATTTCGGCCTCGCGCTGCTGCTCGATCGCGGCGAGAAGCGCCTCACCCGGGAGGGCGCGGTGGTCGGCACCCCGGCCTACATGGCCCCGGAGCAGTTCCGCGAGCAGGAGGTCGACGCGCGCAGCGATCTCTACTCCCTGGGTGTGCTGCTGTTCGAGCTGCTCACCGGCCAGCTCCCCTTCGCCGGCGCGACGGCCGAGTACATGGTCCAGACCCTCTACCTGGATCCCCCCTCGCCCGCCCGCCTCGCGCCGGACCAGGGGATCCCCGAGGCCCTGGAGCAGTTGATCCTCCGGCTGCTGGCCAAGTCCAAGGAGGCCCGGCCCGACAGCGCGGCCGAGGTGGTGGCGGAGCTCCGGGGCCTGCTGGACGGTACCTACGGCCGGCCCGAGGAGCGGGCGCGCAGCAAGACCCTGCTGCTCGGCGACCGCCAGGCGCGGGCCGACGCGTTCGGGCTGCAGCGACCGCCCGTCCAGTCCGACTTCGCGGGCGCGGAGGAGGGCGAGGTCGTCCTGACCGTCGAGCAGGCCGTCGAGTTCGCCGGCTCGATCACCGCCTTGCTGCGTGCCCAGGACTTCCCGGCGCTGAGCTGCCCCTCCCTCGACGAGCTGCTCGCGTTGCCCGGATGCGCCGATGCGGGCGCGGTGGTCGTCGAGCTCGGCGAGGAGCCGGCGTCCCTCCTGGAGGAGCTGGCCCGGCTGCTCGCGGCCCGGCGGCTGCCCGCGATCCCGCTGATCGTGGTGGGGCCGGACGACGGCTTCCCGCTCATGGCCCGCGCCCTGGAGCTCGGGCTGGCCGGCTACGTCCCGCGCTCGGTGCTGGCAGCCAAGCTCCCGCGCCTGCTGCGGCGGCTCCAGCGGCACCGCCACCCCGGCTGACCCGGGCCCGCCGCCCCCGCGGCGCTGGACACGCGACCCGAGGATGGTAGAGTCTGCACCGCCCATCTGGGTGAGAAACGGCGAGGATCCATGGCGAGCCTGTCCCAGAGGACGACCGACGAGCTGGTCCCCCAGGCCCTGCTGGCCGAGCGGGTCTGGGGGCTGCGCGTGCTCGCGACTCCCGACGAGGCCCTCCGGGAGCGGGTCGTCCCCCTGCTCGGCGCGGCCTTCCCCATCGGGCGAGACGCGCCGGTGCCCGCGGGCACGGGCCTCGTGGTGGCGGACACCCGGCTGTCCCGGGTGCACGCGCTGGTGCGCGGCCCGGTCCCCGGGGAGGGGCACCTGCTCGAGGACCGCGGGAGCCGCAACGGGACCTTCTGCAACGGCGTGCGCGTCCGGTCCCGCTCCCTCGAGCCCGGTGACCTGATCCGGGTCGGCGACACGTTGCTGCTGTACGATGAGATCACCGCGCTGGCCACCCCGGCCCCCGCCGCCCCTGGCTGTCCGCTGGTCCACGCCAGCATGGTGATTCAGGCGATCATTCAGCAAATCCAGAGAGTTGCGTCGTCCGAGCTGCCCGTGCTGATCCTCGGCGAGAGCGGCACGGGCAAGGAGCTGGTCGCGCGGGAGGTCCATCGGCTCAGCGGCCGGCGGGGTCCCTTCCTGGCGGTCAACTGCGGCTCCTTGCCGGCCAACCTGGTGGAGAGCGAGCTGTTCGGCCATGCCCGGGGGGCGTTCACCGGCGCGATCGCGGCCAGCCCCGGGCTCTTCCGGAGCGCGACCGGGGGCACGCTCTTCCTCGACGAGGTCGGGGAGCTGCCCCTGTCCCTGCAGCCGCGACTGCTGCGGGTCCTCGAGCAGGGGGAGGTGCGGCCGGTCGGGTGTCCGACGACCCAGCGCGTCGACGTGCGGGTGGTGGCCGCGACCAACGCGGACCTGGACCGGGCCTGCCGGGAGGAGCGCTTCCGCGGCGATCTCCTCGCCCGCCTGGATCAGGTGCGCCTCAGCCTCCCGCCCCTGCGGCGGCGGCGGCAAGACATCCCGCCCTTGCTCGCCCACTTCTTCCAGAAGCACGCGCCGGCGAGTCCGCCCCACGACTACGAGCTGGACGCGCTCGAGCGGCTGCTCGCCTACTCCTGGCCCTACAACGTGCGGGAGCTGGAGAAGACCGTCCGCCTGCTCTTGCTGGAGCACCCCCTGCTGACGCGCGTGACCGCGGTCCTGCTGCCGCCCTGCTTCGCCCCCGCCTCGTCGGCTCCAGCCGGCGGCGCGTCCGCCAGCCCGCCGTCGGTCCCGCGCCGCCAGGGCGGCGCACCGGGGCTCCCCGGCCGGGAGGAGCTGGTCGCCCTGCTCGAGCAGACCCACGGGCGAGTCTCCGAGGTCGCCACGGCGCTGGGCAAGGATCGCCGGCAGATCTACCGCTGGCTGCGGCGTCACGACCTCGATCCGGAACTTTTCCGCGGCTGAATCGTACCCGTGCGGAGCACGTGGTGCGGTGTCTCGCGTCCCGGGACGTGAGACGCCAGGCCGAGACCTTCGGCTCCCCTGATGAGCCGTCGCGCCCTGCCAGGGACCTCGTCCGGTGGCCTCGATCGGCTGGCCCGCTGGGTGGTTGGGCGATTCGCGCACCTCGTGGCCGCTGGCCACGTGCTCCGGCACGAGCCTTGCTATGTGCCCGGTCCGACCATCGGGGACGGTGGGGACCGGGCTCTTGACCCGGAGTGGCTGCTCGGAGGAGAACGGCATGGACCTCATCCGGAATCGATCGCCGGGGTCGATAATCCCAAGGGGGGGCTTCCATGCGCCTGTTCGTCGTGTCCTGTCTCGTCGGTTGTCTCGCGGCGTTGCCCGCGGTCGCGGGGGCCTGGCCCGCGGACGGTGACTGGCAGCCGCTGCGAGCCAGCGGCCAGCCGGTCACGGATCCGTGCGCCGACGAGCCGGGGGCCACGGGGGCCAAGGACGTCGTGGGGACGAGCGAGTTCCCGGCCGCCTACTGGGTGCTGACTCCCACGGACCTCTATCTGCGGATGCGGCTCGACGAGTCTCCCCTCAACAACAACGATCTGCGTCCATTCGGTTGGGCCTTCGAGCTCGACGTGGATGGCGATCTGACCAAGTACGACTATTTGGTCATGGCCAATGGCATCGACAACCCCGACGTGGTCTACGTGGAGCGCAACACCCTCGCGAACGAGGTCGGATCCCCGTCCGACGAGGCCGAGGTGCGCGTGAGCACCTACGCCTTCGTCACCCACGGCCGGGCCGTGGCCGCGGACTCGGCCCTGTGCAAGAACGCGACCCCGGATCACTTCCTCGATCTCTGGGTGCCCCTGCAGCCGCTGCTGGACGACGGCTTCCCAGCCTCGCCCTCCATCCTCGTCTTCTGGGGCACCTCGAGCAACACCCACGCGATCAACACCGACAGCGGCAACTTCGACAACACCACCGGGGAGCCCTTCCTCCCCGATATCGTGATCGATCCCATCGGTGAGGACACCGATGGAGATGGTGTCATCGATCCCCACGACAACTGCTTGTTGATCCTCAACCCGGATCAGGCCGATCTGGACGATGACGGGCTGGGCGACGTCTGCGACCCGGACGACGACGGGGACGGGGTCGCGGACGGGGAGGACAACTGTCCGTTGGTGCCAAATCCCGGTCAGCTCGACACGGACCTCGACGACCTCGGGGACGCGTGCGATCCGGACGACGACGGGGACGGGGTCGCGGACGAGGACGACAACTGTCCGTTGGTACCGAATCCGGGTCAGCTCGACACGGACCGGGACGACCTCGGGGACGCGTGCGATCCGGACGACGACGGGGACGGGATCGCGGACGGGGAGGACAACTGCCCGCTGGTGGCGAACGACGACCAGCTCGACACTGAACTCTACTTCCTCG
>JAVEVO010000202.1:0-11089 GCA_034005005.1 Myxococcota bacterium
ACCTCGGGCTGCTCGCGGAGAAGCTCAAGGATCCGGAGTTTCGCAAGACGCCGGGGTTTCCGATCGGCTCGGATGAGGACATCCTGCGGCTCTCGGATCCGCCTTACTACACGGCGTGCCCGAATCCATGGCTAGACTCCTTTCTGCAATACCACGGAACATCACATGAACTCCAATGTTCCTATCATCGAGAACCATTCGCTGCAGATGTGAGTCAGGGGAAGAACAATTCCATCTATAACGCACATTCATACCACACGAAAGTCCCACATCGCGCTATCATGCGATACATATTGAACTACACAGAACCTGGAGACATCGTTCTCGATGGTTTCTGTGGCACAGGCATGACTGGAATAGCTGCAGGGATGTGCGGCGAAAGGGAAGAAATTCATGAACTTGGCTATCAAGTTTTAGAAGACGGAACAATTTGCAACGAGCTAGGACTACCCATTTCAAAACTTGGGGCTCGTACTTGCATACTTGCCGATCTTTCACCTGCAGCGACATTCATATCCAAAAACTACATATTTTCAACAGACAAACATATCTTGTTAAATCAATCAAAGCGTATTATTGAAGAGGTCGAAGGGAATTTGGGATGGATGTACGAGACTCTACATGTTGATGGTCGCAAGGGAAGAATTAACTACACGGTATGGTCAGACGTCTTTATCTGCAATGAATGTTCCAATGAACTATTATACTGGTCAGTCGCCGTCGACAAGTCTGGTGGTGAAGTCCGAAATGTTTTCCGCTGTCCAAGTTGCAACGCATTAGTATCTAAAAGGTCACTTGAGCGGGCTTTTGTTACTCGCTACGATACATATCTCGGCCAAAGCATAAGACAAGCCAAGCATGTTCCCGTTTTAATCAACTACTCCGTCGGAAGCAAGAGATTCGAAAAAGATCCCGATGAATTTGACATTGAACTAATTGAGCGCATCAACAATAACAATGTGGCGGATTGGTGCCCCACATCACGCATGATGGAAGGCCAGGAAACGCGCCGCAACGACCCGATTGGCATTACGCACGTTCATCATTTCTATACTCCAAGAAACCTCAAGGTATTTTCTGCACTCTATGCCAAGGCAGACGATCCATTCCTAAGGTGTGCGTTGCTTGGTGGATACACGGTCGGACTGCGCACAGCTCGCTTCCTTCCGGAAAGGTGGATAAACAAAGACACTGGACCGATGAAGCCTCACACGGCTGGTACTCTTTACGTACCATCACTAAATGGCGAGCAAAACTGGTTCAATATCTTTGCATCTCGCGTCAACTCCTCCATGCGGGCAATTTCACAGGTAAATCCCAGAAATACTATGATAACTACTCAATCATTTACAAAGGTTGACGCCCGTGATGGCTTTGTAGATTACATTTTCCTTGACCCGCCATTCGGTGCGAACCTCAACTACTCAGAGCTCAATTTTTTATGGGAGTCCTGGCTTCGTATCTTGACACAACAGGAGCAAGAAGCTATCGAGAGTTCATCTCAAGGAAAAGGTCTAGAGGAATACCGTAATCTAATGGTTCGCTGCTTTCAGGAAGCATACCGTCTGCTCAAGCCAGGCAGATGGATGACCATAGAATTCTCAAATACGCGTGCGTCTGTATGGAACAGCATTCAGACTGCTTTAAACGAATCCGGCTTTATTGTTGCAAATGTCTCGGCTCTTGACAAGAAACAAGGTAGTTTCAAAGCCGTTACGACACCAACCGCCGTGAAGCAGGATCTTGTAATATCTGTCTACAAACCAGAAGGCGGTCTGGAGGAACGATTTGTTCGACAAGGTGCAACAGAAGATGGAGTCTGGGATTTTGTTAGGACACATCTCAAGAATCTGCCAGTATTCAAGGAGCGGAGTAGTCAATTAGAGCATGTTGCTGAACGAGATCCAAGGATCCTGTTCGACCGAATGGTCGCCTTTTATGTCGCTCATGCTACGCCCGTGCCAATATCGTCTGGGGAATTCCAAGCAGGCCTCTCTGCCAGATTTCCAGAGCGCGACGGCATGTACTTCCTCCCCGATCAAGTCGCCGAGTACGACCGCAAGCGCACGACCGTCACGGAGCTCCGCCAGCTCGAGCTCTTCGTCACCGACGAGGCGAGCGCGACGCAGTGGGTCCGCCAGCAGCTCGACCGGAAGCCGCAGTCTTTCCAGGATCTCCAGCCCCAGTTCATGCAGCACCTCCAGGCCTGGGCCAAGCACGAGCGGACGATCGAGCTCAAGGAGATCCTCGCGCTCAACTTCTTCTGCTACGAAGGCCAGGGCCCCGTCCCGAGCCAGATCCACAGCTACCTCAGCAGCAACTTCAAGGAGCTGCGCAACCTCGACAAGGATGACCCCGCGCTGCAGGCCAAGGCCCGGGATCGCTGGTACGTGCCCGATCCCTCGAAGGAGGCGGATCTCGAGAAGCTCCGCCTCCGCACCCTGCTCAAGGAGTTCGAGGACTACCGCACCTCGACCAGCCGCAAGATCAAGCAGTTCCGCACCGAGGCGGTCCGTGCCGGGTTCAAGCACTGCTACGACACCCAGGACTACCGGACCCTCGTCGAGGTCGCGGCCAAGCTGCCGGAGCAGGTGATCCAGGAGGACGAGAAGCTGCTCATGTACTACGACGTCGCCAGCATGCGGCTGGGCCGGGAGTGAGCCATGCCCCACCTCTTCAGCCTCACGATCAAGAACTACCGGGTCCTGCGCAACGTGACCTTCCAGGAGCTGCGCCCCCTGAGCGTCGTCCTCGGCCCGAATGGCTGCGGAAAATCGACCCTGTTCGACGTGATCGGCTTTCTGGGAGACTGCCTGACCTGGGGCGTGCGCAAGGCGCTCGAGCCCCGGGGCCGACTGGCGGAGGTCCGCTCCCGGGGTGAGAAGGGACCACTCGTCATCGAGCTGAAGTACCGGGAATCCAGCTTCGGGGCGCCCAAGGACCAGCAGACCCCCCTCGTTACCTACCACCTCGAGATCGATGACGAGGGAGGACGGCCGATCGTCACCCGCGAGTTCCTTCGCTGGCGTCGCGGACAGTGGGGGAAACCCTTCAATTTCCTCGACATCACGGGTGGGACGGGGAGCGTGATCACTGGCGAGGAGCCCGAGGCGACCGACACCCGGCGGCCCGTGATGCTCGCGGACGCCACCATGCCAGCCATCGCCACGCTGGGCCAACTGGCCGAAAATCCCCGGGTGGCCAGCCTGCTGCAGTTCATTCGCAGTTGGTTTCTGAGCTACTTCATCCCCGACCGAGCTCGGGAGCTGCCGGCTGCCGGCGCGAAGGAGCACCTCTCGCGGACTGGGCACAATCTACCAAACGTAGCCCAATACCTTGCCGAAGAGCACCCCGATGTCCTCAGAGAAATCTTGAATCGGATCCAGAAACGGATCCCAAATCTCGAATCGGTCACATCCGAGCGAACCATTGACAATCGTCTCGTTTTGCGCTTCAAAGACGGTCCTTTTCAGGATCCGTTCCTTGCGCAGCATGTCTCCGACGGCACCCTCAAGATGCTCGCCTACCTGGTCATGCTGATGGATCCCGAACCGCCAACATTCCTCTGCATCGAAGAGCCAGAGAATGGGTTGCATCCCAAGCTGATGCAGGTGCTCGTGGAGGAGCTGCGGTCTTTCACCCGTGGTGCGCTATCTAAATCCAGACGAACAGCTCAAGTTCTCGTCTCCTCGCATTCAGCCTACCTCGTGGATGCACTGCACGCCGACGAGCTCTGGGTCATGCAGCGCGGCCGGGACGGCTTCGCCGGCGTGGACCGCGCGGACCGGCTCCAGGGAATTCCCGAGTTCATTCGCGAGGGCTCGACGCTGGGGAGCCTCTGGTTCGAGGACCAGTTCGGCAAAGGGAACCCCTGATGCGCTTCGAGGTCTACGTGGAGGAGCCCAGCATGAAGGAGGCGCTCGAAGGGGTGCTCCCGCGGATCCTGGGGGCCGACCATGAACACCGCGTTCACGCATTCAGAGGCAAGGCCGAGTTGCTGCGCGAGATCCCAAGGAGGCTGAGAGCCTATGCCTCCTGGCTGCCGCCCGATTGGCGTGTGGTGATCCTGGTCGATGCGGACCGGGACGACTGCCGGTTGCTCAAGGCGAGGCTCCTTTGCGCCGCTCGCGAAGCGGGGCTGGAAGACCGCGTGCTCTGCCGGATCGTCGTCGAAGAGCTCGAGGCCTGGTACTTTGGTGACATCGAGGCGCTGCGCACAGCCTACCCGCGGCTGCCAGCGAGTCTGGGGGCGAAGGCCACCTTCCGCAACCCGGACGCCATCGCCGGAGGGACGTGGGAAGCCCTGGACCGGGAGTTGAAGCGCGCGGGCTACCGGGAAGGCCTGGCCAAGTTCGCCGCGGCGCAAGCGATCGCTCCCCACCTGGACCCCGAGCGGAACCGCTCACGCAGCTTCCAGGTCTTCCGGGACGGCGTCCGGCGCATGGCAGGCAGCCAACCGTGATCCTCGCTGTCGGCGACTGGTACCTCAGCGTGGACCATTCCGAGGTCTGCCAGATCGTCGCCCTCGACTCGCTCTGGGGCGAGCAGAGCTGCCTGGCGTGGCTGCCTCGTCGTGATGCGGTCGTCCGGGTGTCCCCGAGCCGGCTGCAGGAGCTGGAGCGAATCCCCCAGACCCCGCATCAGCTCGCCTATGTGACCGCGGCGGCCCGCATCGCCGATGCGCTCGAGCGGGACGCGCTCGTGGCGCCGATCCAGACCTCGGTCATCCCGCTGCCCCACCAGCTCCACGCCCTGTCCCGGGCAATGGCCGGCGACCGGATCCGCTATCTGCTGGCCGACGAGGTCGGCCTGGGCAAGACCATCGAGGCCGGGCTCATCCTGCGGGAGCTGAAGATCCGGGGACTCGTTCGCCGGACCCTGGTCGTCGCGCCGGCCGGGCTCGTCACCCAGTGGGTGAGCGAGCTGCGCACCCACTTCGACGAGGACTTCCGCCTGGTCATCCCAGGCGACTTCTCCGCCTGGCGGCAGATCGCCGCCGTGGAGGACGGCGAGAACCTCTGGCGCCTCCACGACCAGGTGGTCTGCCCGGTGGACTCGGTCAAGCCACTCGACAGCCGGCGCGGCTGGAGCTCCCAGCAGGTAGCCCGCTACAACCAGGAGCGCCTCGAGAACCTGGTCACGGCCGGCTGGGACCTCGTCATCGTCGACGAGGCCCACCGACTTGGCGGGAGCACCGAGCAGGTGGCGCGCTACCGGCTGGGCGAGGCGCTGGCCCAGGCCGCGCCCTACCTCCTCCTGCTGTCGGCCACTCCGCACCAGGGCAAGACCGACGCGTTCCGGCGACTGCTCGGCCTCCTCGACCACGAGGCGTTCCCGAGCGACGAGGTGGTCTGCCAGCAGACCGTCGCGCCCTACGTCATCCGCACCGAGAAGCGCCAGGCCATCGACGCCGAGGGCAACCCCCTCTTCCAGCCCCGACACACCCAGCTCGTGCATGTCGACTGGGCGGCCGGGTACCAGGACCAGAAGGTCATGTACGACGCGGTCACGGACTACGTCCGCGAGGGGTACGACCAGGCGCGGCGCAGCAAGAAGGCGGCCGTCGGCTTCCTGATGATCCTCATGCAGCGGCTGGTGACCTCGAGCACGCGGGCCATCCGCACGGCCCTGGAGCGACGTCTCCAGGTGCTGAAGCTGCCCGAGGGTCAGCTCAGCCTCTTCCCGGAGGACGTGGGCGAGCAGTGGGCCGGGCTGGACTCCCAGGAGCAGATGGAGTCGCTCCTGTCGAGCCGGCTCAAGGGCCTGAAGAACGAGCGGGCCGAGGTGGAGCTCCTGCTCTCCGCAGCACGAAGATGCGAGGCCAGGGGCCCGGACGTGAAGGCCCAGGCGCTCCTCGACTCCATCCACCGCCTGCAGCGGGAGGAGGGGGACGCAGACCTGAAGGTCCTGGTGTTCACCGAGTTCGTGCCGACCCAGCAGATGCTCGCGGAGTTCCTGGGCAATCGCGGCTTCTCCGTGGTCTGCCTGAACGGGTCGCTGGACCTCGATCAACGGTGCGAGGTCCAGCGAGCTTTCGCGGAAGACGCGCGGGTGCTCGTCTCCACCGACGCCGGTGGGGAAGGGCTCAACCTCCAGTTCTGCCACGTCGTGTTCAACTACGACCTGCCCTGGAACCCGATGAAGCTGGAGCAACGGATCGGCCGCGTGGACCGGATCGGGCAGACCCATGTGGTCCGGGCGCAGAACCTCGCGCTCGAGGGCACCGTCGAGCTGCGGGTGCGTGAGGTGCTGGAGGAGAAGCTCGAGCGCATCCTCGAGGAGTTCGGCGTCGATAAGCTTGCCGACGTCCTCGACTCGGAAGAAGGCGGGGTCGATTTCGACGACCTCTACATGTCGGCCGTGCTGACGCCCGCGGAGGCTGAAGCCCGCGCCACCGAGCTGGCCGAGCGGGTCCGGGAGCGAGCCCAGGCAGCCCGGGATGGCTCCAAGCTCCTCGGCGCCACGTCGAGCCTGGACCCGGCCGCAGCCCTGAGGGTCGCCGAGGGGCAGGTTCCCTACTGGACCGAGCGGATGACCGTAGCGTACCTGCGTTCCCGTTCTTCGGACGGTGGCTCGGCGGAAGCGGACGAGGTCGGCTACCGGCTGAGCTGGCCCGGGGGAGCCACCCACACGCGTGCGGTCTTCGCTCGTCGCGATGCAGAGCTGAACGGCACGACGCTCCTCACCCTGGAGCATCCGGAGATCCGGTCGCTCGTGGCTCGTCTGCCCGTGTTCGCCCCGGGGCAGCCCTTGCTCGGCATCGTGCTCGACGGCATCTCGGAGCGGGTGACCGGGACCTGGTCGCTCTGGAAGATCGCGCTGCGTACTGCGGAGAGCAGAGCGTTGCGCGTCCTCCCGCTCTTCGTGAGCGATGATGGCCGGGTGCTGGCGCCGACGTCTCGTGCCATCCTGGACCGGCTGGTCGAGATCGACCAGGGGGCGGTCCCCATCGTCCCGTATGCTTGCCGCGGGGAGGAGGCCCGGGCCCGGTACGACGTCTCCCGGGCTCAGGCCGAGGCGCAGGGACGATCCCTCTTCGAGGAGCTCATGGCCGCACAGCGCGAGAGGCTCGAACGCGAGCGGGAGAAGGCACAGCGGGCGTTCACCGCACGGCGACGGGCGGTCGGACGCATCGGCCTGCCGCAGGTGCGCAAGCACCGATTGAGCGAGATCGAGAAGGACGAGGCGGATTCCTCGGCGAGGTTGAAAGCGATGGCCGATGTCCTCCCGGAGCTGACCGCGCTGGTCCTGGTGCAGGTGCTCCCCGTCGGGAGTGCCACATGACCGGGCTACATCCACCCCGCGAGCACGGCCTCGGCTGGCGTGCGCCCATCCTGGAGCACTTCAGCCCGGAGATCGCCCAGGCGACCCGGCTGACCGTCGTGGCCGATCCGGACCTGCTGCTCACCGAGCAGGAGGTCCTCGACGAGCTGCGGGAGCGCGGCTTCGGGCTGGTGCCCTTCGATGACCACGTCGCGTTCCGGTACGCCTACGAGAGCCGCTATCGTCGCCACTGGGACCGTGGGGACCGGACCAACCTGGTGGTGGTGCTGCGCACCCCGCAAGAGGACGTCAGCGGCCTCCCGTTCGACCTGCTGGAGCGGGCCCGACGCAACGATCGCTGCCTGCGCTTCGCGATCGCGGAGCTGTTCCCCAAGCTCGCGCCTCAGGTCGTCGCCGAGCTGGACCGGTCCGACTTCGACGCGCTATACGAGGCGCAGCGACAGCAAGAGTCCGGTCCGCTGGGCATCAACGACACCCGGGACTTCGTCCTTCGGCACGTCTTCGATGTCGCGCCCGAGCTGATCAAGAAGCCTGCAAACCTGCTGCACGTGCTCCTGCGCCGCCACTACTGCGGACGGAATTTTCCGCCTTCACTGGATGAGCGTTTCATCCACCAGCTCGTGAAGAGTGGGCGGTGGTCCGACTGGCCGCTCGAGCAGATCGTGCCCAACCGGGCGGCGTTCCTCGGGTTCTTGCAGGAGCGCTGGCCGCTCTTCCTGCGGCAGCGGGCCGCGCCGGCCGAGGGCGTCCAGGAGCCCATGGCCCCGTACGGGCTACGGTTCCCGGGGCCGATCGACCTCCCCTTCGACCACGACGATGTCTGGGTCTACATCGACACCTTGTTCCTGGAAGGGCACCTCGCGCCGACCGATCGGGTGGCCCGCGAGGAGGTTGCCGAGCCATGGATGCTGGTCGGCGTGGCCGCCGAGGATGACGCCGCAGGCGCGCTCGAGCGGGTCACCCGTCTGGCGGAGCGCGTGGAGCAGGAGCTGCCTGCACCGGGCGCCGACCATCGGGCCTGGAGCGAGTACTCCCGCGTCTGGGCCGAGTGGGTCGCGGCGCGGTGGCAGCACGCGGATCAGTTGCCGCCAGCGACGGCGGTCTCGTGGGAGAGGCTCCACGACACCATCGAGGCGGCCTTCGCGGCCTGGGTCGCGGACCACTACGCCTCCCTGCACAACCTGTCGTTCGTGAAGCGGCCCGTGATGGTCCACCACGTCCCCCATCACCTGGCGCGGGGCTTCACGCCGACCGGCGCGGGGCCGACGAAGCGGCATGCGTTGCTGGTCGTGGACGGGCTCGCCCTCGACCAGTGGGTGCCGGTCCGCAATGCCCTGCGAGAGCAGCTCGCGGCGGATGTCCGCCTCGAGGAGGACGTGGCCTTCGCCTGGATCCCGACGCTCACCGGCGTCTCCCGACAAGCGATCTTCGCCGGCCAGCCGCCCTTCCTGTTCGAGAAGAGCCTGGGCGGGACGTCCAAGGAGAAGGACCACTGGCAGCGCTTCTGGGGCGAGCGCGGCGCCAGCCGGGCGGAGATCGGCTACGCGTGCCAGGCCAAGCAGGAGCCGGACGTGGCGTTCTTCGACCGCGTCCAGAGCCTCGTGGAGCATCCGCAGATGCGGCTGCTCGGCCTGGTCATCGGCACCGTGGACCAGTCGATGCACGGTATCGTGACCGGGACGCGTGGTCTGCACAGCCTCGTGCGGGACTGGGCCCGCAGCGGCGCGCTGGCGAGGATGATCGAGGCGCTGCTCGCAGCAGGCTACGAGGTCTTCCTCACGGCGGACCACGGCAACATCGAGGGCACCGGCCTGGGCAAACCCGACGTCGGTGCCGTGGCCGATGAGCGTGGCCAGCGGGTGCACGTGTTCGCCGACGAGCTGACCCGGGAAGCAGTGCACGAGCAGTTCCCCGGCAGCCTCCCCTGGTCGCCCATCGGCCTGCCGGAGACGTACCTCGCGCTGCTGGCGCCGGGCCGGATGGCCTTCATCCCCGAAGGCAAGAGGGCCGTGAGCCACGGCGGCATCGCCCTGGAGGAGGTGCTCGTGCCCTTCGTGCGGATCCAGAGGACAGCCGGATGACCACACGACGCAACATCGGCCTCGATCGGCGGATCGACCTCCAGTGGCTCGACGGGGTCGCGGGGCTGGTCGCCGCTGGCGAGCAGGAGCCGACCATCCGTCCAGCGCTCTTCCGGCTCCTCGACGGGGCGGTACAGGGTGGGAGCAAGCGCGGGAGCGCCTGCTACAAGACCGTGGGTGTCCTGTCGAAGGCGTGGGTCAAGGTCAGCCCCCAGGCCCGCGCCCTGCGGGACCGCGCAGCCCACCTGCTGCCGCAGTGCAACAGCGAGGAGCGACTGGCCCTCCACTGGGCGCTGCTCCTGGCGACCTACCCGTTCTTCGCCGATGTGGCCGCGAGCATCGGTCGGCTGCTCACGCTCCAGGGCAACCTGACGCTGGCCCAGCTCACCCGCCGGCTGCGCGAGGACTGGGGCGACCGCTCGACCTTGACCCGGGCGGTCCAGCGGGTGGTGCGGTCGCTGGTGCAGTGGGGAGCGTTGACGGACGGCGATCGCCGCGGCGTGTACCTGCCCCCCCGGCAGCCGGTCTCCGTCTCGCAGGAAGTCGGCGAGCTGCTGCTCGAGGCGCTGCTCCTGCGCCTGGCGGGCGAGAGCTTGTCGGTGGACCAGGTGCCGCGCCACCCGTGCTTCTTCCCCTTCCAGGTGGAGCTGCCGGCCCTGCTGCTCCGCCGGTCACCTCGTTTCGAGATCCATCGGCAGGGCCTCGATGTGGACGTGGTGACGCTGGCGCGTTCGGAAGCGCACGCCCGGCGAGATGGTTGAGGCCGGGCAAGGCCGGTTCGAGAAGGGCGTGGAGTGCTCATGTCATCCGCATTCGTCTTCGATCCTGCAGAAGCAGCCAAGCCTCTCTACCCGTACCAGGTCGAGGCGATCGAAGCACTCTCGGCCGCGCTGGCAGCCAACCCGACGCAGCCTCAACTCCTGCAGCTCGCGACGGGGAGCGGCAAGACCAGGGTGGCGAACGATATCGTCGCTCGCTGGCTGAGCAGCCGCGGCGGGCCCGTGATGTGGGTGACCAAGGACTGGCGCCTCCTCCACCAGGCGGCGCAGGACGCGGCGCGGCGGCATCTCGGGCTCCAGCTCTACCGGGTGGGAGGGAGCCAGCGCGACCTCGCGAACCTCGCCGAAGCCCCAGTGTGGTGGAGTCGACCCTGGCCGGCCATCGTCTACACGACGATCAAGACCCTCCTGCGCCGGCTGGACAGCGGCGTGCTGAAGGAGATCTCGCTCCTCGTCTGGGATGAGTCGCACTGGGGCGAGACAGCGGGTGCAGCCAAGATCCTGACGCGCTGTGCACGTTCGAACAAGCCGGTGCTGGGATTGACAGCGACGGCGAGGCAGGGCACACGCTACCAGGTGGTCTACACCCGCAGCTTCTTCGATCTCGTCCGAGACGGATTTCTGGCGTTTCCAAAGACTTGGAAAATGCTCACCGGCGTGCGGTGGTCGCCGGAGCGCTCTGCAGGTGAAGGCGACTTCTCACCGAGGTCACTCAAAGAGCTGGCAGAATCCGCTGAACGAAACAAAGCGATCGTCAAGAAGTATGCCGAGCACGCCGATGAGTTCCGCCGAACCATCGTCTTCGCCTGCAACATCGATCATGCCAACGAGCTTGCCTCGATCTTTTCCAGGGAAGGTTTCGCTGCCGCTGCGGTCCACACCCACAATGACGAATGGGCCAACTCCAAGGCGCTGGATGGCTTCCAGCAGGGACGCATCCAGATT
>JAVEVO010000203.1:0-11077 GCA_034005005.1 Myxococcota bacterium
CTCTCCTGCAGCTCGACGTCGCCCGCCTCGACCGCCAGCCCGGCGCGTCGACGCCAGCGGAGCAGCTCGGACTCGGCCTCGCCCAGCTTGCCCCGCACCGTCTTCTCGGCCAGGGCCAGCTCCCGCTGTCCGAGGGGGGGCTTGCCGGCCTCGCCGACGGCCTTGGGGGGATCGGCCTTCGCGGCCGAGCGCTCTGCCTCGCCATGGCGGGAGGCGCCGGCCGGCGGGCCGCTGCCGAGGTCCTCGAGCACCGGCGGCGGGCCCACGGGGCCCACGTCGGGGGCTGGCCGGGGCGTCTCCCGCACCTCCACCGGCGGCTGGAGCAGCAGCTCGCGCTCCGCGAGCAGGCGCTGGATCAGGCTCACGGTGGCGTCCAGCGCGTCGGTCGGGAGCAGCCGGCCGGCGCGTGCCCGCAGGTCCTCCCGCGCGGCCTCGTCCCGCAGCAGGCCGTCCAGCTCGCCGGCCAGGGTGCGCACGTCGAGGACCGCCCGCACCGCCCCCCGCTCCAGCAGGAAGCGGGTCTCCTCGTCGCTGCCGGTCCGGCTGGCCGGCAGGACCACCACCGGCAGGCCACCGGCGATCAGCTCGGCGCTCGGCACGCCCTCCGAGGAGCAGAGGCCGAGGTCGGCGACGGCCAGCAGGTCCCGGAGGTAGCGGGGATCCGGCAAGAGCCGCGCGTCCAGCCCCAGGGCCGGGACCCGGCGGCGCAGGGCCGCGCGCAGGCCCTCGTCCTCGCCCGCGTAGAAGACGAGGGTCGCGGGCGGATCGAGCAGGGTCAACTGGAAGAGCAGGGCGTCGAAGCGAGTCGGGTCGAACCCCTCCACGGCGACCGCGATCACCCGGCGGCCGGTCGTGGGCAGCCCGAGGCGCCGGCGGGCCTCCGCGGCGGCCGGCAGGGGGGGGGCCACGGTGGCCAGGGGCAGCCCGGTGGCCACCAGCCGGCTGCGGGGCAGGCCCAGCCGCACCAGGGTCTCGAGCAGGGCCGGGTGCGGCACCGCCATGAGGTGGACCGGGGTGCGCTGCCACACGGGATCGGCGCTCCAGCGCAGCAGCAGCCACAGCCCGGCCGCGCCCGGAGGCAGGGCGACGGGGCGGTCGGCCACGACCACGGCGGGGCCCTCGGGCATCCGGCCGAGGGTCGGCAGGTCGAGTCGCTCGAAGGGCTCGAGCGTCAGCTCCCGGTCGCGCTCGCCGAGGGCTGCCAGCAACCCCTGCAGGACCCGCCGGGCAGGCTCCTCGGCAGGGGGGAGCACGAAGCGGACCAGCTTGGCATCCATGGTCACCCCTCACGTCTCGTCCCGGTCTGCGTGAGCCGGGGAGGACAGTCTTCGCGAAAAAGGCGGCCGGCTGCAACCGAGGCGGCCGTCTTGACCCGGGCCGGCCCTCTTCCTACATTGAAATCGGGGAGGGTATTCCTCCCGGGGGCAGGACGATGCTCGAGTCGTACATCATCGACTGGCTGCGACGGGAGCGGCAGCGCCGCGACGGCCCGCACCAGGAGGAGCGCCCGAGGCTGGAGCTGCCCGACCAGCCGCCGCTCGACGAGCGACGGCAGACCGACCCTTCTCTCCCGGGCGACGACGGGGGAGAAGGGGTCGTCATCTTCGAGCTCTGAGCTTCCCTGGTGCGTTCCTTCAACAAAGACGGGGAGTCGCGCGTAAAGACCGGGCGCCGGGGGAGTGGGCCGCGCCTGCTGGCGCTGGGCCTCTCGCTCCTGGTGCCGGGCCTCTCGCTCCTGGTTCTGCCCACGTCATCCCCGGCCCAGCTCCGCACCCCGGCTCCGCCTCCCTCCCCGCTCTCCCCGGCTCCGTCTCCCTCCCCGCTCTCCCCGGCGGCGAGCGACGCGACGCCCGCGACCCCCGTCGTCCCGCGGACCGAGCTCCCCGGCCCCCGGCGTCAGGCCGAGCTGGACCGGCTGACGGACACGGTGCGGCGCGCCGTGCTGCCCTTGCGGGTCGTGGTGCCGGTGCCACCCGGGCTGACCTACCCCGTCTCGCCCGATCGGCGAGGCTGGGCCGTCCAGGTGCGCGGGAGCGACGGGCAGCCTCACCTGGTCGTGCCCCTCGCGTTCGTCGCCGGCGCGCGCCACGTGGCGGTGGACGCGCCGGGAGCCGCCGGGTGCCTCCTGCAGGAGCGCCGCCGCGACCTCTCCCTGGGCCTGGCCGAGCTCGCACCCGACCCCGCGGCCGCGGCCTGCACCCGGTCCGGGCCGTCGGCCGCCCTGCCCCTGCTGCCGCCCCTGCCGACCAGCACGGCGGTCACCCCGCCCGTCCTCGATCTCTACATTCTGCCAGGGCTCGACAGCCCCGCCGCGCAGCTCGCGTCGATCTTGCTGTTCGGCACTGGCCACGGCGGCGAGGAGTACTACCTCCTCCATTCGGCTCGCTGGGCGCTCGCCGCACCCCTGGTGGACGGCCAGGGACGGCTCGTGGGGATCGCCTGCGGTCCCTCGTGGGCCGAGACCGATGCGGGGCTGGCCATCCGGGCGGCCATGGTCGAGGAGTTCCTGCAGGGACGCTCCCTCGAGGGCCAGATCCCCTACCTCCCCCAGGGCCAGGGGCCATCCTGGCCTCCGTCGCGGCCCCTCGGGAGCCAGTAGCGTTGCCGGCGTCGTCGGGGCGGGAGGACGCCGCGCGGGCCCTGAGACGGCTGCTGACCGCCCAGCGCCTCTGCGAGCCGGGCGCCACGCTGCTGCTCGCGGTGTCGGGCGGCCCCGACTCTGCCGGGCTGCTGGCCGCGGCCACGGCCCTGCCGCCGGGGGAGCGTCCCCGGCTGGTCGCCGCCCACGTCGACCACCATCTCCAGCCCGGGTCGGCCGGGGTCGCATCGGCCGTGGCCGCGCAGGCCGCGCGGCTGGGTGTGCCTTGCACGGGCCTCCAGCTCGAGCCGGTCCCCGGCGAGGGGGGACCCGTCGGCGCCGAGGCCTGGGCGCGCGCCGGTCGCTACCGCCTGCTGGAGCGGTTCGCCCGCACCGTGGGGGCCGATGCCCTGGTCACCGCGCACCACCGGGAGGACCAGGTCGAGACCTTCCTGCTGCGACTGCTGCGCCACGCGGGGACGCGGGGGCTGGCCGCGATGCGCGCCCGGCGACCCTTGCCCGGTGGGCTGCCCCTGCTGCGTCCCTTCCTCGGGCTGTCGCGGACCCGGCTGCGCGAGGCCGCGAACCTCGCCGGTCTGGAGGACCTGCTCCAGGAAGACCCGAGCAACACCTCGGTGCGCTACCTGCGCAACCGGATCCGGCTCGAGCTGCTGCCCGAGCTGGAGCGCACGCTGGGGCCGGAGCTGTCCGATTCCCTCCTCGAGATCGCCGGGCTCTGTGCCCGGGTGGACGCCTTGCTCGAGGAGGAGGTGGACCGGCTCGCGGCCGGCTGCCTGCGCGCGACCGAGCGCGGCTGCCTCCTGCGCCGGCGGTCGCTGATCGCCGCCGCCCCCGCGGTCCAGGCCGCCCTGCTGCTCCGGCTGCTGCACCGGCTGCACGCGGGGCACGAGCCGCGGCGGGTCCACGTCGAGACCCTGCGGCGCCTGGCGTGCACGGCCCCTCCGGCCGGGCATCCGGGGCCGCGGCGCTGGTGCCTGCCGGGCGGGGTCTCGGTCAAGATCACCAGGGATTACATGGAGTTCGACGCACAGCTCGCGCTCGTGCGCGCGGAGGTTGTGCCCGCGTCGCCCCTGCGCTAGATTGCCCCGGGGAAGCGAGCCGTCCCGGGACGGACGCGGCCCTGGTGGTCTCGGCGCCGGGTGGAAAGGAACCGTGAAGCAGTCCCACAAGACCGTCCTGATCTGGATCGCCGCCGTCCTGCTCTTGCTGGTCGTCGTCAAGGTCTGGTTCGGCTACCCCGACAAGGAGAAGAGCATCGACTTCTCCGAGTTCCTCGCCCGGATCGAGACCGACGACCCCACCATGAAGGTGGTCGACGTCGCGGTGAAGGGCGACTCGATCAAGGGCAAGTACAAGCAAGGCGACAAGACCGTGGAGTTCACCACCACGGGCAAGGTCAACGACCAGGTGCAGCTCCGGATGAAGGAGAAGGGGGTCGTCTTCCGGTACGAGCGGGAGGACGAGGGCGCCCTCTGGCAGTCGCTCCTGATCACCTGGCTGCCGATGATCGTCCTCGTCGGCCTCTTCTTCCTCTTCATGCGCCAGCTCCAGTCCGGCGGCGGCAAGGCCATGGCCTTCGGCAAGGCCAAGGCCAAGCTCCTCTCCGACAGCTCCCGCCGGGTGACCTTCGAGGACGTCGCGGGCATCGACGAGGCCAAGGAGGAGCTCCAGGAGATCGTCGAATTCCTCAAGGATCCCAAGAAGTTCACTCGGCTCGGCGGCCGGATCCCCAAGGGCGTGCTCTTGATGGGGCCTCCCGGCACGGGCAAGACCCTCCTCGCCCGCGGGGTCGCCGGCGAGGCCGGTGTCCCCTTCTTCTCGATCTCCGGCTCCGATTTCGTCGAGATGTTCGTCGGCGTCGGGGCCTCGCGGGTCCGGGACCTCTTCGAGCAGGGCAAGAAGAACGCCCCCTGCATCCTCTTCATCGACGAGATTGACGCGGTCGGACGCCATCGCGGCGCCGGTCTCGGTGGCGGGCACGACGAGCGGGAGCAGACCCTCAACCAGTTGCTGGTCGAGATGGACGGCTTCGAGTCCAACGACGGCGTGATCCTCGTGGCCGCCACCAACCGCCCCGACGTGCTCGATCCCGCGCTGTTGCGGCCCGGCCGCTTCGACCGCCGGGTGGTGGTCCCCCTGCCCGACCTCAAGGGGCGCCAGGGCATCCTCCAGGTCCACACCCGCCGCAGCCCCCTCGCCGACGACGTCGACCTGCAGGTGGTGGCGCGTGGCACGCCGGGCTTCTCGGGGGCCGACCTCGAGAACCTGGTCAACGAGGCCGCGCTGATCGCCGCACGCACCGAGAAGCTCCACGTCGAGCGGGAGGACTTCGAGAAGGCCAAGGACAAGGTCCTCATGGGCTCGGAGATGCGCTCCCGGGTCATCCCCGAGAAGGAGAAGCGCACGACCGCCTACCACGAGGCCGGGCACGCGCTGGTCTCGACCCTCATCCCCGGCACCGACCCCATCCACAAGGTGACGATCATCCCCCGGGGCCAGGCCCTCGGCCTCACTCAGCAGCTTCCCCAGGAAGACCGCCACAGCATGGCCAAGGACGAGGCCCAGAACGTCCTCTGCTTCTTGCTCGCGGGGCGAGTCGCGGAGGAGGTGGTCTTCGACCGGCTCACCACCGGCTCGGGCAACGACCTCGCCCGGGCCACGGAGCTGGCGCGCAAGATGGTCTGCGAGTGGGGCATGAGCGACGAGCTCGGGCCCATGACCTACGGCAAGGTCGACGAGATGATCTTCCTCGGCAAGGAGATCACTCACCGTCAGGATTACAGCTCTGCGACCGCCGCGGTCATCGATCGCGAGGTCCACCGGATCATCAAGGAGCAGCACGTCCGGGCCCGGGAGCTGGTCGAGCGGCACCGGGAGCAGCTCGTCACCATGGCCGAGGCCCTGCTGGAGTTCGAGACCATCGAGGGCGCGGAGGTGCGGGCCATCATCGAGGGCGCCTCCCTCGAGGACCTGCGGCGGCGGCGCGAGGGGGAGAAGGCGGCGCGGGACGCCGAGCGCCCCAAGGAGTCCTTCACCACCCGGAGCAAGCCCCTCGAGCAGCCCGCGGCCGATATGCCCGTCGCCGAGGGGCTCCCCGTGGGGGCCTCCTCGGCCGCGCTCACCACGCGACCGGATCCCCCGCGCTCCTGAGGCAGCGGCCCCGGGTGGTCGCCGCCTCGTCCGGGCGGGCGCTGCTTGCCGGCGCACCAGGGGCGGCGCGGCGCGGGGCCGAGCCTGGTGTGGAGCCGTCGGCCTCCACGACGAGGAGGGTGGGGTGGATTCCTTCTTCCTGGGACGTCGGCGTTATCCGGCGCGCGGGCCGACCCTCGTCATGGGGATCGTCAACGTCACGCCGGACAGCTTCTCCGATGGTGGACGGTACCTCGATCCCGCGGCGGCGATCCTCCACGGCCGGCAGCTCGTCGAGGCCGGCGCGGACCTGCTCGACGTCGGGGGGGAGTCGACCCGTCCCGGCTCGCCGGGGGTGGACGCCGCCTGCGAGCAGCAGCGGGTCCTGCCCGTCATCGAGGCCCTCGCCCGCACCGTGGACGTGCCCATCTCCATCGACACCACCAAGCCCGAGGTCGCCCGGGCCGCACTGGATGCGGGCGCCACGGTGATCAACGACGTCCGCGGGCTGCGGGCTGGCGACGAGCTGGCCCGCCTGGCAGCCGACCGCGCGGCCTCGTTGATCCTGATGCACAGCCGCGGCACACCCGCGGACATGCAGCAGCAGACCCACTACGACGATCTGCTCGGGGAGGTCGGGGCCGCCTTGGGCGAGGCCGCCGAGACGGCCATGCGGGCCGGCGTCCCCCGGGAGCGGCTGGTCCTCGACCCCGGGATCGGCTTCGCCAAGGAGGCCGTGGACAACCTCCGGCTGCTGAATCGTTTGGGGCGGCTGGTCCTTTTGGGGTACCCTGTCCTCGTCGGGCCCTCGCGCAAGGCTTTCCTCGGCAAGGTCACCGGGTTGCCGGTCGGCGAGCGGCTGATGGGGACGGCAGCGGCGTGTGTGGCGGCGATCCTGGCCGGGGCCCGCCTGGTCCGGGTCCACGACGTCGCCCTCTTGCTGCCCGGGATCCGGGTGGCCGACGCCATCCGTGAGGAGCGGATCCGATGATCGAGAGCCTGCTGACCACGCTCCGGGAGCTCACCGTGCCCCGGGTCCTCTGGTCGCTGATCGAGATCGGCATCGTCGCCTACCTCATCTACCAGGTGCTGCTGGTGCTCAAGGGCACCCGGGCGGTCCAGATCCTCGCGGGCCTGCTGGCGGTCATCCTCCTCTTCTTCGCCTCCAAAGAAGAGTACTTCAACCTCCCGACCCTCAACTTCCTCCTCGATCGCTTCCTCTCCGGGTTCTTCCTGCTCGTCGTCATCCTCTTCCAGGGCGATATCCGGCGTGGCCTGGCCTCTCTCGGTCGCTCCCGCTTCTTTCGCTCCATGGCTGCGCCCGAGCGGCACACCTACCTCGAGGAGCTGGTCCAGGGGGTGACGACCCTCGCGGGGCGGCACATCGGCGCGATCATCGCGGTGCAGCGCAACGCCGACCTGCAGGAGTTCATCGACAAGGGCACCAAGCTCGACGCCCTGCTGACGCAGTCCTTGCTGCTGACCCTCTTCCTCCCCGACCGCAACAACCCGCTGCACGACGGCGCCGCGATCCTGCGCGGCGGGCGCATCGCCGCGGCGGGCTGCTTCTTGCCCCTGACCCTGAATCCCAAGATCTACAAGGACATGGGCACGAGACATCGTGCCGCGATCGGTCTCTCCGAGGAGGGGGACGCGGTCGTCATCGTCGTCTCGGAGGAGCGCGGGACGATCTCCCTCGCGCTCGACGGGCGCATCGCCCGGGACATCGACGCCGCGACCCTGCGCAAGGTGTTGCAGGGGCTGCTGGAGGGCACGGCCGACTCCGTGGAACTCCGGGAGGCGAAGCTCGCATGATCCGGCGGCTGCTGCTCGAGGATTTCCAGTTCAAGGCCCTGGCGCTGGTCCTCAGTCTGGTGCTCTTCTTCTTCGTGCGCGGCGATCGCATCTCCGAGGTCGGGGTGATCGTGCCGGTGATCTACCAGCTCCCCGAGGGCAAGGTGCTGGTAGGGGACCCCGTGAAGAAGCTCCGGGTGACCGTCTCCGGCCGCCAGACGAAGCTGCGCAGCATCCTGCGCACCGGGATGGACCCGATCCAGGTCGACCTGACCCAGTTCCAGGGGAAGGTCTACTACTTCGACGACACCACCTTGAAGGTCGATCCCAGCCTCCGTCTGCTCTCCGTCCAGCCGGCCAAGGCCGACATCGAGATGGAGCAGCGAGTGAGCAAGGAGGTCCCGATCGCGCCGAACTTGCTCGGGAATCCCGACCCGGCCTTCCGCCTGACCCAGGTCTCGGTCGCGCCGCGGCGGGTGGCCATCGAGGGCGCCCGCTCCCTCGTCAACCCGATCACCGAGGTCAAGACCATCCCGGTGGACGTCGAGGGCCGCTGGGAGACCACCGAGATCGAGGTCGGGCTGAGCCAGCCCGATCCCGGGGTGACCTTCGTCATCCCCGGTCAGAAGGCCAAGGTGCACCTCGAGTTCGAGTCCCGGCGGGACGAGCGCGTCCTCGCTGCCCTGGCCATCGAGGCGGTGAACACCTCCTGGCAGACCTCCCTCGCCCCCGCGACGGTCAACCTGCGGGTGGAGGCGCCGGTGAAGCTCCTCGCCGGGATCGAGGGCTCGGGGATCAAGGCCGTGGTGGACCTGCGGGAGCTGGAGGGCAAGCCCGGCGGCTCCACGCACCGGGTCGAGGTGGAGCTGATGGGGCTGCCCGAGGGCGTGAAGCTCCTCGAGATGCGGCCGCAGCGCACCCTGGTCAAGCTCCTCCAGCGTCTGGAGAGCGGAGCGCGGCCGCCCACCGAGGGGACCGGGGAAGACGCGGCGGGCAAGCCGAGCCCATAGGAGGAGTCTGCGGTGGAGAAGCTGCTCTTCGGGACCGACGGCGTGCGCGGGCGGGCCAACGTCCCGCCCATGACCGGCGAGACCGCCTTGGCCATCGGGCGGGCGGTGGGCGCCCTCGTCCGCTTGCGGTCGGCCGAGGGCCACCGGCAGCACCGGATCGTCGTCGGCAAGGACCCCCGGCGGTCGGGCTACCTCTTCGAGCAGGCCCTGTCCTCGGGGCTGCTGTCCATGGGGTGCGAGGTCCTGCTCTCCGGTCCGCTGCCGACGCCGGGCATCGCCTTCGTCACCGGCAGCATGCGGGCCGATGCGGGGATCGTGATCTCCGCGTCCCACAACCCCTACCAGGACAACGGCATCAAGGTCTTCGACCGTCACGGCTTCAAGCTGCCCGACGAGGACGAGCTGCTGCTCGACCGCTGGGCCTCCGGGCGGGAGCCCTTGCCCCTGCCCCTGGCCCTCGACGACGAGATCGGCCGGGCCACCGCCTTGCCCGACGTGGCGGGCCGCTACATCGTCTACCTCAAGAACACCTTCCCCGCGGAGCTGACCCTCGAGGGGCTGAAGATCGTCGTGGACTGCGCGCACGGTGCGGCCTACAAGGTCGCCCCGGCCGTCTTCGCCGAGCTGGGCGCGGAGGTGATCCCCCTCGGGGTCGCGCCCAACGGCCGCAACATCAACGACGGCTGCGGCTCCCTGCATCCGGAGGTGATGCAGGCCGCGGTGCGGGAGCACGGGGCGCAGCTCGGTCTCTCCCTCGATGGCGACGCGGACCGGGTGATCCTCGCGGACGAGCACGGGGAGGCTGTCGACGGGGACCAGATCCTGGCGCTCTGTGCCCGACAGCTCGCCCAGCAGGGCCGGCTGCGCGGGGGGACGGTCGTCGCCACGGTGATGAGCAACCTCGGGCTGGAGCTGGCCCTGCGTGCTCTCGGGATCTCCTTGTTGCGGACCGCGGTGGGGGACCGGCACGTCGTCGCGGCCATGCGCCGTGGCGGCTTCAACCTCGGCGGCGAGCAGTCGGGGCACCTCATCTTCCTCGATCACGGGACCACCGGCGACGGCGTGCTCGCCGCGCTCCAAGTGCTCGCGGTGATGCTCCGGGAGGGCCGTCCCCTCTCCGAGCTGAAGAGGCTCGTCCAGCCCGTGCCCCAGCGGCTGATCAACATCCCCGTGAGCTCCCGCCCCGTGCTCGAGGAGCTGCCCCGGGTCGCCGCCGCGGCCGCCGCGGCCCGTGCGGCCCTCGGGGACGAGGGGCGCGTGCTGTTGCGCTACAGCGGCACCGAGCTGCTCGCCCGCGTCATGGTCGAGGGGATCTCCCGGGACCTGGTGGAGACCCACTGCGCAGAGATCGCCCAGGCGGTGGCCCGGGAGATCGGAGGCTAGGCGGATGCAACTAAAGGACCTGAGGCTGGGTGTCAATGTGGACCATGTGGCTACGTTGAGACAGGCTCGTGGTACTTCTTATCCAGAGCCCGTGGTGGCCGCGGCCGTGGCCGAGGCCGCTGGTGCCCACCAGATCACGGTCCACCTGCGCGAGGACCGTCGTCACATCCAGGACCGCGACCTGCGCCTGCTGCGCGAGACGGTCCAGACCTTGCTCAACCTGGAGATGGCCGCGACCCCCGAGATGGTCGAGATCGCACGCGATACGGTCCCCGACCGGGTGACCCTCGTCCCCGAGAAGCGGGAGGAGCGGACCACCGAGGGCGGCCTCGACGTGCAGGGGCAGCTCGAGCCGGTGCGCGAGGCAACGGCACGCTTGCAGGGAGCTGGGATCGTCGTCTCCCTGTTCATCGATCCGACGCCGGAGCAGGTCAAGGCCGCGGTGCGGGCCGGCGCCACGGCCATCGAGCTGCACACCGGCGACTACTGCAACCAGCGGCAGCCCGCAGAGCGGGTGCGGGAGCTGGAGCGGTTGCGCGATGCGGCGCGCTTCGCGGCCAAGCTCGGTCTGGAGGTGGCCGCCGGTCACGGCCTCGATCCCCGCAATGTCGGCCCGGTGGCCCAGATCCCCGAGGTCACGGAGCTGAACATCGGCCACGCGATCATCTGCCGGGCCGTCTTCGTCGGGCTGGACCTCGCGGTCAAGGAGATGCTGCAGGCGATGCGGGAGGCGCGAGCCGCCTTGCTCTTGTAGCTGGATCCGCGCGAAACCTGCCGGCCGCCCGCCGGGGGCGGCCCCGCTGCCGTGTCAGCGGCGGCCCCACCAGAACATCCCGGTCCGGAGCAGGCCCACCCAGGGCGTGTTCGTGGCGCCGGATCTGGCCAGCGCGCAGCCGTCGCTGCTCTGCCGGCCGCCCCCGCCGCCCTCGCCGCCCTCGCCCTCGCCTTCACCCTCGCCCTCACCCTCACCTTCGCCCTCGCCTTCACCCTCGCCCTCGCCCTCCCCGGCCTCGCCCTCGCCCTCACCCTCGCCCTCCTCGCCCTCGCCCTCCCCGGCCTCGCCCTCGCCCTCGCCCTCCTCGCCCTCGCCCTCCTCGCCCTCGCCCTCCTCGCCCTCGCCCTCCCAGGCTTCGCCCTCGCCCTCGCCCTCCCAGGCTTCGCC
>JAVEVO010000034.1:0-49548 GCA_034005005.1 Myxococcota bacterium
ACCAGTTCCTCGAGAGCATGGAAGGCGGGAGTGGCGGAGAGATCGAAGCCGTGACATTCATGCATCGGTTGCCCCTTCTGGTCGGCGTTGTAGAACACAACCACCGTCGTACCAGAAGTGGGCAACCTGTCATAGCCCCGTCCTGCAAGGCCGCGCGGGGGCTACCTCCGCTATTGCGGATCTGCACCCGATGAAGATCGCGGTGGAGCTGGCCAACACGCTCGCCCGGGATGGGAAGGACGAGGACGACGATCTGGCAATCCCGGCCGGGAAGCTGGACCCCGCGGCGATGCTGGCCAACCTAATCGCGGCCGGGGTCATCGATCCGGAGGAGGCGGAACCATCGTCTACCCCAGCGGCTGAGCCCGCTGGGGCGTAGATCGGGATGGACTCACGCGGCAACGGCTCAGGGCTCCAGGATCGACCGCTCCCGGGCTACAAACCGATCGAGGGGTACCTCTGGTTCGGCATGGTATAAGTGGTAGCCGGAGGCTGTTAATGTGCTTGACGGCATGCTAATACAGTCACCGGATGGATTTAAAAAATAGACAACATCTCCGACAAATTGTTCTGCACTGATGTATACATGACCAACCGATATCCCACATCCATTCTCATTCGGCAGACTTAATCCCAGATACTTTGGTGGCTTGCACTGCGCGTTGACCAGAAAGAATGGAACTATCAAATTATAGCAATTTTCATCAGAAAAATAGGCAATATAATATTGATTAGCAGGAAGACACCGTTCCTTACCGTCGCTGGTTGCCATGAAAATGCACTCTATTCCCAACTCCGAATCCCACCAGCCAAGCCAGGCTTGGGATCCGTCAGGCGTGCGGCCGACTATGGCCTTCAGCCGGGTACCGCTCTTGTAGAGAGCGAGCTGGTCCTGGGCGAAACCCTCCTCCTCGCCCTCGGCCCCCTCGCCCTCGGCCCCCTCGCCCTCGGCCCCCTCGCCCTCGGCCCCCTCGCCCTCGGCCCCCTCGCCCTCGGAACCCTCCCCCTCGCCTTCCTGACCTTCGGTTTCGCCCTCTCCCCCCCCTTTGGATCTCGAAGAATCCTCGCCGCAGGCAGAAACGACGAGAGTGAGCAGCAGCGCGGCGAGGGCAGTAAGATGGGCTTGCTGCACGATTTCCTCCTTTTCACGGGGGTAGCAGCCACGGTCAATGCCGACAAGTGTACGACGAAGACAGTCTCCCAACAACCAAGCTGCTGCGGAATAGCCGCGATGAGGTGAAAGCGGGCGACTCCCCGCGCACTGGCTCGCTGGGGTGGGGAGAAGAAGATTGCAGCTGAGTTCGCCCGTCCCTGGCGACCAATCGATTGGGAAGGCCGGCAGCACCTAGACGAAGGGGGACCCTTCGGCAATAGGGATTTTGGAGTCGGAGGTCGCCGAGGCCGAGGCCGGCGACACGGCGACCGCGGACTGACCGGGCCCGTGGATCGGGCAGGCCTACCAGAACGGCTATCGGGGCCGATCCCGCCGTCAGCACACAACACAACTACCGGGAACTACTATTGAATTGGCGTGATCTTAGGTACCAGACCGCCATTTTTTTGGAAGGTCACCGGAAGTTGACCGGATTTTCCGGTGTTCTTCCCGATACTTACAGCCTCCCCCAGCGTCCGAGAAGGGGCGTTATGTAAAATACACGCGGCAGGTTCCGTGCGGGCAGGTTCGGCGGCGGAGACGAGGGATATCTACTCAAAAAAACCCATCTTGCAAGTGCGGCCGCGCCGGCCGATTTCGCCGGCGGTGCGCGTAACGCGTTGCATGCCGGCCATCCAGATCCCGGAATGACCGGCCGCGCCGGCCCAGCGTTCCCGACCCAGCGTGCCAGGAAAGGCCCCTCGCTGGTCACCGGGGCGCCCGAGGGAGGCGGGGCGTCGTGTGTGCCGGCTTCGATCTCAGGACATCCTCGGCCTTCTGGAGGGGTTCTGCTGCCGTGCCTGGACCAGGCAACTCGGTTGCCGCACCGACGCGACGCTGGTACCCTTGGTTCATGCTTCCTTCCCGGCCAGTGCAACGGTCGCTCTCCGCGCTTCAGGTCCTGCCGTTGATCCTGCTTCTCCTCTTCGCCGGGGTTCTCCAGGGCTGCCTGCGGAACGATCCGCCGGGGATTCATCTGACGATCCCGGACGGGGGCCAGGACGGGAGCAGCGAGGGCGAGGGCGAAGGAGAAGGGGAGGGCGAAGGCGAAGGCGAAGGCGAGGGCGAGGGCGGGGGCGAAGGCGAGGGCGAAGGCGAGGGCGAGGGCGAAGGGGAAGGCGAGGGGGAGGGTGAAGGAGAAGGAGAAGGGGAAGGGGAAGGGGAAGGCCAGACGACCCGAATATCAAAGATCGACGGCGATGGAATGGAGAAACCCGTCAACGACGTAGCCGGATTGACAGACAATCTGACCGGAAAGCAGGCATCCAATCATCGATTTCAGACAAGTTGGTGGATCGAAGGCGAAAGACTCGATCTTGCTGTTGCAGTCGAACTGCGGACTGTGAATGGCAATGCAGGACACCGCTATACTGGTCTCGATGGTCTAAAATTTGCGGAAGGAGGTGAGGCAGTGAGACGACAGATACAGCTTCCTGCTGGCTTAGTGGCCGGAACTTATTTGCTCGTGCTGTTGGGTGGCGGTGGCGTGGCAGTTGCAGAGGAGCGCGTCTTTGTGCTTCAAGGCGAACCAGGGCTGCAAGGTGAACAGGGGCCTCCTGGTGGAGATTGGCTATGGAGTTGTCGCCCTGAGTGGAGTGGATGGACCAGCAACCACCTAGCTCATTTTCGGCTTCCGGATGGTTGTTCATCTTGGCCAAACGGTTGCAGACTTGAAGTCTACTCACAGTGGGGAGAGGGACGATTACCTTGGGTGTCAGCTCAACTATTCATAGGATATAACTCGAATACCAAGAAATACTCAATATCTAGTTGCATTGGTTTTGTCTCAGATGAATGCAGGCAGGAAGTCGATGTATCTGATGCCACAAGTCACACATTAATCGACCTTGGTCATGCATACATTGCCGGTGATTTGACTGGCGAACTTGTACTTCACGATGATCCTGGCTGGCAGGCATTTTATAGAATCTGCTCTCTAAATATAGAGTAGCGAGAAAATAGAAAGTTAATGAGCTAACATTGGATCTTCTGCCTTAGCTGCGCTTGAATGAATTGTCATCGGACAACACCTTTCCCTCTATAAACAGGCTACTTTGAACTGATAATCATGGTTGCGATGTGTTAACATGATGGGTGATAGCAGGCCATTCGAAGCCGTATGCCGATCCCTAGTGTCATTCAGTCCTTGCGTTGTTCATAAAACTATTCTATAATGAACACCGAGAAAGCCGGATCTGCCCCCAGCGATTCCGGGCAGTTGCAGCGGCCGGTGGAGGAGGGTTTTGTGAACACCTCGCGACAAGGCGTTTCCCGAGGAAGACTGAAGCCGCCCACGGCACCCCGGCCGACGACCGCGATGGAGACCGCCTCCCCCGCGCTGCGAGTTGGGGTCTACGCCCGCGTGTCCACCTGGGATCAGGATCCCGACATGCAGCTCCGCGAGCTGCGGAAACACGCCGAGGCGCGGAGCTGGACGGTCCACGACGAGTACGTGGATCATGCCTCCGGGTCGAGGGACGACCGCGCCGAGTACCAGCGGCTACTCGCCGACGTCCGCGCCCGCCGGGTGGATCTCGTGCTCGTCTGGCGCTTCGACCGGTTCGCCCGCTCCACCCGGCAGCTCGTCACTGCGCTCGACGACTTCGACGCGCTGGACGTCGGCTTCATCTCGCTGAAGGAGTCGCTGGACACCACCACGCCGAGCGGCCGGCTCCAGTTCCGGATCATCGCGGCCATGGCCGAGTTCGAGAGGGACATCATCCGGGAGCGGGTACGCGCCGGGATCGCCAAGGCGAAGGAAGACGGGAAGCGACTGGGGAGGCCACCGTTGCCGGAGGAGAAGATCCGGAAGATCCGCGAGCAGCTCGCCGCGGGCGCGACCGTACGCGCCGTGGCGAAGGCATGCGGAGCATCGGTGGGCGCGGTGCAGAAGTTGCGGACGGCGTGACGGGGGCGGGCAGCGGAGGCAGTCAGGACAACAGGATCCCGGAGTTGCAGCGACCGAAATCCGGCTGGCGCAGAGGACGGCTCGATATGCAACGCGTTGCGCGGTTGTGTATGAATAGTAGGTAAAGGTGGGTGTTGGCCAGGATCGTCCAACTTGTCCCCGCCGGCGGTGAATGGGACGGTCGTTTCCAGGCCCAGGAGGCCCGCCGTGCGGCCGGGAGACCCGTCTGCCCCACTTTCCGGGGGTGCCCGCGAAGTCCGCTCCAAGGGGCATCGTGGGCTCCGTGGCGGCCTACTCGCGGGCAGTACCAGGAAGAGCTGGCCGGCTGCCGCGCGGGCGTCCCCTAGTGCTCGTTGCCCCTGGGCACAAAGAGATGGCGCCACATGGACTTGGGGTGAAGGGGCGAGATGGCGTCCGTCTCACCAGGCACCCTGCTTGACGGCCGCCATCGGGCAGGGTGATCATCCTAGCGTTGTCCTGAAGACGGAGGCGGCCGAGATGGAGTCTCGATGCCTGGTGATGCTGCTCACCTGGCTAGTTGGCGCATCGGCCCTCGGCTGCACCCTCCTCGTCGATCCCTCAGAAGCCAACTCCGCCTGCAACAAGGACACGGACTGCGCCGGGGGGCAAGTCTGCCGGAGCCCCCACTGCGTACCGTGGAATGAGGCCTCCGAGGGCGAGGGGGAGGGCAGCGAGGGCGAAGGGCAGGAGATTGTATGGATCGCACTCCCCGGCGGTACGTTTCAGATGGGCTCGGCGACGGCCAGCAACGAGCAACCAGTTCACCCCGTGACAATTCCGGGCTTCGAAGTCATGAAGACGGAGGTGACGGTGGGAATGATCCAGACGTGCCGTGCTGGCGGTGGCTGCTCAAATGAACCGGACACGGGAGGATCGTGCAACTGGGGTGTAGCTGGACGGGAGCTGCACCCGGTGAACTGCATCGACTGGGATCAAGCCCGGGACTTCGCAGCGTGGGTGGGGGAAGGAGCACGGTTGTGCAGTGAGGCGGAGTGGGAGTACGTGGCGCGCTCGGGGGACCATGTGCGGACCTATCCGTGGGGGGATCAGGCCGCGACCTGCGGGCACGCCGTGTACTCCGACTGCAACTGCAACGGAGGAACCTGCCCGGTGTGCGACAAGACCGATGGGGATAGTGCTCAGGGGGTGTGCGATCTGGCCGGCAACGTCGGGGAGTGGGTCGAGGACTGGTGGCATGACACCTATGTCGATGCGCCTTCGAACGGATCTGCTTGGGTCTCGCCAGCAGGCTCCTCCCGGGTGCGCCGCGGCGGCTCCTGGAGCGTCGGCGCCGACCTCCTCCGGGCGTCCTACCGCGGCGTGGATACGCCCGACTACCGCGGCGTCTACCTCGGTGCGCGCCTCTGCAGGTAAGCGATTCACCCTTGGCGCTCGCCCTTGGCCCGGGAGCAGGCTGCGCGGCAGTTCCGGGAGCTACCGCGACCGAAGTCCACCAGGACGAACGCAACGCGCCACCGGGCAGCTGGCCGAGCGCCGCGTCGAAGCACCCGCCCAGCCAAGCGGACGCGACCCTCGTTGCGGGATGGCCCCGCCTCCAGCCCCAGAAGGCCCGCCAGCCGCTGCGGGGACGTTGCCGGGGTCTGAGGCGCGCCCCGGAGCCGGGGCAGCGCGGGGACCGTCTGCGGGGCTGGGCGGGGCCGTTCCGGCGAGGGGCGGGGAAATGTCGAGAATCTGAGAAGAAACGGGGTCGGAAGCGACTCGCCGGAGCTCCCCAGTCGCGGGAAACGCGTTTCGCGTCTCGGCTGCGGTACCCCCGCGGCGACGACGTCGGCGTGGCCGACTTCCTTTTCGGGATGATCGCTGCCGACCGGCCTGGTGAGGGGCTGCGGGGTTGATCCTAGGGCACCGTTTTGCCCGCGGCGATCGTCTCTGTCCCCGACATCGCTCCCGGCGCGCGACAACGGAACGCGGGACGCAGGACGCGAGGGCGGGACGAAAGGGAGAGCTACGGAGGTGGGTGACGGGGATGAAACATGGCGCTGCTGCGCTGCGTGGAAGCGCCCAGTCCTCCTTCACCGTGCCGCTATTTCGCTCCCTTCTCCTGGATCGCCTTCTTGCTTGCTGCGGCCGCCTGCTCGTAGTGCGAGTTTTTCCACGACTCCGGGAGGCCCGACGCTTTAGCATTCATTAGAGCGAGGTAGAGCCTCGGCTTGAGCTGATGGTCGAAGAGCACGTGGCACGACGGACAGAGCATCAGAATGTTCTTGGCCGACCGGTCACCCTCGGCCACGATGTGCGCCTTTTGGCGCAGGATGACATGGTGGCCGCACATCTCGCAGCAGCCTTCGTTCATCTGCATGACATCTCCCTGGGGGGCGCGGCGATCGTCCATCATACTCATGGTCAGCAGTTCGCTGGCCCCCTGCCGCTCAGTGCACTTTGCTCTTCAGCGCAACCGCCCGGTACGCCTGCTCAGGGTGGTTCGGTTGCTCCGGGTGTCGCTGCACGAGGCGGCCTTGCGCCACGAGGTGACGGACGTGGTGCTGCTGAAGCGTCCGGGGGGAGCGGTTCAGCAGCGAGGCCAGCTCGTGGATCGTCACGAAGCGTTCGCGACACGCAGCGAGCAGGGCCGCCTGGATGTCGGCCTGCGATGCCCGCTGCGTGCTCGCGACCCGGACGACCACGGCGGGCGTGAAGCCGCCCCCCGGCGAGCTTTGTGCAGGGTCCGGTGCGGTCCGTGGGAAGGCTTGTGGGAAGCTTCCCGTTCTTTGTGGGGACTCCCCGGCTCGGCCACCGAGGAAGTCGCCCACCCTCCCCTGGCCGTTTCGCCGGGTCTGACCGACGGGGGTGTTCACGCCTCGCCCTTCCCTCCAGGAGCGAGAGCGAGAAGCGCCTTGCCCCCTCGGATGGCTGGATGATCGTCGCGGAGGTCGATGCTGAAAGCAGCGCCCCTCCTGACGAATCGAATCTCCTCGATCACCAGGAAGTCCTCCAGGCGGACTTCCGTGTCCAGGCAGGGCACCTTGAACGGGAGTCCGAGCAGATCGCTGATCAGACCCACCTTCATCAGGTCAATCGAGTAGCTGTTCCCTTCCTCGTGCCTGAGCAGCAGCGGAGCCTCCTCGCTCACCGCAGACTCGATGTACTGCCGGGACAGGGATTCGAAGACCCGACCGATGGCATACTTCGCGCAGCTCGCGAGCAGCCCCGGCAGGACCAACTCAAGGAGTCCCTCTCCGGCTTTCTGCATGGCGATGCCGCTGAGGCTCTTGGCCTGGATCTCGGGGCCATCCACCTCGACGATGACGCGGCGGTCTCCAGGCTGCCAGGAGATCCCTGTTCCCTTCGGCCGGACCTCCATCAACGCTCGGACCGGGGCACCTTCCAACTCAAGCTCGCCGATGATGATCATCTTCCCTGATGCCATGCAGCAGCAGGCGAGGTCCACCAGGCGGTAGCCAGCGAGGCCGAGCGTGAGGTCACGTGCCCGGTCGTCGATGGCACTCTCGGGAACGACAACGACGTGGTCGACGCGGAGACCCTGGACCCCCTTAGCAAACTGGGCGACGGTCTCCGGGTTCTCGGCAACCCAGCTTGCTGCTCCCTTGAGCTTGTCCACCCAGGACATCGCCGTCACCTCACAGCTTGTCGCAACCAGTTCGTCCTGGTCACTCGGTCGTTGGGGTCACGGTGGCCGCCATGTACGCCTGCTCGGGATGCCGGAGCTGGTCCGGGAATCGGGCTTCCAGCGACCCGCTGCGGAGCATCGGGCGGACGTAGTGAACCCTCACAGTGTCCGACGTGCGCTGGAGCCGCGCAGCCAGTTCAAGCAGGGGGACGAACCGGCCGCGGCAGTGGGCGAGGATCTCTGCTTCTACCTGGGCTCGCGGTGCCGAGCGGCGCTTCCGGGGCTGGTCGGCCCACCCTCCGGCCGCGAGTGCTCCGGGGGGTTGTTCGCCAGCGAGGCCGGCTTGTTCGGAGCTTTGTTCGAAGTCAAGCCGGGTTTGTTCGATGCTTCGTTCGGAGCCGGCCGCAGTTCGCCCCGTTCCGGTGCCATCCCGGCCGCCAGCGAGCTTGCCCTCGAAGTCCCAGGTCTCCCGCAGGGTGTCGAGGTCGTCACTGGTCATCGTGATCTCTCTCTGTCAGACCACTGCAACTTCGTACTGTTTGCAGATCTTTTCCGTGACAATTCCCTGGTTCCTTTTCAATTCTTCTGGGGTCCAGCGGTCGTTCTCCTGCAGAACGCGGAGCGAATTCGGGCAGGTGTCGATGTACGCATGGAAGTACTTCTTCTTCTTCTCCGCATAGTCAAGCCGACCCTGAGAGGAGTTCTTGCGCCTCGTGATGAGGACCAGGTTCCCAATCTTGTCCGTCCACTCGTTTCGCTCCTTGGATGTGAAGTCCTTGGTCCACCGGCTATCGTCGCTGGGGGTCTGCGGGAGGATATGCTCTACGGTCAGCGTCTCGAACTGCATCCGGTTCGCGTGGTTCGCCCAGTAGTAGTCGAGCTTGAGCAAGAGGTAGCGCACAAACTTCTTGCCGTACACTGGGCCGTCGAGGACGCGCCGGAACGAGTCACCGTCGATCTTGAAGCAGTCCGAGGCCAGCACTTCCTCGGGTGACTTCGCCGAGTCGATGACCTTGATGACCAGGTTCATCGCATCGATCCGGTCGGTTGGCGCGTATTGTCCGATCCAGTCGGCCGAGAACTTGTTATCCAACTTCTTGAGGAACGGCAGGATCTCCCGTGTCTCAAACTTATCGTAGAATCTAAGCAGCGGCGGCACCCAGTCGGTTGCTGGAAGACCCATGAACATCACTTTAATCAAGTTGTCGAACTCGAAACTGCCGGTCTCGTCATAGTTCTTGCCGTCGACAAGAGCCCGGTAGTGTTTGAGGTAGCGGTCGATGAACTGGAAGGTATCGCGCCCCTTCACTAGCAGCACGGGCTTCTTCTCGCCTGTCGCCTTGTCCTTCTCCTTCGGGTGGTAGATCTTGTCCTCAAACTCTTGGAGCAGGCTCATCCTGGCCTTCTCCTTCACCAGGACCGTACGGACGTGGTTGAGGAAGCGGTCGAAGTCGTCGCCGAGTTCTCCCTCAGCTTCCTCCCACATCTTGGCGTACTTGACCTTGTCGGCGGCGTTCTCTAGTGCGCCGAGATTCGTGGACTTGATGATGTCGCTGTTGCGTAGAGGAACTCCTCGGTCGTTGAGGATTACGAACAAGCGGAAGGCGTCCTCCAAGTCCTCGGTGGACACGTAGATCATCAGAACTTTGTTGAGCAAAAACTTGAGCAGCTTCTCCGGATCGGCTTCGGGTTTCTCTTGAAAGTAGCGTCGGATCTCCAACAATGCCGCGGCCATGTTTTTGACTGACTTGTCGTCCTCGCGGTCAGCGAGTTTGGACAACTCATCTTCCTTGGATGTTCCCTTATCAGGCTTGACATAGCCGTCGATGAACCCCTGAACTTTCTCCCTGATGGCGAAGATGAGGCGTGTGCGCTCAGGGATGTTCCGAAACTCACTTGCTTTCTGGTTTATGCATAGCTGGCAGTCCTCTTTCGCACCTCCACTCTTCGCAAGATCACGGATCACCGCGAAAAGCATGAGAAGCGTGGTCATCCGCTGTTGACCATCTAGGATGTCATTCTCGTCGAACTCCTGGCCCCTGGCGGTATCGGCGGCCTTTGCCTGGAAGACGAACGAGCCGAGGAAGTACTCAGAGTCGGGCTTCTCACTGGCTGCGAAGGTGAGGTCTTCGAGAAGCTCCGTGATCTCCTCCCGTCCCCACACGTAGGGACGCTGGTACTCCGGGATTCGGAACCACATTCGGGAGAAGATGTCCTTCACGAGAATCTTCTCGCTCTTGATCTCGCCCTTCGACTTCATTCCAATTCCTCCGTCGTCTGTTCGATCTTCGCCTTGACACGCCCTTGGCCGTCGAACGTGTACCTCGTCCCCTTCCTCTCCCCGGACTTCACCACCTCCGGATGCCCGGCGAGTTGCTTGGAGACGGTCTGCCACCGGCTCTCGTCCAACCCCGGCACAAGGTCCAGGAGGTCTCCCCTCGCGAACTCACGCCCCGGATGCGCCCGGAGAACCGCCAACGCCGCCCCCAGGAGGTCACCGTCGGGAGCCTCGGGCGACCTCACCACGGGCACCACGGGGGCCTTCACCGGGGCCGCAGGACGCACTGCTGGGGCTTCTACCGGGGCCGGTGGCCGCGGCGGGACAACGCGCAGGGGCACCGGATTGGCAGCGCCATTGCCAATCCGCTCGGCCAGCACCCGGCCCCGCGCCTGGAGGTCGCCGAGGATGTCCTCGATCTGCTCCAGCGCGGCCCGCAGGTCGTCGGCGATCTCGCCTGCCAAGATGTGCGGGTCAGGGAGGCTGGCCGAGTCCTCCAGGCTGTCGTCCTTGAGCCAGAAGAGGTCGAGGCTGACCTTGTCCCGCGCCAGCAGCTCATCGAGGCCGTAGGACCGCCAGCGCCCCTGGGGGTTGGTCTCGGACCAGGTCGCCTGCCGGTCGTGCCGGTTGCCGGGTCGGTAGCAGTCCACGAACTCGTCGAGGTCCTTCCGGGTGAGCCGGTTCTGCTTCAAGGTGCAGTGCTTGTTCGTCCGCAGGTCGTAGACCCAGAGCGTCTTCGTCCAGGCCGCGTCCGCGCCCGGCTTGCGGTCGAAGAAGACGACGTTGGCCTTGACCCCCTGGGCGTAGAAGATGCCCGTCGGCAGCCGCAACAGGGTGTGGACGTCGCACTCGTGCAGGAGCTTCCTGCGGATGACCTCCCCGGCCCCGCCCTCGAACAGCACGTTGTCGGGGACCACGACCGCAGCTCGACCGTGGATCTTCAGCAGGGACTTCACGTGCTGGACGAAGTTGAGCTGCTTGTTGCTCGTGGTCGTCCAGAAGTCGGGCCGGTTGTAGGTGAGGGTCTCCCGGTCGGTCTCCCCCTCCTCGTTGATCACTGTGATGCTCGACTTCTTCCCGAACGGCGGGTTGGTCAGCACCACGTCGGCCTTGGTGCCGGGCTCGTTGCGCAGGGCGTCGTCGGTCTTGATCGGCGGCTCGCGCTTGTCGTCGTCGGGGCCGATGCCGTGCAAAAAGAGGTTCATCGCGCACAGGCGGGCCACCCCGTCCACCAGCTCGATGCCGTGCACCGCGTTGTACCGGAGGTGCTGCTTCTGGTCGCGGTCGAGGTCGAAGTGGTGGGCGAGGTAGTCGTGCGCGGCCAGCAGGAAGCCGCCGGTGCCGCAGGCCGGGTCCACGACCAGCTCGCCGGGCTTGGGCTGCACGCAGTCCACCATCGCCTGGATCAGCGCCCGCGGGGTGAAGTACTGCCCCGCGCCGCCCTTCACGTCCTGGGCGTTCTTCTCCAGCAACCCCTCGTACGCGTCGCCCTTCACGTCCGCGGACAGGGTGAGCCAGTCCTCCTTGTCGATCAGCTCGACGATGAGCTGGCGCAGCTTCGCCGGGTCCTGGATCTTGTTCTGGGCCTTGCGGAAGATCAGCCCCAGCATCCCCCCGGCCTCCCCCAGCTTCTTGAGCGTGTCCCGGTAGTGCTCCTCCAGCCGTGCCCCCTCGATGTCGGGGCGGCAGAGGTCTCCCCAGCGGTAGCCGACGGGGATCACGGAAGCAGCCTCGGTCAGCTCGGCCTTCTCCTCGGCCATCTTGAGGAAGAGCAGGAACGTCAGCTGCTCCAGGTAGTCCTGGTAAGAGAGGCCGTCATCGCGGAGCACCTGGCAGAAGGACCAGAGCTTGGAAACGATGCGGGAGGGGTCGTCGGACATCCGTACCTCGCTCACTTGTCGAACAGCGGAAGCTGCCCCTTGGAGGCGGCGCTGGTGGGCCTTGCAGCCGTGGCGGGAGCCTGAGCTGCCTGCGGTATCGGCGTCGCAGGAAGAGGGTGTGGCAGGGCAGCCGGGGGCTGTTCCGGGGACGCGGTGTCGGTGCCCTTGGGACGCCCCCGGCCTCGCTTCCCGTTGCCCTGGGGCTGACCCACTCGCTCGGCCCTGATCCGCGCCAGCAGCACCTCCGCGGGCTCGTCCGCGGGGTCTTGGTCTACCAGCTTGCCCTCGAAGGCCCACTTCAGGATCGACTGGCGGAGGCGGATGCAGCGGGCTTGGTCTTGGTAGATCAGCATCAGGCTGGCCTTGAGCACTGAGAATGCCCGATCCATCTCCGCCACGATGCGCACCTGCTCTGCCGCGGGAGGCACCGGGACGACGAGGGCCTTGAGCTTGGTACCGTTGACGTTCGCCTGTCCAACCTGTTGAACTGCAACGGATGAGGCCCAGGCGCGGCCTGCGGCGGAGTTGATGAAGGCAGCGACGTACTCGGCGGTCACGTCGAAGAAGAACCTCACGCGGATGAGGTAGGACGCACAGGAGAAGTCCACCTGCGCTGCTCGGAACACTGCGCACTTGCCCACCAACTCCGCACTGTTGGTCCGGTTGAACAGCAGGTCGCCAGGGTGAAGCAGAAGCTCAGGAAACTCTTCGTGTTCCGCCGGGAGGTACTTCAGGCTGGAGAAATCTAGCTCGCCGTCGACGATGTTCCCCATGCGGAGAACCGGAACACCGCTCGTCAGCGTCTCCTCGGTCTTTGCCGATGTCCCGTAGCGGACATCGCAGGCAAGCTGTTCAACCGTCGCCCAGCACCACCCCTCCGGCAACTCCGGCAGCCCGCTAATGTCCGGCGTAGTAGGCTCCTCGTACTTCCCCTTCCTGCCGCTCTCCTCCCACCGCCGACGCCGCTCCTTGAGGATGCGGTCGAGCAGGACGGATGCAGGCTCGTAGTCCCGCCCCTCTTCCCTGGCCAACTCGGCCTCGGTGGGCACGAGCCGCCCCTCGACGGCGGCCTTGAGGACGGAGGCCCGGTACCTCTTCAGGTTCGTCTGCACCCGCTTCAGGGTCTCGACGGCGGAATCGATGCGGGAGATGTAGGACTCAATGGCCTCGACGATGCGGTGCTGCTCAGGGAGAGGAGGTACGGGGACTTCGAAGCCGCGAACTTGGTCGAGACCCAGCCCCTGCTTGGTGGCTCCGTATTGCGCAAGACGAGCAGCCGCCTGCAATCCGTGGGGGTCGATCAACGAATAGGCGAACCCTGCTGGGTAGACCGATGGCAGTGGGCGAAGGAGCGCCACGTGCTGGTTCACGTACGCTTCACCCAGGTTCTCGCTGACAAGTCCGACCATGCCGACTTCAGCTGTGATCGACAGGAGGATGTCCCCAGGTCGTACCGATGTGCGCGCACCTTCTGCTCCGTCTGGCGGCCGAACGCGTTGAACGCTCGACAGGTCGATTGCAACGGTGTCGTGGTCGAGGTTGCCGACGCGAAGGAACATCGGACCGTCCTCAGCATAGTGCTGAGCCCATCCGCGTGACCCGCTCGTGACGAGAGAGGTCAAATCGAGAATCGTCGCCCTACCCCAGTGGGAGGGGAAGCGGTCTTGTGAACTCACGCCGCCAGCACCTCATTCAGCTCGCGCAGGATCGGGCCCAGCTCCGTCCCGAACACCTGCCGGGCACGGCCCAGCCCGCCCTCGCCCACGAAGGGGACCGCCTCGAAGTCGTCGAGGGTGATCTCCAGGGAGGTCGCGACGTGGTCCCGGATCATCGTCAACCAGCGGAGCTGCTGCTCGGTGAACCGCCTGCCCCGGTTGTCCTGCTGGGCGACCCAATTCTGGTACCGCTGCCGCACCTGCTCCCCGAAGGGTACCAGCTCGTCGTCCTGCCTGAGTGCGAACTTCACCAGGGAGACGATGTCGGTCAGCAGCCGCTGCCCGGACGCGCCCCGCACCCTGTCCTTATCGAGGGTCTCGTAGGCGCGCCACAGCACGTCCGGGGTCCAGGAGCGGGGCGGGGACTGGATCGCCGCGGCCAGGGTCTTCACATCCCGGAAGGAGAGCCGGGGGTGACCTTCCTGGTGGAAGAAGAAGGCCAGGGCGTCGATCTCCGCCGCGTTGTCCGCGAGGAACCGCTCGAAGGAGGTCACCAGGGTCCGGGCCTTCTCCGTCGCCTCCGGGGACGCCCCGGCGAAGAGCAGCACGTCCTCGCTGACCTCGTCGATGATCTGCTCGAACCGGCGCTTAATTTCCACGAGGGTCTTGCGCAGCTCGGGTCGGGTCGCGATGGGCACGACCGCTGCGGCCACGAGCTGGCTCTCGACCTGGCGGACCTGCTCCGTGGTCGGCTCCTGCCCCGCGGGGACCGCGAACTGAGTGCGGGCCACGTCCACCTGCCGGTCGAGGTCCAGGGCGTCCACGAGGTCGCCGGTCAGGGCGGTCAGGCTCTTGCCCCCTGACGCCTGGCGGATCTCCTGCTCCTCCTCGGGGCCGCAGCGCCGGTTCAGCCGGGCCAGGCGGCTCACCAGCGAGGAGACCATGTCGTGGTCTGTGCCCCCGGAGGCCACGTGCTCCAGCAGGGTCTTGAACGCGACCGCCTTCTTCTGGTCCAGGGGGTGCGTCTCCCCGATGGCGCTCTCGGTGACGCCGACGCAGTCCACGATGACGAAGTGGGTCTTGCGCACGGCGTCCGGGGTGACGGCTTGCAGCTCGGTCGGGTCGATGACCCGGACGCCGCGCCCCTTCATCTGCTCGAACAGCACCCGGCTCTTCACCGCCCGCATGAACATCACGATCTCGACCGGCTTGATGTCGGTGCCGGTGGCGATCATGTCCACGGTGACCGCGATGCGGGGCTGGTAGCTGTTGCGGAACTCCTGGATCAGGACCGCCGAGGGCTTGCCGGTGGTCTTGTAGGTGATCTTCGTGCAGAAATCGTTGCCCCGTCCGAACTCGTCCCGGATGATCTCGACGATGTCCTCCGCGTGGGAGTCGTCCTTGGCGAAGATCAGCGTCTTGGGCACCTCCCGGCGGCCGGGGAAGATCTCGGTGAAGAGGCGCTCCCTGAAGGTGCGGATGATGAGCCGGATCTGGTCCTTGGCGACCACGTTGCGGTCGAGATCCTCCGCCGAGTAGCTCACGTCCTCGTCGGGCGCCTCCCACCGGGTCTTCCGGGTCAGCCGGTCCCGCTTGCCGAGGATCGGATCGCCCGTGGCCTCGATGGTGGAGCCCTGCTCGGTGATCTGGGTCTTGATCCGGTAGACCTCGAAGTCCACGTTCACGCTGTCCGCGACCGCCCGCTCGTGCCCGTACTCCATCACCAGGTTCTTGTTGAAAAACCCGAAGGTGTGCGTGGCCGGGGTCGCGGTCAGCCCGATCAGGTAGGCGTCGAAGTACTCCAGGACGTGTCGCCAGAGGGTGTAGATGGAGCGGTGGCACTCGTCCACGACCAGGACGTCGAAGAACTCCGGCGGGATGGCCTGGTTGTACTGGACCGGGATCGGCTCGGCCTGGTCGTCCACTGCGGCGAACTGGGAGCCCAGCTCCTCCACCTCCGGGGCCAGGTCAGGCTCGCCCTTCAGGATGGAGAACAGCCGCTGGATGGTGGTGATGACCACCTTGCTCGACGAGCCGACCGTGTTCCCGGTCAGCCGCTGGACGTTGTACAGCTCGGTGAACTTGCGCCGGTCGTCCGGGGTCCGGAAGCTGGCGAACTCCTTTTCGGCCTGCTCCCCGAGGTTGGCCCGATCCACCAGGAACACGACCCGTCGGGCGCCCCCGTACTTGATCAGCCGGTACGCGGCCATGACTGCGAAGCGGCTCTTTCCGGAGCCGGTGGCCATCTGGATCAGGGCCCGCGGTCGGTCCTTCCGGAGCGACTCCTCCAGGCGGGTGATGGCCTCCACCTGGTTGAGCCAGAGCCCCTGGGTGGGGACCGCAGGAAGCTCCCTCAGCCTCGCCCGAAGGGAGGACGGCCTGGCTCCGTACTGTCCACCCCGGGCCGGCTGCTCCGCAACCTGGAAGCCAGGACTCCACCCGCCCACCCAATCCGATAGGGTGTCCGCCGCGAGCCACTCGGCCAGCGTCTCGGGCCGGTGTACCTGGAAGACCCGGCGGCTCTTCGGGGTGGGGTCGAGCCCGTTGGTGAAGCGGGTGACCGCCCCCGTACTCAGGTAGAGAAACGGCAGGGGCCGGACCGGGGTGGTCAGCTCGGGCGGGAGCCCGGTGGCGTACTTCTGCGCCTGGGGTTCGACCCCGGTCAGCGTGTGCCCGGCGGGCTTCGCCTCGACGACGCCGACGGCCTTCTTCTCCACGAAGAGCAGGTAGTCCGCGAAGCCGTGGCCGGAGGCCAGCTTGAACTCCCGGACCGCGACGCCGGGCCCGGCCGACAGGTTCAGCTGGTCCCGGTCCTGGACGACCCAGCCTGCTTCTGCGAGGGCCGCGTCGATGTCCCGGCGGGCTTGCTGCTCAGGGGTCTGGGTCACGGTACAGCCTTCGGCCGGGGAGGAGGGGCAGGGAACCCCGCCTCCCGCCCGGCGCGCCACCGGTCCCCGTCCCCGAGTGCGTCCCCGATCTGGCCAGTAGGGGTCCGGGTTCCCCGGCGGGGGTCGTCGTAGCTCGGCTGGCCGAGCTGGGCGCACCACTTCTGGGAAGGGGCGGGGGACAGGGATATCTCGTTGATCAAGTTGGTCCCCCAGTTATCAAACGCCAGCGAAGAACTCAGGTTCGACCGAGACCTGCTCAACCAGCTCGGTCTTCACGCCGAGCTTCAGGGCCTTGAGGAGTTCGCAGAGCTGGTCGCCGTCGATCAGCTCGACCGGCGGGGCACCGTCCCGGCTGGCCTCTCTCTTCGCGTCTGGGGTGAACCGACCCGTCGTGATGACGAGCCCCTTGTCGGTCCTTCCGACCATCGCACCTCGGAAGTCTCGGATGGTCCCGGCGCTCACAGTCTCCTTGTACCGTTTGCACTGGAAGAAGACCTGGAAAGAGATGAGGGTAAGGCGCAGAACCCCGATGCCGTCGATCCCCCCGTCGCCGGAACGACCGGTGACCTCGACCTTCACGAAGCCCGACTCTCGAAGAATCCGTTGCGCGAGGCGCTCGAAGCCATCTGCGGGCATCTCTTTGAGGACCTTGAGGAGCTGGTCCTTCCACCCTTCTTCAGACTTCACCTCATCTTTCACTTGGGCGTGGCCGCTGCCACCGAATTCACCCTTCTTGACCTTCTTCGGAATCGCCAAGGCGTCCGCCTCGGAAAGCAAACGACCTGCTGCTGTGATGCTCCAGACAGCCCGCTTGCTGTTCTCGATGGCTCCCGCATTCTTGAGGTAGGTTCTCGCCCACGCGAGCCTGTAGTCTACCTCCGTCGTCGGCCCTTCTCCGTGGAGAATGGACTGTACTTCCTCAGAGATCCTCATGATCTGCACGACGCGGTCGAGGAGTTCCTGGTTGGTTGCCGAGCCGCCAGCCTCCCGCAATGCTTGCAGAGTCGGCCAGATCATCTTGTCGAAGGTCGGACTTCCACTTCCGGTCTTGTCCATACTAAAGGTCCCCTGCCACTGTCATCCTGTCCAAGGGGAGCCCTCGGACCATCGTGCCGGTCTGCAGGTCTTCGAGCCCAGACATCGGACAACCCCTGAATTCTCCTCGGGTTCCTAGGGCCTGACGCGACGTCGAGGGCCCTGTCCGAAGGTGCCACGATTCTGCGCCAACTCGCGGCGAGAGACCAGCGAGAACGGGGACGGAGTCGGTCAGCTGGCGACACCAAACGATTTGCCGGTGCAGCAGCTGGGGCGGACGGAGCGGACGGGCCTCGCTGGCTGGTTTCCGCTGGTCGTCGTCGCGGGGGCGCGGGGGGAACCGCCTCGGGGACGTGCAACGCGTTCCACCTCGGCGCCAGGTCGAGTGCCCCGACGCTGCGCGGAATCGAGACGCCGGCCGCTCCCTGCTTGGATTTCGTGACGATCCTGAAGGGGAGCACGGATCCCGTCAGCAGGGGGCAAGGATGCCCCGTGCTCGGGTTTTCGACCCGAGCCGCTACCGCCTATGTCGTCTGCTGCAATGCCAGTCCAGCGCCATTCTTGGGCTTCTTCAGTTCAAGCAATCCCTCGGGATCGTTTGCAGAGCGTCGTACCGCTCCGAAGAACCTGACCAACGACCGGTCACTCACCTTGGAGCGAGAAACAAAGGGGTTACGGAAAAAGAGATCTTCGGCAGTGGCCTGGCGAGTCTGCTTCTCGAAGTTCAGCCGTCTCTCCGCCCTATTCCATGCGCGCTTTTTCTCTCCCCTGCTCAGCACCGTTCGATCAAGCTCAGCCATACGGGGCGGGCCTTTCATCGTCAGAAAGCCGTCCTGAGGATACTAACAGACACTGGAGATCATTTCTCTTGCCCCCACCCTGATCCCCCTCGCCCACCAGATCCACATGCCCTCCATGCCCCCCGATCCCCCTTGCCCCTGATTGCCCGCGCACCGCATATGACTCCGAGGGAACGGCATGCTCTCAAGCCGAAACGCGTTTTGGGTAAGCTATCCACGTCCCGAGAGTGTCAGTCACGGATCATGCGGTACTGGAAACTGGAGAGAGATCAGCGGGATGCGTCCGCCGATCAGGTGAAGTGGAGTCAGTCCTTCCGTAAGAGAGGTTTTGGATGGAGTTTCGTCCACCGCGCACGTGCCATCTTGTGCTTCCGTTCCGTGTTATTCCACGATGTCCTGCACTTCAACGATTCGAACCTGAGTCGCGGTCCCTTGATGTCAGGTTGAACGAAGAACCTTTTGCATTGGGGGCAGAACCCGAACCCATCAACCCCGAAGGCGGAGAGGTACCAGGCAAGATAGAAGAAGATGGTGTCCGAGACGGACGATCCGAGCGGACAAGCATCAAAAAAGAACATCCCAGGATCGGTATCTCCGTGCTCCGACGCGGGGGTAACCCTCAGGACCGGGCGGTAGTCCTTCGCAACGCGCCCGAGGAACTCGCAAATATCTGATCTCGTAAGGGAAAGGTCAGCGAGGTCGAAGTGAAAGCCTTCCACCTCCCCCGTGAGGTGGTCCTCTTCCTCGATTTCCGCGCACGCGATGTCGTCGCGCATGGCCTCGTACGTAGCCCTCGATTTCTCGCTGCGCTCTGTCTGCGCCAGCTCCTCCGCGTTGATCCTGCACACGTTAGCGAGAAGCCACTTCACGAAGACCGAGACACCCCAGGGCTCATCGACCGCGTAACGCGTTGCGCGTTGCCCTTGGAGCTTCATCGCCTGGGCGATCTGATCGGGCAGGAACTCATCATCGGGGTCGAGGTTCGCGACCGCGACGATGATCTCCGCGATCCGCCGCTGCTCCGGGGTGAGTTCGGGTTTGGGCCTCGGCGTCTCGACCATGTTCCATCTACCTCCGCGGTCGCTCCCGGGGGCTCTCCCCCATCCCGATCTCAGGTCGCGTCACCCTCGGGCCGGGTAACCCCGGTCGCGTCCCCGTCGTCGAGATTCTATTTTCCTGCGGATCTGAAGACAGGGCAAGGAAAAATCGCCATTTCCTTGTGCGGTCTGGACCTTCCCGGAATTGCAGGGGATCTGCCGGGCCAAGTTGACACGAGAAAAGCTATGAATGCGGAACGGGTCGGAATAGCACTTGATCTAGTCTTTCTGGACACCTAGATTGAAAGAAGAAGAGGAGGCCACATGCAGACGACAGCGACGATCCCCGACCCCGACCTGACGACGCTCACGTTGGATGATGTCGGCCGGATCCTCCACCTCCATCCGAGGACGGTGCGGCTGCTGATCCGGTCCGGGAAGCTCCCCGGTTGCCGCGTCGGCGGGTCGTACCGCGTGCTCAGGCAGGACCTGGCCGACTTCCTGCGTCGCAGCAACCTCGCCACGTCCCCCAGCGATCTCTCGGGCGCGGTCGATGACCCGCGCTGACGTGCTCCAGGCAACGGCCGTCACGACCTCGACGGGCCGATCGGCCGAGCCGGCCCGCTGGCCCCGATCTCCGCGCGGGCCGGCTGCCGCGCAACGCGCTCTGCTCCGCGACGGCGAGGCAGCGAGCGGCGGAAGAAACGCCCGTGCCTAAGGTGTGCCGCTGCGCGGACGCTCCAGCCATCGGGCCATCAGCTCTCGCCCGAATGGACAGCTACCGGCGAGAGTTCGAGGTCAGCATCGGGTCCTGGGCGCGAGACTCCGGGGTCAACGCCGGCAACCTCCGGCGGCTCCTCACCGGCGAGCACCCGGCCACCTGGGCCGTGCTGGCGAAGCTGCTGGTAGGGCTCGGCTGCGAATCGATGCAGCAGCTGCGGGAGCGGAAGGAAGAGGTACGTCCGGACCGGGGGCGATCCGCGGTCCAGAGGCAGGGTGATCCTCGGCACTTTCTTGACTACGTAGCCCTGACGCTGCTCCCGAAGGACCGTCGCGCTACACGCCAGCTGATCGAGCTTGCGTATGAAGGCGAGTACAACCACGGCCGCATGAGCCGGGACGGCAAGATCCGCGATCCGTACGCCCGGCGGCATGTGGTCGATACCGGCATCCGGCTGATGACCGGCCCCGAACCCTACATCGACGAGCGTGCTCCGATCTCGCTGCGGGTCTCGGGGAGTGCGCAGAGCTTCTCCCGGGACATCCTGACGCTCTTGGGGGTCTGCCCGGTTTGCGGAGTCCGCATCAGCCGCATCGACGTGGCCTGGCAGATCAAGCGGCCCATCGGGGAAATCCTGCCCGTGCACGTCCGGAAACGCAGCTACCTCACGATCCGGAGATCCGCGAGGACAGTGGCGGGAGCCGATCTGGTCCGGCTCGCCAAGGAGCCGCGCGCCGGAGGGCCGATCCGGAGCCTTGTCGCAACCGAGTACGCCGGCGGCCTCACGACAGCCAGCTTCATCTGCACCTACGACAAGGCACTGGAGCAGGAATGGTCCCCTGAGCAGGGCCCTCTGACCCGCATCGAGGCGCGGCTCCGGCCCCGCTGCGCGCCGTCGGAGCTGCTCGATAGGGTAGAGAACCCGTTCCACGGCCTGCTCCTCCTCGACTCCCTATCGTCGCAGGATCTCCCGTCGGAGTTCATCGAGCGGGAGCTGCTCCGGAGACGAATCGGCACCGCGAAATTCCTGGAGCAGGTCGGCAGGCCGGCGCTCAAGGAGCACATCGCCCAGTGGACGCGCTGGGGCGACTGGACGCAGACCACGCACCCCGCTGTGCTCTTCCAGCGGCAGTGGCCCGAGTTGGTCCGCGATTGCCTGACCTTCCTTGGGCTTGAAGGCGCGGTCTGCACGTGCGGCCGGGCGCGCAGCCAGGATCCATGCGGCACAGCGCCGCCCCAACCCATCGCTGTCCCTGCGCTCGCCGCCTCGGTGGCCCCCGACCTCGGCGTGCCCGACAGCGAAACGCGTTTCGGGCCTGCCCCCGCGCCGACCGCGCCGGAGCAGCTGGCCGATCTCGCGCCGCCGGCACGTGCGGGGTCGCGGGGTGTGCAGCGAGCGATGGCGCGACCGCGACTACGGCCCGGACGGGCCGTCACCGCCGCCAAGGAGGTGGCGTCATGACCCCCGACTCCCACCGGAGGGGCCCTCGCGGAAAGCTGTTGCCGGCGAAGGAGGCGTCGGCAGTCGTCGGCCTCGGCCCGCGCCCCGACGGGACCTGGCCGGCTCGGGCATCTTTCTATCGCTTGGTCGAGCGAGGAGACGTGGGCTGCTACCACGTCGGCGGGCGGATGCTATTCGACGAGCAGGAGCTGCGCGAGTGGCTAGCTAGCCGATACAGCAAGGCATCCGGCCGCCGCCGCAGACGTCCCACTCTCCAACGGCCATCACTTGACACCCCTGCAACAGACGCGGTTCCCTGACCAAGGAGGTGCACCATGGCGCGGCAGATCTCTTTACCCAGTGGGGAGAAACGCTGGGTCGCCGAGGTGGAGCGGACGCTGCCGGACGGCTCGGTCTACCGCGCGGTCGGCAAACGGTTCCGCACTCGCCGCGAAGCTGAGGAGTGGAGGAAGCAGCAGCTGGAGCGGATCGACGACCAGTGGGCGCGTCATCGGCTCGGCCTTACTGCGCCTTCCCCCGAGGCCCAAGATCCCACCACGATTCCCACCACGCCGACCGTTGCCGAGTGGGGAAAGATCTTCTTCGCCCACCGGGAAGGGCTCGTCGCGGAGGGCCGGCTGTCCCCTACGACGTTCGCGAGCGATTCCTCCCACTGGCTCCGGGTCGAGGAGGCCCTGGGCGATCTCCCCCTCGACCAGGTCACCGGCGGGCGGATCGACGCCTTCAAGGCGAAGGGCGGCAAGTCCGTTCATCATCGGCTGACCGTCCTCTCCGCAGCCCTGACTCTTGCCGTGCGCAGGCGGGTGATCCCGTACAACCCGATCTCCGAGGAGTCGCACCTCGCCCGGGCCGAGGTAGCCCCGCCCCCCATCCGCTACCATGAGATCGAGGACGTGATCCGCTGCCTCCACGTCTGGCCGAAGAACGGCTATCCCCGGGAGTACGTTGCGCTCGCCCTGGCCGGGTTGGCCGGGTTGCGGGAGGAGGAGGTCCGCGGGTTGCGCCCCCAGGACGTGATCCTGACCTACTTGGAAGGGGTCTACTCACCGCGCGGGAAGGTGACCAGTTACCTCCGAGGGATGATCCACATCCGGCAGGCGGTCGTCCGGCAGCGTGGGGGCGGCTGGGTGACGAAGGCGCCCAAGAACAACCTCCCGCGCAAGATCCCGGTCTGCCCGACGCTGGCCACCATCCTGCGCCCCTGGATCGACCTTGCCCGGCCGCTGTTGCTGGCCGACGACCAGGGAGCGCCGTTTGACGGCAACGGCAGCAAGGCCCCGCTACAACGGCTGTTGCGGGAGGTGCAGGCCGACCTGGGAGTGGAGCGACGCACGTTCCACGAGTTCCGCAAGGCCGCGGTCAACTGGTGGGAACGGGCCGGTGTAGCTGATGCCGAGTTTGTCCGGTGGCTCGGGCACCGGGGGGATATCCCTGCAGTGACGAGGAAGCACTACCTCGCAGTTGGTGCTCCAGATCCTGATTGGGAAGAGGCGGAAAAGATCGAGCCACCGAAGGTGACTCAGCCCCGACCTGCCCTGGAGGTTGTGGGGTAGGAGTCGGTTTCAACTCCCACCATATTCCCACCACGAAAAAGGCCATCATCGGGAACTTGGTGCGCGAGGCGGGGTTCGAACCCACGACCTTTGGTTCCGGAGACCAACGCTCTATCCAACTGAGCTACTCGCGCTCCACGGCATCGCTGCCGCAGAGCCCCTTCTAGCGCAGGACCCCGGCGGGCGCAACGGGAAAGTGCAGGCGGCGCCGGGCAAGAAGCAGCTTGCCGAGGGGGAGGTGGTGTGGTAAGTAGCGCCCCCTTGGAACGCGGGCCTGCGGGCCCCCCGAGCGCTGAGGCTGTCATGGCGACTTGCATCTATTGTGGGAAGGGTCCTGCGGTCGGCAACAACGTGTCGCACTCCAACCGCCGCACGAAGCGCTGGCTCCACGCCAACATCCAGAAGGTGCGGGCGGTGATCAACGGCTCGACCCGCCGGATCTCGGTCTGCACGAGCTGCATCCGCTCCGGTCTGGTGGTCAAGCCCTGAGCCGGAGGCCGCCCATGGACGCCGCTCGTCGGGCGATCGCCACCTCCGCGGCGCCGGCCGCCATCGGTCCCTACTCGCAGGCGATCGCCGCGGGCGGGCTGCTGTTCCTGTCGGGGCAGATCCCCCTCGATCCGGTCACGGGGGCCATGGTCGGCGAGACCGCCGCGGCGCAGGCGCGCCAGGTGCTCGCCAACCTGCGGGCGGTGCTGGCTGCGGCCGGCTGCACCCCCGACGATCTGCTGCAGGTCACGATCTATCTCAGTGATCTCGGGGATTTCGCCGAGGTGAACGCCGCGTACGCGGAGCTGTTCACCGCGGCGCCGCCCGCGCGTGCCACCGTCCAGGTGGCCCGGCTGCCCCGCGACGCCAAGGTCGAGATCGGCGGGATCGCCCAGCTCCCGCCGGGCTGAGCCCGCCTCCCGCACCTCCTCCCCCGTCGCCGCCATTCTCCTGCCGCGCCGGCCGCCTCAGCGAGACCGCGTGGCTCGGTCCGTTCCCTTCCCAGGCGTGCACCGGCCTCGACCCGTGCGCGTCCGCCACCGCCAGACACCGAGCAGCAGCAGCGTGGCGAGCATCCCGGGCAGCCGCGCGCCACCGCCCGCGGTCGCACAGTCGCAGCCCTGATCCCGCCGGCTGCTGCCCCCACCTTCGCTTTCGCCCTCGCCGCCCTCGCCCTCGCCGTCGCCCTCGCCACCCCCTTCGCCCTCACCGTCGCCTTCCCCCTCGCCCTCGCCCTCGCCGCCCCCTTCCCCCTCGCCCTCGCCCTCGCCGCTCCCTTCTCCCTCACCCTCGCCCTCCGCGCCGCCGTCCGGGACCCCCAGGTCCTCCTCGGCCTGCGGCGGCTGCACCGTCAGCACGAGCAGGGAGCGGGCCGTGCGGCCCTCCGGGTCGAAGACCTGCAGCACCACGGGCACCTCGCCGGGCTCGGGGAAGACGGCCTCGCGGGTCAAGTCCGCCTCGGGCGCCCCGTCCAGCTCGCCGTCGTAGCCCACGTCCCAGGCCGCCTGCAGGGTCCCGCCCTCCGGGTCCGTGCTGCCCCGGGCGTCGAGGAGGACCGGCCGGCCGGCGAAGACCTCGCCGGCGACCTGCACGCGGGCCACGGGCGGGCGGTTCGCGGGCGGCTCGCGGCCGACCAGGGCGCGGTAGGCCGCGACCTTGCCGAAGCCCCAGTCGAAGTTGGGCAGGACCCTGGTGAAGCGGTCCGCGGTCGCACCCTGGCGGAGCAGGTCGGTCAGGGCCAGGGGGTCGAGCTCGGGCCGGGCCTGGCGGGCCAGGGCCACGACGCCGGCGACCACGGGCAGGCTGCCGGAGGTGCCCGAGAAGAGCTCGTAGTGGGCGTAGGGCTCCGCGGGGTCGAACAGGGCGGTGACCGTGTCGTCGGGCGCGACCAGGTCGAGGGCCCGCGCCCCGTCGATGCGGGGATCCCGACCGCTGTAGCGGCGGAGGTCCCCTTCCTCCACCCGGTCCTCGTACAGCTCGAAGTTCCCCCGGTACGCGCCCACCGTGAAGGCGGTGTCCGCGGTGCCGGGCCAGGCGAGGGTGCCCGCCGCGGTCACCGCCGGGTCGGTGAGCCCGATGGTGGTGGCGTAGCCCGTGTCGTCCGCGAGGTGGAAGTGGAAGGGCTGGGCCTGGTCGCCGGGGTTGCTCACCCGCACGCCGTAGGTCCCCGGCGACAGGGTGCGTAGCTCCTGGCCAGTGCTGTCCGTGCGGTACAGGTAGAAGCCCGACATCCGGGTGCCCCGCTCGGACAGGTCGGTCGCGATCCCGACGACCACCACCCCGTCCCCCAGCTCCAGCAGGTCGTTCTCGGGCAACTCCACGACGCGGCCGTCCGGGAGGATCAGGCCGAGGCGCAAGCTCGTGCCCGGCTCCCGCCAGCGCAGGGTGCCGTAGACCGTGGAGGTCGGGTAGCCGGGGATGCGGTGGATCGCGAAGCCCAGGTCCCGGCTCTGCCCCGCGGCCGCCTCGGTCGCCGCGTGCATCGGCGAGTCCGCGTAGTTGTGCGCGGCCGCGCACTGCACGACGCCCAGGGCGGTCATCTCGTCCAGGGTCTGCTCGAAGACGCCGGCCCCGTCCCCGAACTGGAACAGGGGAGTGCCGAACTCGTGGAGCACGAGCTGGGCGCCCTGGTCCACGAGCCAGCGCAGGCCGCTGAGCAGCAACGCGTCGGTGTCGTCGCCCGCGCCGAAATCCTGGTCCGCGAACAACAGCTCCGCGTCGGGGGCGATCCCCGAGAATGCGTGGAACGACGGGTGGTTCCCGATGAGGATGCCTGCGACGCCGGTCCCGTGGCTGGGGCCGCCCGGCCGCGGGGTCTGGATCAGGTCGATCCCCCGGCGGAAGGTGCGCCGGGTGTGCAGGGAGCGGTAGGCCTTGATCTTGCTGGTCCGCAGGGCCCGGAGCCGCTCCCCGGGGTCGAGCCGGTCGTTGCCGTCGACGTCGTCCGCGACGAACAGGGGCTCGCCGAAGGTCGGGTCCTGCTCGCCGAAGCCGCTTTCGGGACCAAAGTCCCGTTCCCGGTCCTCGTCGAGGTCCGCGTAGAGGTGGTCCAGGGAGGGCTGGAAGCGGCGGTCGTCGTTGTCCTGCCAGGGGTCCGTCTGGCTGTTGCGGTAATGGATCGTGCCCTCGAGCAGCCGCAGGGTCTCCCCGCGGCCTTGCCGACCGTCCTCGTCGAGGTCGACCCAGTCCACGCCGGGGTCGAAGCGGCCGTTCCCGTCCCCGTCGTGCCAGGTGTGCAAGGCCCCGTCGGCCCGGAAGAAGGCCGGGTGGAACACGTCGAGGGAGGCGTCGAGGTCGCCGATCACCACCCCCTGGCCGGTCAGGGGCTGGCCCTGGGGGTCCCGCCGGGACCACAGGGGCAGGGCCTGGGCCTCCTCGAGGTTGTGGGTCAGGTAGGGCCGGGGCCCGGCGAAGGGCCGCGCCTCGACCCGGGCGACCAGGGGGTGGGTGCCGAGGTGGGCCAGCCCCGCGGGGGTCACGGCGGCGACCTGGATCGGGCTGTCGCGAAAGCGGGTCGCACCCTCGGGCCGCCGCAGCACCACGCCACGCCCCTCGAGGCGCTTCTCCTCGGCTCCGGTGAGCGGGCGGGTGAAGCGGATCGTCACGAGCCGCGCCGGCCGTGGGGCCGGACGTCCCAGCCGCAGGTCGGGTCCGGGGGTGAAGCCGCCCTGCGCCTCGACCCGGACCAGGGTGCGCAGCAAGGGGGCGATCCGGTCGGGGGTGGGCTTGGTCTGCGCGTCCGCCAGCCCGGTCGGGGCGACCAGCCCCAGCCCCCCGGCCAGCAGCAAGAACCGGCCGACCACCGTCCGGGTGCCGCGCCCGAGCCGGGACCGCTCGTGGGGACGCTCCCCCGTCGTGCGCAACCGCATGCCCTGCCTCCGTCGCTCGTCGCGTCGTCGACCCGCCCGGAGGTCGGCTCTTCCCCCCGGCGGTCCGTCGTTCGGCCCCCCGGGGGCTCACGGTAGCCGACTTCGGCGCGGCGGTCGAGACGGAGCGCGCGCCCGTTCGGGGTGGGGCGTGGGGCGTGGCGTGAGTCCGCGCGCGAGTGCAAGGAGGGGGCTGGAGGCCCCTCCCCTCGAGTGCTACGCTGGGGGTGAGGTGCTCTCCATGCCGAAGCCCGGCGTCCTGCTCGTCCTGTCGTCGTTCGGTCTCTCCTGTCTCGCCGCCCAGCCGGGCCCGGCCCGCCCGGACGTCGACACCGGGAGCGTCGATCTCGGAGACCCGGACGATCCGTGCTCGGAGCACGAGGACTGCCCACCCGGCCAGCGCTGCCTCGACGACGGCTGCCGCGCGGACCCGCGCTGCGTCCCCCAACAAGTCCAACCCTGCAGTTGGAGCCTGGGCGGGGACGACTGCGCGGCCGCCGGCGGGTGGACCCGTTGCGCCGACCCCGAAAGCTGCACCTGCATCTGTCCCTCGACCCGGGCCGGCTGTGCGTGCTGGAAGGCCGAGCACTGCGACGGGGAGTGTCTCGTCCCCGGGGACTGCCAGCCCGGCCGGCTCCTGGGCACCTGCAGCCCCGGCGTGCAGCTCGACTACGGCCAGTACTGCGTGCCCAACGGGATCGACTCGTACGGTGTGCTGGCGCAGGACTAGAGGTGCTCGGCGGAAGCCTCAATCCGGGGCGGAAGGCACGAAGAGCGATAGGCAACGAGACGGGTGGTCACGGTCCGGCCGTCCGGGCGCTCCTACAGGTCCAGCCAGGTCCGGTGGACGCCGTAGATCCCGAGGGGCAGGTAGATGTGGCCCTCGTGGCGCACGACGCGGGAGACGTACCCGATGGTGCGGGCCGCTCGCAGGATCCGCGGCGCGGCCGGGTCCGCGACATCCAAGACCAGTAGTCCATAAGGACCAGTCGAGGCCAGGTACGCGGTCCGCTCCTCCAGGTCGAGGAGGGAGAAGCTGTACCCCGGGAGCGAGGCGCCGCTGAGGGAGGCGATCCGCCCGGCGTCGTCGACCACGGCCCGCTGCAGCACGGTGTAGGGCTGCCGCGACGCGACGGTCTCGCCCCGCACGCCCCACCAGGGGTACTTGTGGGTGGTCAGCCAGATCACCTGGTCCCGGAACAGGGCCCGGTGCACCTGGTCACCCACCGGCAGCACGTCCACGAGCACCGCCTGCTCCCCGACGACCCGCAGCACGTTCAGGGAGTTGCGCCGCCGGCCGAAGTCGTCCCACTGGTAGTCGATGGTGTACAGCAGGCTGCCGTCGTCGTTGACGTCGATCAGCCAGCCGGGGACGTTGAGGGAGGGCAGCACCACCGGGTGGTCGGGGTCCGTGACGTCGATGCGGTCGACGTAGGCCCGCACGTGGTACAGCAGTCCCTCACCCGCCGCGGTCGTCGCCTGCTCGACGTGGGTCGAGAACAGCACGTCGCCGTGGGTGACCTTGTTGATGAAGGCGTAGTCGTTCATGGGCACGGCCCCCAGGGCCACCCGGGGGTTCTCGAGGTCCCGCAGGTCGATCAGGCGTAGGGTGCTCTCCCAGTCGCGCCGGCCGGTCTCGCTCGCGACGATCCGGCGGACGGTGAAGGGGAGGATCTGGTTGCGCAGGGGCAGGCCGGCCGCGGGGTTCCAGTAGCGCCAGTAGTAGCCCGCGCCGCCGCTGTAGATCGTCTCCGACTCGCTGGAGAGCTGCAGATCGCCGACGAGCCGGGGGTGCGCCGGGTCGCGGAAGTCCGCGTTCTGGATCACCTGGCCGCGCTGGTAGATGTAGCCGACGAGGTGGATCACGTCGCCGTCCCGCAGGCAGGCCGGGGCGCTGCTGAAGGGCAGCTCGAGCACCGCCTCGGCCGGCGCGTCGTCCTCCTTGCCGAAGGGCAGCACCTCGAAGCGCAGCCCGCCGTTGGAGTCGGCCGCGACGAGCTGCACCGCCTTGCCCTGGACGTCGAACAGCTCGAGCACCGTCCGCACGAGGTAGACCGCGGAGGTCTCCACGGGGTTGTCCCGATCCCGGGCGTCGATGGACTGCACCGAGGCGTCGGTGACCGCGATCAGCCGCTCGCCGACGGGGAAGACCCGCAGCACCTGGCCCCGGCTCGCGATGCCGGCGCGCTCGGTCAGGCGGTCCGCTGCCCAGTCGACGATCTGGGTGCCGTTGAAGGAGCGGCTCTGGCCGTTGGCCGTGGACTGGTACCAGCTCAGGGGCACGAGGATCAGCCCCAGCTCGGGCACGACCCGCAGGGCCTTGTAGTCGTTGTTGGCCAGGGAGTACGAGCTGCCCTGCCCGAGCCGCTCGCTGTCGAGCAGCCGCGGCGCGCCGGGGTCCGCGACGTCGAACAGGGAGAGCTGCACCCGCCAGTCGTAGCTGCCCGCGGCCTGCCGCGTGCTCTGCCCGAGGGCCAGCAGCCGGTCCCCGTGGACCTGGAAGTGGGTCGCCTGCAGGTCGACCTCCAGGGTCGCGGACTCGATGGGCGCGGCCGGGTCCGCGAGGTCGAGCACGTGCAGCTCCTGGACGCTGGTGCGTCGGCCCGAGTCGTAGCGGCTGGTCAGGGCGTACGCCCGCTCGCCCGCGTAGCGGCTGGCCCGCAGGGAGCCCCAGCGCTCGTCGCTGATGGGCAGGGCCGCCCGCTGCGTGAGCTGGTCGGGGAAGGTCGTGTCGATGGTGTACAGCCAGCCGCCCGAGCTGTAGGCGCGGGACTGGGCCATGACCCTCAGGGTCCTTTCGTACCAGTCCATCTTGAACTTGTCCTGGATCACGCCCGTGACGTAGATCGTGCCCCGCTCCCGCAGGTCGCCCGCCGGGTCGGAGATGTCGACGTAGGTGATGAGGGTCTGCTGGGGGTGGTCCGGGTCGACGAGGTAGAAGTTGGGGTCCCAGGCCGCGACGAAGACCGCGTGGGGCGCGACGTGGATCAGGGTGGAGGTGCCGCGGAAGGTGATCCGGTCGACCTCCTCGATGTGGGCCGGGTCCGCGACGTCGAGCGAGGCGACCCAGGTCTGGTCCTCCCAGTCCGCGGTGTTGTAGCGCCAGTAGTTGGGGTTGCGCTTGGAGACGGTGTACAGCACGTCGCCGACCATCCGGGTGTCGGTGACCTCGCCGTCGACGAGCTGCGAGCCCAGGGGCAAGGGGTTGGCCGGATCGCTGACGTCGACGATCAGGATCTGGCTGCCGTGGAAGCCGAGGGGATCCGCGTCGGGGTCGTACTGCCAGAAGGTGAAGTAGTCGCTCATGACGATGTAGGCGCGCCCGTCCCGCAGGTACATCTCCAGGGGCTGGGCCTGGAAGGGCAGGCGCCCCGCGACCCGCAGCCGGTCCGGGTCGGAGAGGTCGATGGTGACCAGCCCCCGGTAGCGGTTGAGCAAGTACAGCACGTCGCCCTCGACCTTGTAGAGGTCGGCCTCGACGATCTCCCGGTTCGGGTCGGGGTCGGCCTCCTGCTCGGGCTCCGGCGTCGCACCTTCCTCCGCGGAGGGCGCGGCCTCGTCGTACGCGGCGTCCGCATCGTCGCCGAGCTCGGCGCGGCCGTTGCTCCAGCTCCCGTTGGTGGTGCCGCTGGAGAGCAGCTCCCGCTCGTTGGCGGTCAAGAAGCTCGTCTCGCCGGCCGCGGGGAAGATCGCCCGGTCGACCGCGGGCCCGAGCCCGCTGCCCTCGGGGATCGCCCCCTCGCCCTCGCCCTCGGCGCCCTCACCCTCGCCCTCGGCGCCCTCGCCCTCGCCCTCGGCGCCCTCACCCTCGCCCTCGCCCTCGGCCGCGGCGGGATCACCGCAGCCGCCGAGCAAGGGGAAGGCGGCTGCCAGGACCAGCAGGATCGTGAAGGTGGCGTGTCTGCGCAGCATGATCGTTTCCCTCCTGCAGGAGTCGAAGTGTTCGTCCAGAGGAGGTTTTGCAGGAAGCGGGCCAGGGGCGAGCCTAGATAGAAATCCGCCTGATCTCGGTTGGTTGCGTCGACTCGCCGGGGTGGTTGCGCGGCCATCGGGCCCAGTTTTCTGAGGGTCCCTCAGGGACCTGAGGGGGCCCGGGATGGACAGCCGGGCCTTGCCGGATTACACCTGGCCCACGGGTCGCGTCCGGCCCGGCGGAGGGTCCGTCATGGAGCAGAAGTTGCCGACGCGTGAAGCGGCCCTGGCCCTGCTGTACAGCAAGATCGCCGATCCCCAGCTTCGGGCCCACTGCCTGGCCACGGAGGCGATCCTCCGGCACCTGGCCCGCCGGCTGGGGGAGGACGAGGACCTCTGGGGCCTGAGCGGCCTGCTGCACGACCTCGACCTGCCCGAGGTCGGCACCGACATGACGGTCCACGGGCGGGTCAGCGAGGGCTGGTTGCGGGAGATCGGCTTCCCCGAGGAGGGGATCGACGCCATCGTCCACCACAACGCCGAGGGGCTCGGCCTCACCCGGACGACCCCCTTTCATCATGCGGTGGCCGCAGCCGAGCAGATCACCGGGCTCATCCGCACCACGGCCCTGGTCCAGCCGAGCCGCCAGGTCGCCGACGTCAAGGTCTCCTCGGTGGTCAAGCGGATGAAGGACAAGCGCTTTGCGGCCAACGTCGACCGGGAGAGCATCCGGGAGTGCCAGCACCTCGGCCTGGCGCTCGAGGACTTCGTGGCCCTGGCGATCGTGGCCATGACCGAGCAGGCGGAAGCGCTCGGGCTGTGACGGATGGTCGGGGTGTCGTGGACGCCCCGGACGCATCCCCCGAGCAGGAGGCAGCCATGGACTTCGAGCGCATCGTGCGTGGGGGAACCGTCGTCACCGGCGGTCGGGTCGCCCGGCTGGACATCGGGATCCGGCAGGGCCGGATCGTCGCGCTCGCCGAGTCCCTCGCCGGGGCGCCGGCCGCCGCGGTGACCGACGCCACGGGCTTGCTGGTCCTGCCCGGGGCCATCGACGCGCACGTCCACTTCGCCTTGCCGGTGGCCGGCACCCACAGCATCGACGACTTCGCCAGCGGCACCCGGGCCGCGGCCTGCGGTGGGGTGACCACGGTCATCGACTTCGCCACTCCCGTCCCGGGGGAGACCATGGCCCAGGCGATCGTGGCCCGGCGGGCCCTCGCGGACCCCCAGGTCGGCATCGACTACGGGCTGCACGCGGGGATCATCGGCTGGCACGCGGGGTCCGGGGACGAGCTGCAGGAGGCCCTGGCCGCGGGCTGCCCGAGCTTCAAGCTGTTCATGGTCTACGCGGCCCGGGGGCTGCGCTCCGACGACGGCGCGTTCTACTGCGCCCTGCGGGAGACGGTCGCGTCCGGTGCCACCGTCACCGTGCACGCGGAGAACGAGGAGCTGATCGAGCGGCTGACCGCCGAGGCCGTGGCCCGCGGCGAGCTGGGCTGCCCGAGCCACGGCCGGACCCGCCCCGCGGTCAACGAGGTCGAGGCCGTGAGCCGGGCGATCCGCTGGGCCGAGGCCACCGGCGGCCGCCTGTACGTCGTCCACCTCGCGGCGGGGGGGGCCGTCGAGTTGATCCGTCAGGCTCGCCAGCGAGGGGTGCTGGTCGAGGCGGAGACCTGCCCGCAGTACCTGCTGCTGACCGACGAGCTCTTCGCTCGGCCCGACGGCCACCACTTCGCGACCTGTCCGCCGATCCGGGACCGGGCCACCCAGGAGCAGCTCTGGGCCGGCCTCGCGGACGGCACCCTGCAGGTCGTGGCCACCGACACCTGTCCCTTCACCAGCGAGCAAAAGGCGAGCTGGAACGGGGACTTCCGCAAGATCCCCTTCGGCCTCCCGGGGGTGGAGACCCTGCTGCCCCTGCTGCACTCGGAGGGCGTGGTGGCGGGGCGGATCTCCCTGCCACGGCTGGTGCAGCTCGTCGCGGAGAACCCGGCCCGGATCTTCGGGCTCTGGCCGCGCAAGGGGGCCATCGCGATCGGCGCGGACGCGGACCTGGTGGTCTTCGACCCGCAGCGGTCGGTGGTGCTCGATCCCGCGGTGCTGCAGAGCCGCTGCGACTACACCCCCTACCAGGGGCGCACCGTGCGCGGCTGGGTCCGGGACACCCTGCTGCGCGGCGAGCCGGTGGTGGTCGACGGTCGGTTCGTCGGCCAGCCGGGCGGGGGCCGCTTCCTCTGCCGGGAGCCCGCGGCCGGCCGCGGCCGCCTCAGCGGCGGCTGAGGATCAGCCGCAGCCCCGCGCCAGGCTCTCCCCGAAGATCCGCTGCTCGTCGGCCGCGGCGGGCGCCGTCCGGCACCCGAGCAGGTCGCGTGACGAGCGTGTGTGGCGATCAGGACTGCCAGCCGGCGCTGCGCAGTTGACACGACCTGCCGGGGCGCGATGATCGACCGGGATCAGGAGGAAGCGCCCGATGAGCGAGCTGGAGCGAGAGCTGCCCGGGCCGACTCCGGCGACGACGGACGACCCGACTCACAGCCCGGACGGGGTGGACCTCACGCTGATCCGCTGGATGCTCTCCCTCTCCCCGGCAGAACGCCTGCGAGCCGCTCAGAGCATGGCCCGAGCCATTGTGAGGATCCGCGGTGCCGGCGTGCGAACCTGATTTCTTCCGACTCCTGGAGGTCCTCGGCCGGCATGGGGTCGACTACATCCTCGTCGGCGGTCTCTGTGCGGTGCTCCAGGGGGTCCCCCTCAGCACCCTCGACATGGACATCGTCCACCTCCGGACGGCCGAGAACCTGGACCGGCTGCTCGGCGCCCTGCAAGAGCTCCAGGCAGTCTATCGCCACCACGCCGAGCAGCGGCTCGCCCCCGATCGGTCGCATCTGGCCTCGGCGGGCCACCAACTACTGCAGACCGCGGCCGGACCGTTGGACGTCCTGGGGACGATCGGCAAAGCCAGAGGGTACGCGGAGCTGATCGACCAGACCCAGGAGATCGAGATCGAAGGCTGTCGCCTCCGCCTGCTGACCCTCGAGGAGCTGATCCGGACCACGGAGGAGGCCGGCCGGGACAAGGACCAGGCGTCCCTGCCGCTCCTCCGCCAGGCTCTCCTGCTGCAGCAGACCCGCCGCCCCCCCTGACTCTACTTGCCCCTCGTGTCCCGGAACCCGCGGGCGCTGCCCGGAGTCCTCCAGTTCACGGACGAGTCCAAGACCACGGTGCCCGTCCGGGAGCAGCTCCCGAGGTTGCCGCCCTGCCCGGTGGTCCTGTCGGCGGGCTCTCCCGCGGTCGATGCCTCCCGGCCCAGCTCTTGGCCCTGTTGGCGACGCCCGCCTCCGGCCGTGACCGCCTCAGCGGCGGCTGAGGATCAGCCGCAGCCCCGCGGGCAGGCTCTCCCCGAAGATCCGCTGCTCGTCGGCCGCGGAGGCCTCGGCCACCTCCTGCAGGGCCTGCAGCCACTCGGGGGGGGCGCCGAGCCCCCGCATCCGTTGCTGCACCCGCTCGCCGAGTGCCGGGTCGATGTCCCGGGCGCGGTCGCCCGTGAGCCGGGCGAGCTGGACCAGGGCGAAGCCGAGCCCGTCGGGGATCGGCGGGGGCAAGGCGAGCAGGCGCTCGATCCAGCCCTCGGCCTGCTCCGGCGGCAGGCAGGAGTGGCCGCTGCCGGCGAAGGGCAGGCGCGCGCCGAGCCGGCCGAGGGCCCAGAGCAGGTGCGGCGCGGGGCCCTCCCTCTGGATCAGCCCGAACAGCCACTCGCCGGCCTCGGCCTTGGTCGCCGGGCTCAGGCGCTCGAGGCTCGCGAGCAGGCGGATCAGCTCGTCCCGGCCGCCCGCCTTGGGGCGCTTGGTCTGCACCGCGCCCTTGCCCTGGGCTGCGGGGCGCAGGTGGGGGGCCACGGCCTCGAACAGGCGCTCCTGGGCCGGGGCCTCGAGCCCGCCGGCGATCCGTCGCCAGAGCACCCACCAGGCCTCCCAGTTGTGCGGCTCCCCCACGAACTGCAGCCCCGGCTCGAAGACCTTCCAGGTCTCCGCGGCGCGCCAGCCGTCGAGGGGCGCGCCGAAGCCGGGGCGCAGGCAGAAGCCCGTCAGGCTGCACCAGATCCGCTCGTGGTCCGCGGAGCGCCGCCGGCGGGCCAGCCCGGCGTGCAGCACGGTCCAGAGCTCGCGGATCAGGGGCGTGCTCCACTCGGCGCGGGGGCCGAGCAGCCGCTCCAGGCTGCGCACCAGCCCCTTGACCTCGTTGCGGTCGACCTCCACCGGCTTCTTGCCGAAGACCCGCTCCACCAGCTCCTTGGCCTCGGGGGCCTTGCGGGGCATGGGCGCGACGATCGAAGGCGTCTCGTCCGCGCCGACGGTCCCCCGGAGCTGGAACTCCAGCTTCCAGCGGGTCCCGCCCTGCTCGGCCACGCACCACAGCTCGAGGGTCCCCAGCTCCGTCAGCCCGGCGCGGATCCGCACGGGGATCTCGGCGCCCGGCGTGCCGCCCCGGGACTTGCCCGGCGGCCCCTCCCCCCGCAGCACCGTCTGGATCGGCGGCAGGGGGGTGAACTGCTCCTCGTCGAGGGGGACCAGCTCGCCGGGCAGCTCGGCCCGCACCTGGGAGGAGGCGTGCAGGGCGAAGCGCACCGGGCGATCGACCCGCAGGGCGAAGGGACGGGCCAGCTCGATCTCCCGGCCCTCCTCGAGGTGGCGGGGCACGACGCAGAGCCCCTGGCGGCTGACGCCGGGCGCGTCGATGCCGATGAAGTAGGCGCGCGCGGTGCCGCCGCCGATCCGCAGACCGAGGCCGCGGCGCACGAGGCCGTAGTACGCGGCGCCCCGGGCCACCGCGACGTCGAGCTGGTCGTTGACCAGCAGCACCGGTGGCGGCTGGTCGGGGAACCAGGCGGCCACCGCCTGCTGCAGCCGCTCCCCGATGGCCGGGGGGGTGAAGACGCCGCCGTTGAGCAGCAGGCCGTCGGGCCGCGGCAGGCCCCCCGGGCAGGGGATGCCCGCGGCCTGCTCGACCTCGGGCCCGTGGCGGCGCAAGAACTGCAGCACGTGGCGGGTCACGGCCGGGTCCGCGGCGTAGGGCAGGCCCAGCTCCTGGAGCCCGGCGCGGGCCGCCCGGGCCGGGGTCTCGTCGGGGCCGGTGCGGGGGAAGAAGCCGTCCAGCACCGTCTGCAGGACCTCCTCCCGGGTCAGCTCCGCGGAGAGGGCCGAGCCCACCAGCCGGCTGCCCCGGCCGACGACGGCCAGGCTCGCCCGGGGCGGGCCGCCCGCGAGGAGCAGGGCCTCCTTGGCGCCGCGGCAGGCCGCGACGAGCTGCGCGTACTGCAGGGCGTCCAGGCGGGTCCGCCAGCGGGCCTCGATCTGGCGGGCGAGCGCGGCGTCCATGTTGTCGCCGCCGAGCAGCAGGTGATCGCCCACCGCGAGCCGCCGCAGCGCGGGGAGCTGTCCGTCGAAACCCGCCGAGATCAAAGAGAAATCGGTCGTTCCGCCGCCGACGTCGCACACGAGGATCAGCCGGCAGCTCCCGAGGGCCGCGAGCAGGTCCTGGCGGTGGGCCGCGGTCCAGCTATAGAACGCGGCCTGGGGCTCCTCGAGGAGCACCAGCCGCGTCAGCCCGATTTGCCGGGCCGCCTGCACCGTCAGCTCGCGGGCCACCTCGTCGAAGGACGCGGGCACCGTCAGCACGACCTCCTGGGCCGTGAGGGGGGCGCCCGGGAAGCGGGCGTCCCAGGCGTCGCGCAGGTGGGCGAGCACCAGGGTGGAGGCCTCCACCGGGGAGATGCGGGGGACCCCCGCGGGTGCGCCCCAGGGCAGGATGGGGGCCGTGCGGTCGGCCCGCGGGTGGCACAGCCAGCTCTTGGCGGAGCCGACGAGCCGGGCGGGGACGCGCTCTCCCTGGCGTCGGGCCAGCTCTCCCACCACCACCGGCCGGTCGCCCCAGGGCAGCCGGGTCGCGCCCGGGGGCAGCTCGTGCTCGCCCGGCAGGTAGCAGCTCGAGGGCAGCAGCCGGCGGGCCGCGGTCTCTCCCGGCGCGACGAGCTGGGGGATCGGCAGCAAGGCGAGGTCCGCGGCGGCCTCCTCCCCCCTGCCGAGGTCGGCGTAGGCCAGGGCGCTGTTGGTGGTGCCCAGATCGATGCCCACCACGTAGTGGGGCCTGCTGTCCATGATCGTCCCCGGGTCAGCCCACCGGCTCGGGGGCCTCGACCTTGCGCAGGTTGAACTCCAGCTTCCAGACCTCGCCCCCGGCCTCGCGACAGCCGAGCTGCAAGGTGCCGAGCTCCGTGACGTCGGCCTGCAGTTGCACGGGCACGACCGCGCCCGCGGGCCGGCCGGCCGGGGGGAGGGTCGTCTCGAGGGAGGGCAGCTCCGTCAGCTCGAGCTCGGGCGCGTCGACCAGGTCGCCGGCCACGTCCGCGCGGCGCACCGAGGAGGCGAAGAGGCGGAACTCGGCCGGCTCGCCGACCACGACGCCCACCTCGAGGGCCGGCAGGGTGGCGCTGGTGCCCTCCTCCATCCCCATGGGCGCGAGGCAGACGGCCTGCAAGGGCGTTGCCAGCCCGGGGACCGCGGGGAGGGCCTTCTCGATGCCGATGTAGTAGGCCCGGGCCGTGCCGCCGCGGATCCGGATGCCCTGGCCCTGGCGGACCCGGCCGTAGCAGGCCCCGCCGAGCGCGACCGCGGTGTCGAGGTCGGCCGCGGGCAGCTTGCGCGGGGGGGTGCCGCCCGCCGCGGTGATCCAGCCCTGCAGCACGCTCAGGACGCGCGCCTCGAGCTGCGGGGCCCGCATGACGCCCCCGTTGAACAGCACCGCGGTCGGGTGGAGCAGCTCCCGGCCCTCGAGCCGCACCTGGGCGAGCACCCCGGCCCGGCCGGCCTCCCCCTGCAGGGCTTGCCGCTGGCGTCGCAGGAACGCGGCCAGGTGCCGGGTGACCGCCGGGTCCTGCGCGTAGGGCAGGCCGAGCTGGGTCAGCCCGGAGCGCCGGCTGGTGAAGGGGGCCTCGGTGGCCGCGCAGGCCGGGAAGAACCCCTCGAGCAGGGTCTGCGCGAGCTCGGCCTGGGTGAGCTCCGTCTTCAGGGTGCCGCCGATCAGGCGGGAGCCACGGCCGGGTACCGTCACCGGGAGGCTCTCCCGCGTCGGCTCGGCGAAGAGGCGCTCCTTGGCCACCCGGGCCCCGTGGACGAGGGTCAAGAACTGCCAGGGATCGAGCTTCTTGCCGGCCTGGGCCAGCTTCTGCTGGAGCAGGTGGGCCAGCGCGAGGTCCATGTTGTCGCCGCCGAGGAGGATGTGGTCGCCGACCGCGACCCGCTCCAGCCCCAGCTCCCCGTCCCGGTCGACCACCGCGATCAGGCAGAAGTCCGTGGTGCCCCCGCCGACGTCGCAGACCAGGATCAGCTCGCCCACCCGGACCTGCTGCCGCCAGGCGTCGCCTTGCCCCTCGACCCAGGCGTACAGGGCCGCCTGGGGCTCCTCGAGCAGGGTCACGCGGTCGAGGCCGGCCAGGGCTGCGGCCTCCACCGTCAGCTCCCGCGCCACCGCGTCGAAGGAGGCCGGGACCGTGAGCACCAGCTCCTGGCGCGCCAGGCCGCGGCTCGGCTCGCCGCGCCCGAGGGAGAAGTCGAAGGCCTCCCGGAGGTGCTGCAGCGTGCGCGCCGAGGCCTCCAGGGGGGAGACGCGGGGGACCTCGGCCGGGCTCCCCACGGGCAGGGCCGGCTGGCGGCGGTCGATCCCCGGGTGGCAGAGCCAGCTCTTCGCCGAGCTGACCAGGCGGACGGGTGCAAGGCCGCCGTGGCTGCGGGCGAGCTCGCCCACCAGGTATTCCCGGTGCTCGTCCCAGGGCAGGCGCAGGGCGCCGGCCGCGAACTCGGCCGGGTGGGAGAGGTACAAGAAGGAGGGGAGCAGGGGCCGGGGCTCCACCTGCCCCGGCTGCACGACCTGGGGGATCCCGAGCACCTCGGGCCGGGCGCCGGCCTCGCCGAGGGGCAAGGTGGCCAGGGCCGAGTTGGTGGTGCCGAGGTCGAGGCCCACCGCGTGCCGTGGTCGGCCGGTGCCGCTGGTGCGGGTGGTGGGGGGGCTCACGGGAGCTCCACCTCGGCCGGCGCGAGGATCGTCAGGTCCGCGTCCGCGGCCGGCAGCGGCAGGCTGGGCCGGGCGGCGCGCCAGCCCGGATGCCGGAGGATCCCCCGGAACGGCGGATCGCCGACGACGTTGCCGATGAGCCGGACCTGGGCCGCATCGAACCCGGCCGGGAGTGTGACTTCGGTACCTTCTGGCTCGGTCCGCAGGGGCTCCAGTACCACATAGGGCGCCAGGGCCTCCCGGCAGCCGAGGTGCACCGCCCGGGCGGCTGCGCCGACCTCCTCGTCGGAGAAGCTGGCGATGTCCTCCTGGAGGAAGTCGAGCAGCCGGCCCTCACGCTGGAGCAGGGCGAGCAGGTGCAGCCCGGGGTGGAGCCGGGGCGCGGGCGGGGCCGCGGGCGTGGCCGGCGCGGGGGCCGCGGGCGTGGCCGGCGCGGGGGGCGCGGGCGTGGCCGGCGTGGGGGCCGCGGGCAGGGCCGGTGGCGGCGCGTCCGCGGGCAGCCCCTGGCGGAGCTTCTGCACCTGTCCGGCGAACAGGCGATCGCCGAGGATCGCGAAGAAGGCGACCCAGGCGAGGATCAACCGCGAGAAGAGGCCCGGACCCCGAGATTCGGTCATCGCTGCTCCTCGAAGGCGTCGTCGATCGCCTTGCTGCACGCCCCGGCGCGCGCGAGGAGATAGCACATCGGGGTCCCTGCGACCACCCTTACTCGAGCAGGTGGGCGAGGAGGATCCGCAACCCGATGCCCACCAGGATCAGCCCGCCGACGATGGCCATGTGCTGGCCGAAGCGCTGGCCGAGGCGGGCGCCGAGGCGGACGCCGAGCAGGGAGAGCCCCGCGGTGACCCCGCCGATGGCGAGGCTCGGCAGCCAGATCCGGACGTCGAGGAACGCGAGGCTGAGCCCGACGGCCAGGGCGTCGATGCTGGTCGCCAGGGAGAGCAGCACCAGGGACCAGCCGCGGGTCGGATCGCCGGCCGGTGTCGGGTCCTCCGGCTCCCGGCGCAGCCCCTCGCGGATCATCTTGCCGCCGATGAGCAGCAGCAAGCCGAAGGCGATCCAGTGGTCGACCGCCCGCAGCCAGTCCGAGATCGTCCGGCCGAGGGTCCAGCCGAGGATCGGCATGAGCGTCTGGAACAGGCCGAAGTGGAACGCGAGGCGGAAGGCCGGCCGGCGGCCGCTGGCCCAGCCGGCGCAGGCGATGCCGAGGGAGACCGCGGCGGCGTCCATGGCCAGGCCCACGGCCAGCAGCAGGATCTCGCCGATGCCCATCCTCGTCGTCCCCTCGTCACGCTCCGGGTGCCGGGCGTTCGGCGCTCGACAGCCCTTGCCGACCGTGGCAAGATAGCAGCCACGTCCAGTAGCTCCAACCCCTTGCAGAGGTCAGCGACCGTTGTTATAGGACAGCCACAGCAAGCCGGAGTGAACAGCAGGCGGAGACTTGCCCGCCGACGGAGGAGAGAACGTGATGATTCGACCGAGACAGACCCTTTTCGCGGCGCTCGCCCTGACCACCCTGGTGGCCAGCCCGGCGCTCGCCAAGAGCCCCGTCCACCTCGAGCTGGGGCCCTTCCTCGGCGGCTATTTCTTCAGCGAGGACCAGGATATCGGTGAGTACAACGGCGAGAACCCGCCGGCCGACTATCCGGGCACCAGCTTCGACGTCGGCGGGCGCCTGGGCGTCTACTTCTTCGAGCGGATCGGCGTCGAGGGCGAGCTCGGCTACCTGCCCGCCTCCCTCGTCGACTCGGGCAACGCCTCCGACGTCATGAACTACCGCATCCAGGGTGTCTTCGCCTTGCCCCTGGGCAAGCTGGTCCCCTTCCTGGTGGTCGGCTACGGCGAGCTGCACCTCACCTCCGACGCGGCGCCCGACGGCATCGGCGACGACGAGGACCCGGCCTTCCAGTGGGGCCTCGGCGCCAAGTACTTCCTCAACGACTGGTTCGGCCTGCGCCTCGACCTGCGGCACCTGCTCACGGACAACCTCGATGGCAAGTTCGGCGCCAGCAACTTCGAGATCACCGTGTCGCCGTTCTTCGCCGCGCTGCGCGGCGAGGATGCGCCCCCGCCGCCCCCGCCGCCCGACCCCGATCCCGACAAGGACGGCGTGCTCGACGCCGCGGACCTCTGCCCGAGCGTCGCGGGCCCGGCCAGCAACAACGGCTGCCCCGAGGTCGACACCGACCGGGACGGCCTCCTCGACAAGGACGATCGCTGCGCCAACACCCCCGGCCCGGTCGAGAACGGCGGCTGCCCCGACACCGATCGGGACGGCGACGGCATCGTCGACCGCCTCGATCGCTGCCCCGACCAGCGCGGCGACCAGGCCAACCAGGGCTGCCTGCCGCCAGACGCCGACAACGACGGCTTCCCCGATGCGGTCGACAAGTGCCCGCAGCAGGCGGAGACCAAGAACAACTACCAGGACGACGATGGCTGCCCCGACGAGATCCCCCAGGCCGTCGCCAAGTTCACCGGCGCGCTCAAGGGCATCAAGTTCGCCCTGAACAAGGCCGACATCCTGCCGGCCAGCAAGCCGACCCTCGACGAGGCGGTGAAGGTGCTGCAGCAGTTCCCCGACGTGAAGCTGGAGATCTCCGGCCACACCGACGCCACCGGGCCGCGCGACGCCAACATGACCCTGTCCCAGGCCCGGGCCGACTCGGTGCGCAACTACATCATCGGCAAGGGGATCGCGGACACCCGGCTGCGCGCGGTCGGCTACGGCCCCGACAAGCCCATCGCCGACAACACCACCCCCGCCGGCCAGGCGGAGAACCGCCGGATCGAGTTCCAGCTCATCCAGCAGTAGGCGCGTCTGCGGCCGCCGGCGGGTTCGCTGCCGGCGGCCGCTCCCCCTCCCCACCACCACCTTGCCGACGCGGCGCGTCCGTGCGATCCTCTGGCTTTCCGAGGTGATCCGCCCCGGTCGCCCGACCGGCGCGCAGGGGGGGGCAGGTGCACGGTCAAGCAAGCTCGGTCCCACGCTCGCTGCTCGCCCTGCTGACCCTGGGCCTGACGCTGGGCTCGGCGGCCTGTGACGACGACGACGCGGGCCGACGCGCCGCGTCCACCGCGGAGGAGGTCGGACCCGGCGGGGGCGTGATCGATCACCCCTGCGCCCGGTTGACGGTGCCCGCGGGGGCGCTCGGTGGGCCGGTCACGCTCACGGTCGCCACCGTCGAGCCCCCGGTGCCCCTGCCCGCCGGGCAGGAGGCGGTGGGCGGGGTCTTCGGCCTCACGCCCCACGGCCAGGTCTTCGCGACCCCGGCGACCGTCACGCTCTCCTGCGCCGGCAGCGGGAGCGGGCTGACGGTCCTCACCCTCGACGGCCCGACGGACACCCTCTGGGAGCCCGTCTCGGGCGCAACGATCACGGCGGGGGTGGCCACCTTCCCCGTGTCCCACCTGAGCTTCTACGCGGTGAGCCGGCCCACCGCCCCGGCGACCGCCCTCCTCACCACGCTAGCGATCCCCGACGCCGCGCCCGGCGCCCTGGTGGTGAACGCGCAGCACGAGCTCGTGGTGTTCGACGCCAGCACCGCCAACGCCGCGGGCCGGCCGCACCTCCGCTTCGTCGCGGTCACCCGGGACGAGGTCTCCGGTCTGTTCGCCTTCGAGGTCTCCCCCGACGCGCTGCCGGTGCCCTGGACCAGCGGGATCCCCCAGGGCTGGCTGGCGCGCGACCGCCACCACGGCCTGATCTACGCGCTCGGCCTCCTCGGGCGGACCACGGACGCCGGGCTCGGCTGGGATCAGCTCTGGGTGCTGGCCGTCGCAGGCCACACCGCCGCGGGCACCCTCCTCGTCAACCCCGAGGGCGGCCAGCCGACCGCGGCCCCCGTGGATTTCCGCATCGCGGTCGCGGGGTTCGCGATCAAGGAGGCCCACCGCGAGGACGACGGCCCCACGCGCCTGTTCGTCCACGACATCGTCGGCGGGACGCTCCTGGTGCTCGCGCTGGACCCGTCCGGCACCGGGCTCGCCGAGGTCCAGCGCCACGCGTACCGGTCCCGGCTGGAGGCTGGCTGTAGCTGGCCGCCCGCACCGCCCCCGTGGCAATGCCACTGGCTGGGCACCCTCGGCAATACCCTGGCCCTGGAGTGGCGGCTCGAGTCCGCGACCCCGCCCGGCCTGCCGGATCGGGACCGGCTGTACGTCACCGACCACAACTACAGCGGGACCCGGATCCGGGTCCTCGAGATCGCCCAGTCGGGCCCCCTCGCGGTGCAGGACCTGCCCGACGTGGACCTGGCCACGGCGCACGACGTCCTCGCCAACGGCATCGAGGGCCTGACCCTGGCCGCGGAGGCCGACCGCCTGTACGTCGCCACGGGGCTGCAGTCCTTCCAGGACGGCTATCTCGGCACGGTCGATACGGCCACGCAGCAGCCCGGCGTGGTCGTCATCCCCGGCGCCGACCGGGGCGACGTGCTCGCGGACCCGACCGACCCCCGCCGGGTCTTCGTGGTGGCCGCGGACTCGTTCGCGACGTCGCCGGCCCTGCGGGTCCACGAGCTCGTGGACGGGGTCGTCGTCGACACCCACGAGGTCCTCGCGTCCTACCCTGGGGACCGGGTCGCGGGGCTGGCCTACGACCCGGAGTACGGGCTGCTCTACCTCGTCGTCGCCGGCCAGCTCCTCGTCGTCCAGGTCGGCTGAGACCGCCGGCCGCCAGGCTCCCGTCGCGGTCTCGGCCTCGCCCCGACCAGGGGCGCGAAGACCCTGTCCCAAAGGACTACGCCGAGTGTGTCGGCGGGGCGGCGACCAGGGGGCGCGCGACCAGCGGCCTCATGAGGGCCGGCACCCGGTCGGCTTCCCGGGCCGGGGGCTGCCGGTACGTCGTGCGGATCACCGGGGGCTGGCGCGCGTCGCCGTGCAGCCGGCAGCGCAGCTTCTCCCGGGCCGCGTAGCCGCAGACCGCGGCCGCGAGGAGCCGCTCCCGGGCGGTCGGCGGCCCGAGCAGGGCCCGGTACTCGGCCCGCAGCTCGGCCACCAGGGCCCGGGTGGCTGCGTTCTCCGCGCAGAGGGCCGCGGCCCGCAGCAGGGGGCGGACCCGGACGCACGCGGCACGCCAGACCGCGGTCCGGGCCCGGACGCGGGGATCGGGGTGCCCGGTCACGTAGCGCAGCCCCCACAGGTTGGTCTGCATGTTCCGCAGGAGGGAGGGGCCATTGGTACGATAGTCCCGGTCGAAGGCCTCCCGGAGGACCGATCGCGTCTCCTCCCGGGAGAAGTGGGGGTGGGCGAACCAGATCCGGTCCTGGCCGTGTCGCTCGGCGTACGGCACGTCCGGCAGGAGCTTGCCCTGGCCTTCGTAGTCCGCGTACAGGGCCGTCCCGGGGAGCGGGCCGAGCTGCATGAACTGCAGGAAATCGGGCCGCAGCCCGATGGCGAAATCCACGTCCTCCCAGAGGGAGGTCCGGTCGTGGTGCTCGAGGAACAGGATCGCCGAGGCCATCACCGCGATCCCCCGCCGGCGCAAGGCCGCGACGAGCGCCCGGAAGTCGACCTGCTGGTTCTTGGCGTAGATCTCCTGCTGGGACTCGACGCCGATCCAGAGGAAGGTGACCCCGAGCCGGACCAGCAGGTCGAGGTCCCCGAGGCCCACCAGGGTCTCGGCCGAGCTGAAGATGCCGAAGGTGAACGGCTTGTGGGCCTGCTCGAGGCAGGCGACGAGCTCCCGGGCCCGCGCCGGCTGCTTGAGGAAGTTCTCGTCGAGCACGCCGAAATCCGTGACCCCCAGGCGGGCCTCGGCCTCGCAGCAGACGTCGAAGATCGCCCGGCCGGTCGGCAGGTAGGCGGTGTAGCCGTCGAAGAAGTGGGAGGTCGCGCAGAAGCGGCAGCGGTTCGCGCAGCCGACGCCAGGGACCAGCACCGCGGCGCCGTCGGGGACGGGGACGCCCAGCACCTGACGGTTGCAGGAGCTGACCACGACGGGGTGGCGGATGGGCCGGGTCGGGTCCTCGCCGAGCAGCCGGCGCAAGAAGCCGACCCCCTCGCCGCGACAGACGTGGTCGCAGTCGATCCGGTCGGCGATCCCCGGGATGCTCGTGCCGTGGCCCCCGAGGACGATCTGGCTGGCGGGCGAGACCTCGCGCACGATCTGCGCCATCCGCCGGGCCTTGTCGAAGTTGGGCAGGATGAAGCTGAGCCCCACGAAGTCGTAGCCCCGCGCGACCTCCTGCCGGAACTCGTCCTCCGTGGGGAAGTCGAGGACCGTCGTGGGGATCTCGACGTTCTCGGCCAGGAAGTGCAGGCCGAAGCTCGGGTGGTGGAAGCGCAGCGAGAAGATCCCCTGCTCGCGGGTGACCTGGTTGTGCATCAGCTCCATCCGGTTCTCCTTGCGGCCGTACGCATCGTCCACGCCGAAGGGACCGAACACGGAGCTCAAGAGCAGCTTTCTCACGAGGTTCTCCTGCAGCACCCCGGGCGCGGCCGGCAGCCGGCTCCGGGGGCGACGCTGGCCGGCCGCGCCCCGTGCGCGTCCGGGCACCCTGCTGCAGCATGGCCGGCGCAGGTCATGGTTGCGTCATGGCGAGCCGGTCGCGAGCCGCGGCGGGCGGCCGGCGGGCCGCGGCTCAGGTGCGGGGGGGGCGCGTGGCGAGCCGCTGGCAGAGCTCCTGGTAGCGGGGCAGGACGTGGTCGCGGGCGTAGGGGGCCGTCAGCTCCCGGCGGTCGGCCCGGAGGTCGAGGTCCCCCGCGGTCCAGGCCCGGCAGAGGTCGCCGAGCTGCCGCAGCAGGTCCGCCTCGTCCGCGTAGCGCAGCGCCGGGGGGAAGTGCTCGGGGTAGGCCAGGCGGTCCGGGACCAGGGGCCGGGCGCCGCAGTGGGTCGCCTCGAGCACGGCGATGCCGAAGAACTCGTGCTGCGCGGTGGACAGCGCGAGCTGGGCCTGGCCCAGGAGGCGGGCGTACGCCTGGCGATCGGGGAGGTGGCCCCAGTGGACGACCCGGGCGCCGAGCTCCGGGCGGGCCCGGGCGAACACGGGCGGCTTTTCTGCGAACTGCTCGCCGCAGACCGCGACCCGGAAGGGCACCCCCTCCTGCTGCAGCCGGGCGAGCACGCGGAAGAACGCGTCGGGGTCCTTGTCGTGCTCCCAGCGGTGGTTCCAGAGGATCAGGGGCCCCGCCGCGCGGCCCGGGCCCGGGGGGAGGTCGCCGAGGTCGCCGGGCGGCAGCGCGTCGAGGTCGAGGGGGAGGGGCAGCACGAGGCTCTGGCGACGGACCTGCTCCACCAGGCCCCGGGGCACGTGGTCCGGGAGCCGGGCGAGCAGGCGCGCGGCCTCGGTGCAGAAGCTGTCCCGGTTGTGGCGGCTGTTGAAGACCGGCACGGTGGCGACCGTGGCCGCCAGGAGCTGGCTGAAGCCGAAGTGGAAGTCCCGTTCGCCCGCGAACTCGGGCCGGACGGGGTAGGCGAGCTGATTCTCGTGGAAATACAGGATGCTGGGGATGCCGGCGAGGTGCGGTGCGAGGCCGAGCAGCTCGTGCAGGGGCAGAAACGAGGAGGCGAACAGCAGGTCGTGGGGGCGGTCGAGGGCCGCGCGCTCCTCGAGGGCGAACCAGGCCGCCGCGCCGCGCATCCGCCACTTCCAGCTCCGGCCGGGCAGGGTCAGCACGGTGAAGTCCGCGTCGAGCCCCGCGGTCAGGCTGCGGGTGAAGGCCTCGTGCGAGCCGGTAGCGAAGGGCTCGCAGTAGAGGATCCGCAGTCGGGGCGCGTCGGGCATCGGTCGCGGCGCCCTGCTCAGTCGGCGGCCCGGGGCGAGCCCGCGCCGGTGTAGGAGAGCTGCACCGCGCCGATGTGCACCAGCTTGTCGACCACCTGGCCGTTTCCGGAGAAGGGCGCCCGGAACTCGGCCCCGCCGAGGGTGAAGCCCGGACGGAGGTCGCTGTCGGAGACCTGCCGATCGACGTACCAGAGGGCCATGTAGCCGAGGCTGAGCTCGAGGCCGGCGACGATCCGCAGGGAGAGCCCGCCGGTGACGCCGCGCTTGTCCGAGTCGGGGCTGAGGATCGAGAAGGTGCGGTCGGGGTAGGGGGACCCGTCGTAGAAGAACCCGGCCCGCAGGTCCACAAACGGCTGCGGCGTGACCCGCACTCCCGTGCCGAGGCTCCAGCAGTCGAAGGAGTCCTTCCGCTCCGCGAACTCCTGCAGGGTGCCCAGGGGCTCCCGCAGCCGGATCGTCAGCTCGTCGTACAGGGAGTAGCGGTTGTAGTAGATGTCCAGGCCGATCCAGAAGACCTCGCCCAGCGTGTAGCCGATCCCTGCCCGGACCGTGTCCGGCACGGTGAACTCGGCCGTCGCCTCCCGGGTGATCGCCTGCCCTTCCTGGAAGTCGGGCTCGAACAGGGGGCCGAGCAGGGGGCCCGCCCCGAGGACGCGGATGTCGCCCTGGAAGCGCAGGTCCGCGGCGGAGGTGTAGCCGAGGGAGAGCTCGAGCCCGGCCAGGGGCGCGGCGAGCTCGCCGGGGAGGAAGATCAGCCCGGTGTTGTACCCGTAGGCGGTGCCCGTGGAGTCCAGGTCGATGACGATCTCCTCGGGGTTCAGGCCGGCCGGCAGCCAGAAGGCCCGGCGCAAGCTGGCGTTGGCCCGGATGTAGGAGAACCCCAGCCCGACGAGCAGGCTCGGGTGGGCGCGCAGGGCCAGAGTCGGCGTGACGTAGACCGTGGTGATGCTGCCGTCGATGACCTGGTAGCGCTGCGCGCCGTCCGCGGGGAAGGCCGCGGTGGCGTTGTGGGGGGAGTACAGCCCGATGCCGAGGGCGACGGGCAGGTCCCCGAGGGGGGCGGCGACACCCGCGAAGGGGATGACGCCGAAGCGGCTCTCGGGCTCGACGGTCGGACGGAAGCAGGGCTCGAGGACGAAGCCCTGCGCGTCGTAGCCCGCGGCGGCCCCTTCCACCGGGCACGCCCCCCCGGGGGCGCGACTGGTGTCGAACTCACCGCTGGTGCCGAGCTGGGGGTAGTCGATCCGGTCGTAGTACGTGCCGGCCAGGATCCCCGTCCCCGAGACGTCGGCCCGCCAGGCGGGCAGCAGCAGCAGCCCCGCGGGGTTGTGGTAGATCGTGGTCGTGTCGTCGGGGTGCGTGGTGAACGCGGCCTGGCCCAGCATCCGCGCGCCGACCAGCGGGATGGTGAACCCGCCGGCCCGGGCGGTCCCCGGGAGCAGCAGCAGCAGCGCGAGGAACTGCACCGGACGGTGACGAGCGGCCGACGGCCAGTGTGGCATCCAGGTCCTCCTCCGCGCGATGGCTGGTAGGCAGGCAGCCTACCTGGCCGGGCTGCAGTGGTCAATCGGCCCCGCCTCCGGGGCCTCGGCAGCGATGTCGTGGCGACCGGCGGTCGTTTTTTTGCGCGCAGCCGCCCGGATCGGAGTATCCTGCGGTCGATTCCCAGTAGCGTCGACAGGATCCGGGAGATCTCCTGCGGCCGCTTCCGGTGGTGCTCACCAGCGAGCCCGGGACATCCAACCAGCCCCGCCTCCCGGGGGTCGTCGGAGGAGGAGACGGAATGCGACAGAGGGCTGAGGTGGCCATTTTCTCCGGGTGTCGCCGGCCGCGCGCGTGCTCTCGGTGGATCGTCGTCGTCCTCGCCCTGGGGGGCCTGGCGCTCGGCCTCGGCGCGTGCCAGGAGCCGGCCGAGGAGGGGCGGTACGGGGTGCTCAGCCTCGACGGGATGCCCGACACGGTCCTCGGCACGGACCACAGCGAGGATCTCGGGATCCCCAGGGCTTTCGTGCTACAGATCGGCTTCGCGGCGGGCCAATCGTACCAGTTCGTCGACCTCGGCTCGGTGACGACCGCACCGGGCAAGGTCTACGTCCCGGTGCGGGACGGCAAGCCCCTCCCGGGTCAGTACCCCATCCTCGACACCCTCGACGCCGGGGGGCTGGCCACCTCCCTCTGGCAGGTCGTGGAGGTCGAGGTCGACGGGGACTACGAGGCCAACGACCTCAAGTCCGTGAGCGGTCTGCGCGACGCGGACTTCACCGAGCGGGAGCGGACCGAGGCGCTGCACTGCGCGCTGATCAACCCCGACGCGGCGTGGGTGACCGCGGACTACTCGGCTCTGCTCCGGGTCTTCCCGGGGACCGGCGAGGAGATCCCCAACCCGGACTACGACGGGGAGAACTCGCCGACCCTGCGCGAGGCCGATCGGCAGCCCGAGGACATCCTGCTGACCCCGATCTGGTTCAAGCGCAACCTCGGCTTCTGCTTCAGCCAGGACATCGCCCGGCGGTATCCGCTGGTGGACGACGAGGCCGGTGGGCTGGTGCTGGACGACTCTGCGCTGAACCTGCGCTTCGATCAGGTCCAGCCCGACCTCGATCCGGCCGATCCCTCCACCGCGGCTCCCTGGGGCACCCTGCCGGTCTTCGACGCCCCTCCGGCGAGCGCCGGGTATGCCTCCCTCTGCCTGCAGCACCTCCTGCCCACGGACAGCGAGGAGCAGCTCGTCACCGTCGCGGGGGTCGCGCTGGACCTGGCCGTCCCGTACGACGTCGTGGACAACCCCATCGTGCTGCCCTTCGAGTTCCCTGCCGAGGGCGAAGGCGAGGGTGAGGGCGAGGGTGAAGGGGGCGAGGGCGAGGGCGAGGGCGAGGGCGAGGGCGAGGGCGAGGGCGAGGGCGAGGGCGAGGGCGAGGGCGAGGGTGAGGGCGAGGGTGAGGGTGATGGGGAGGGCGTTGGGGAGGGCGTGGGTGATGGGGCCGTGGGCGTGGGGGTAGGCGAGG
>JAVEVO010000035.1:0-49495 GCA_034005005.1 Myxococcota bacterium
GGTAGCTTGCGAGCCGCCGAGCGACAGCGGTTGGCCCACATCGCACTGGGCGATCGGAGATCTGACCGTCGAGGTCATCAAGCGCGGGATCGTCGCCAAGATCTCCGTCCGGCAGGTGCGCCGTTTTCTCGCGAGGTCGACCTGCGACCACACCTGAGCCGCTACTGGCTCACGTCGCAGGACAAGCGGGAGGATCCGGTCAGCTACGAGAAGGCGGTGACGCGGCTGTGCGACACGTATCTGGCTGCGGCGGCACTGGCGGAGCAGGGTGCGCACGTGGTGAGCACGGACGAGAAGACCGGCATGCCGGCCCTGGAGCGCATCGAGCCCACCAAGCCGGCTCCTGGCTCGCCGCCTGCTCAGGCGCTCCAGCTTCCCTTCCGTGGCGGACCTGGAGCAGCGTGTCCGCGCCTTCATCGAGCACTTCAACGCGGTCCTGGCGCGGCCGTTCCGCTGGACCTACACCGGCAGGGCCCTGCAAGCATGAGCGGCGGCGAAGCCGGAACGGGACGAAGCCGAAGAATTCTCTCGCAGAGCCGCAGAGCCGCAGAGGGAAAAAAGATGAGCAAGGGACCGAAAGAAAACGAGATCTCCGGCGAGATCGTGGACGCTGCTCTTCACGTCCACAAGGCTCTGGGACCCGGACTGCTGGAGTCCGTCTACGAAACCGTGCTGGCTTACGAACTGGCCCAGCGCGGGCATCAGGTCGAGCGCCAGGTACCTATCTCCATCTGCTACGAGAACCTAGTGTTCGACGCGGGCTTCAAGGCCGACCTGTTAGTCGACGGCCTTGTGATTGTCGAGTTGAAATCCATGGAGAATCTGGCTCCTGTCGACAAGAAGCAGACACTCACCTACGTCCGACTGGCCAACAAGCGGCTCGGTCTACTGCTCAACTTCGGCGCTGCCCGGATGATCGACGGCATCACACGCGTTGTGCATGGCCTGCCTGACGACGGGCAGGAGGCCCGTGCCGCGCCTCTGCGGCTCGGCGGCTCTGCGAGAGATATCTTCCCGTAAAACCAGCAAATGCCGGGCAGGAGAGGTCCGTTATCTCACGGGTATGGATCGACAGTTCCGCCCCGCTGTACTAGCCGGCGCCCAGGCCGGTCGCCACCAGCCACCCTCTGTCTGCCAACCGGTCATCTTCGCGGTGTCGAGGTGCGAGCACGAGCACGAGCACGAGCATGAGCAGAGGCCGGCCTGCAGCTTGACCCCGGGGCTCGCCCCGCCCGACAATGGGGGGCGCCGCCTCCCTGCCGGAGCGGCCAGCCGGCCGGAGGGCAAGGATGAACCAGAGCAACAAGCAGGTCAGCCGCGGCCACTTCGTCGGCGCGGACTATCACAAGCGGCTGCTCAGCGACGGGGTCCGGATGGATGCCTTCGCGGCGGCCATCCAGGAGCTGGTCCGGCCGGGCATGGCCGTGGCCGACGTCGGGACCGGCACCGGGATCCTCGCCTTCTTGGCGCGGCGTGCCGGCGCCCGGGTGGTCTACGCCATCGAGCCGGCGCCGATCGTGCGCATGGCCCGGCGTTGCGCTCAGGCCAGCGGCCTCGACGGGATCGTCTTCCTCGAGGCCGACAGCCTCACCACGACCTTGCCGGAGCCGGTCGATCTCGTGATCTCCGAGTGCATGGGCAACTTCGTGATCACCGACGAGATGCTGCCGGTGCTCGCTGACCTGCGGCGGCACCTCGCTCCCGGCGGGCTGCTCTGTCCGGGCAGCATCCAGCTCCACCTGGCGCCGGCCCGGTTGCTGGCCTTCAGCGAGATCGCCTACTGGGACCACCCCATCGCGGGCTTCGACTTCTCGCCCATGCGGCAGGCCGCGCTGAGCCGGGCCTACGTGTTGCACACCTACCCCGAGGACCTCATCGGGCCGGCCCAGCCCTTCCTGACCATCGATCCCCACACCCTGGACCCGGGGTCGACGACGACGATCACCGGCGAGGTGCGGCTGCCCCTGACCGCGCCCGGGCCCCTCACGGGAGTGGTCGGCTGGTTCGATGCGCAGCTCTCGCCCTCCGTCACCCTCTCCACCGCTCCCGGGATCAACACCCACTGGGGGCAGATGCTCTTCCCCTTGCGGCGCCTGCCGCTCGAGCCGGGCGACGAGCTGCGCTTCGCCCTGTCCCTGTTCGTCGAGCCCGACTCGGCGACCTTCTCGTGGCAGTGGGAGGGCGAGCTCTTCCGCCAGGGCCAGTCCCTCGCCTGCTCGCGACACTCCACCTCCCTGCCATGGGGCTCGCCCTATGGCGCAGTGCCCTGAGCCTCACTCCCGGTCGCTGCTGGCCTCCGGCCGGGGCAGCCATCCGTCCTCGGCCGGCAGGTCGACGCGCGTGCAGGGGATGGAGGAGGTGGAGGGTCGCTCCAGGGTGTGCAGCAAGGTGATCAGGCGCAGCCCCCGCTCCCAGGCCAGCTCCCGCTCCCGGGGGAGGCCCAGCAGCAGCCGCTCCAGCAGCAGGTCGTTCTCCTGGCTCGTCCCGAGGGTGGTCGCGAGCTGCTCCCGGGGGGTCAGCAGCAGCCGCAGCTCGGGCCGGATCAGCGCCCAGGCCTGATCGTAGGCCGGCGCCATGGCCCGCCAGTCGTCCAGGTAGCTGGTCCAGCGGATGGCACAGCGCAGGTGCCGGGTGCGCGCGAACAGCTCGGCGAGGGCGCGGGGATAGTCCTCGGCGACGTGCAGGTTGGTCCCCTTGGCGATGGAGTGCACGGCCCCCTGGATCGGCGTCGGCCACCAGGAAGAGGCGTTGGCGGTCGCGCGCAGCCAGCTTCGCCAGTGTCCCTCGGGCGTCCCCCCCGGCGTCGCGGCGGCCACCAGGCTCCGCTCCATGTACCGGTGGGCGGTGACGAGCAGTCGCAGCACCCAGCAGGGGTGCAAGAAGCAGCCCGACTGGACCCGGTCGAGGAGGAAGGTGGTGGCCAGGGACGAGGCCCGGAGGAACCAGTAGCGCGCGTCGTGGATCTCCCCCGTGGCGCTCAGCGCCAGGGCGCGGCGGGTCTGTTCGACGCCGGTCTGCTGGGCTTCCCGCAGCAGGCGACCGTAGACCTCCTCCTCGGCGGCCTCGCAGCAGGGGATGTCTCCCGAGCCGCCGGCGCGCACCAGCCTCCCGGTGCGAGGGACTCCCGGCCCGGGTCCGAGCAGCGACTCCAGGCGCCGGAGCCCTTCCCAGAACAGGCGGGTGAGGTGCAGGGCCAGCGCCTTGTCCGCGCCGGGCAGGCGCGTCGCCAGGTGGATCGTCCACTCCACGGAGCAGCCGTCGGGAGTGACCGGGAAGCGGAGATCCCCCTGGTAGCGGTTGAGCAGCAGCCCCGGCTTTCCCCGGTAGACCAGGCGGCGCGGCGGCTCGGCGCGCTCGATGGTCTCCTCCAGGCTGGTCGGGAGTCCGCCGGGCAGGTGCAGGTGGACGCGCCGCACCGTGCCGGCGCCTCCGTCGGGCACGGCCCGCAGCAGCTCGACGCGGTCGACGCCGAGCCAGCGGGCGAGCCCTTCGTGGTCGGCGAAGTGGGCGAAGACCCGCTCGGGGGGATGGGGAAGACGGAGCCGGAGGTGCAGGCGTTGCTGGGGCATGGGACCAGGGTAGCGGAGGTGGCGGCGCAACGGAAGCGGCCGCCGTCCTCCCTGGCGGATCGCCGGGGAGGCCTGCCGCCACGCAGCCGGATTGGCCTCTTTGCCCTGCGTCCGGGCAGGCGCTATGCTGCCCCCATGTCCAGATCCAGCTCCGCCCCCCGCTCGCCGTGGCACCCCGAGGCCGGGGCGCGGCCAGCCACCCGGGCGCGCCGGCTCGGTGCCTTGCTCGGGGTGCTCGTCGCGGCCGGCCCGGGCTGCGGTGAGCCGGGAGGCCTCCCGGCCATCGGTCCCCGGGTCGTCGCCCCGCGTCTGCTCCCCCCGTCCACGACTCGACCGGAGCTCGAGCAGCCGCGCCTCGCCCAGCCCGAGCTCGTCCCGGCCCCCGTGGTCACCCCGCCGCTGCAGCGGGCCGTGGTGGTCGATCCTCTGCTGGTGGACCCCTACCAGGTCGATGAATATAGTCAAAAGGTACTAAAAGTCGACGTGCTCTGGATCGTCGACAACTCCGGCTCCATGGCCAACGAGCGGTCCCTCCTCGCGGCCAGCTTCCAGCACTTCATCGAGGAGCTGGTCCAGCGTCACATCGACTACCACGTCGGCGTGATCTCCACCCAGGTGGACTCTGCCGCGACGGGTGGCGAGCTGCGGGAGGCCCGGGGGGTGAGGGTCATCACCCCGCAAGTGGCGGACCAGGTCGCGCTCTTCGCCGAGCTGGTGGACTTCCCGTCGGGGAGCGAGCGGCTCGAGCAGGGGCTCGCGGCCATGCGCCTCGCGCTCGACGAGGCGATGCTCCCGGAGGCCAACCGGGATTTCCTGCGCGCGGACAGCGCGCTGGCGGTCGTCGTCGTCAGCGACGAGGACGACGGCTCCTTCGGCCATCCTGCTCACTATGCCCGCTTCCTGCAGCGCACCCGGCGGCCAGGGGACGAGCGGCTGGCCACCTTCTCGGCCATCGTCGGCCTGCCCCCGGACGGCTGCGTGCCGGAAGGGGACGAGGAGGTGTTCGGAGCCGACGTCCCGCCAGCCACTCGCTACCTCGCGGTGAGCGAGCTGACGGGAGGCGTGAGCGGCTCCATCTGCCTGAGCGATTTCGAGCCGCTGCTGGAGAGGCTCGGCCAGCGGGTCGGCGCGCTCAACCTGATCTTCCCCCTCTCGGCCATCCCGGTGCTCGACACCCTCGCGGTGCGCGTCGACGGGCGGCTCGTCCCGCCCGCGGGCGAAGCCGGGGCCGGCTGGCGCTATCACGCGGATATCCGGGCGGTCGTCTTCGACGAGGAGTCGGTCCCGCCCTCCGGCAGGACGGTGCGCATCGCCTACGTGGTCGACCGGGGAGGCGCGCCATGAGCCGCGGCGGGGGCGCTCGCACCGGCTGGACCTCCGGCCTCGTCGGCCTGTTGCTGCTCGCTGGCGGCTGCGGCCGCTCGGATCCCGGCGGTCCCTGCCCGGAGGGCTACCGCCTGCACGAGGGGAGCTGCCTCTGCGAGCAGGACGCCGCGTGCCCCGACGGCCATCGCTGTAGGTCGGACGGCCTCTGTCACTGCGTCGCGGACCGTTGCTGCCCGGTCGGTCACGTCTACGAGCCGGCCGTGGACGCCTGCCGCTGCGCGTCCGTGGACTGCTGCCCCTCGGGGACGGACTACGATCCGGTCACGACCACCTGCCGCTGCACCCGGCCGGGCTGCTGCCCCGAGGGCTACCAGCCGGTCGGCGCCGGGGAGAGCTGCCGCTGCGCCGCGGACTCCTGCTGCCCGGCCGGCCATGTCTACAGCCCCGAGGTGGAGCTCTGCCTCTGCCAGGACGATCGTTGCTGCCCATCGGGCTACCGCCTCGTCGCCGCGGGCGGGGGGTGCCAGTGCGCGGCCGACTCCTGCTGCCCCGAGGGCTATCGCTTCGATCCCGAGCAGCAGGAGTGCCAGCCGGCCGGCGACGCGTGCTGTCCCGTGGACCACCGCTTCGACGTCCGCCAGCAGGCCTGCATCTGCGCGGCCGATTCGTGCTGTCCGGCCAGCCATCGCTACGAGGCGGAGATCGCCGCCTGCGTCTGCCACGGGGCGAGCTGCTGCCCCGGGGGCTTCGCCTACGACGAGCAGCGCGCCCGCTGCCTCTGTGCGGACGACCGGGGCTGCCTCCCGGGCTTCTCCTGCTCGCGGGAAGAGGGCCGCTGCCGGTGTGAGAGCGACCGGGCCTGTGGCGAGGGCTGGCGCTGCGCGGCGGACGGCACCTGTCATCCGCCCCTGCGCTGCACCGACAACAGCGTCTGCGCACCCGGCACGTTCTGCGACGTGGCTCGCGGGCAGTGCGTCGACGAGCGCCAGGGCTGTCTGGTGGACGCCCACTGCCCCTTCGGCACCGTCTGCCAGGATGGTCGCTGCCGGCCCGGCTGCCGCACCACGGCCGATTGCCCCCTCGGCGATTCCTGCCAGCGGGGGCGCTGCATCAGCGGCTGGTGCGAGGACAACCAGTTCTGCGAGTACCTGCAGATCTGCGATCGCTCCTCGGGCCGCTGCCTCCCCTGGGTCAGCGACCTCTGCGCACCCTGCTCCAACGGCGAGCTGTGCAGCTCCGGGTTGTGCCTCCAGGCGATCGTCGAGGGCGACGAGCGCCTCTTCTGCGGTCAGCTCTGCGAGGTCGATGCCGACTGTCCCGGCGGGTTCGAGTGCAGCGACGTCTTCTTCGGCTGCCTCGGCGTCGGCTGTCCCGAAGAGCTGGTCTGCCGCGCGGTCCCGACCGTGAACGAGGACACCCAGCAGCTCTGCTGCGATCCCCTCACCGGCAAGCCCTCGGCGGTGGCGCGCACCTGCTCGCCCCGGGACGGTCGCTGCCGGTGAGGCCTTCTCCCGTTGACCCTGCGCCATTCTTCTGGCAGGTGTAGCCGGCCAGGTGTCGGCGCCGGCCCCCGCCGTCGGATCTCGGGGAGGGCCCGCACGAGGAGCACGGACGATGCGGATCCTCTCGAACGCCGGGCGCTTTGCGCGCCACGAGCTGGCGAGCCACCGGCCGGTCGAGGCCGAGGTCGGCCGCCACGCTCCCCGCCGGACCGCCCCCCCGCGAGGCGGCCAGGGGTTGCGAGGCAGGGCCGGCTGTTGACCGCGCCAGCCCCTTCGACCCCGGGCGGCCCGGCCGCACCGCCGCTCCCCCGCCGCCGGGGCGGGGTCGTCGGCCTCGTGCTGCTGGCCCTGGGCTCCTGCCTCGTCGGGATGGCCGTCGGTGCGTACGTCTTCCGCGGCGAGCTGGCCCAGATGGCGCTGCGCAACGCGCTCTCCCGCTTCACCCAGGACGGCCCCTTGCTGACGGTCGAGCGGATCGAGCCGCGCGGGCTGCACGGGGTGACCCTGCAGGGCGTGCACCTCGTCCCGGGCATCGCCGGGGCGGGCGCCGCGCCTGCGGGACCCGGGGCCCTGACCCTCGACGTCGAGGCGGTGGAGCTGCGCTGGTCCCTGCGGGCCTTGCTCGGCCGGCGGCTCGCGCTGACGGCCGCGGAGCTCGTCGCACCCCGGCTGCAGGTCGACCTGCGCGCCGGGCCGGCCGCGCTCCATGCGGATCTCCAGGCGATCGAGGCTCTCGCCGCCCGCCTCCGGCGCGCGCGCGGCCAGCAGTCGGGCGCCCCGGCGTCCGCCGACGCGCCGGCCGCCCGTGGGGACGGCCTGCCCGCCCTCGCGGTGAGCGGGGGCGAGGCGGAGCTGCGCGGGCTGGGGCTGGGGGTGCGCAACCTGAGCCTGGAGCTGGCGCCGGCGGGCGCCGCGGGAGAGCGGATCCTCACCGGCACCCTGGAGCCGGTGGGCCTCGCCGGGGGCCCCTGCCGGGTCTCGGGGCAGCTCCTGGCCGGGCTGCAGCGCGGCACGGTGCAGCTCGACTGCGAGCAGCCGCTCTCCCTCGAGCACGGGCGGGTCGCGCTGCACACCTCCCAGCTCCGCCTGGAGCTGGGCGAGGAGGCCTCCCTGGTGCCGGAGGCCGAGCGGCGGAGCCGACTGCTCGTGCCCGCGCCGGCGACCGCCGGGCCGCGCATCTCGTTGTTCTTGCCGCAGGTCGTGGCGGTCGCGCCCGCGCCGGGTGACCCGACCCCTCGGCCCCGGCTGTCCGGCGCCCTGCGCATCGTCCTGGCCGAGGGCGCGACCCTCGGCCTCGAGGCGGACCTGCGGGGCGACCCTTCTGGTACCATCGTCATGGTCGGTCAGCTCCAGCCCCGGGACCGCACGGCGTCCCTCGACCTGCAGATCGGCCGGCTCGACCTGGCCAGCAGCCCGCTCCCCGCCTTGCTGCCCGGCACCCTGAGCCAGGGTACCCTCGACGCCGATCTCGCGCTCGACCTGGTCGACTCCGGGAAGCGGCTGGACCTCATCGGCAAGGTGCAGGTGAAGGACCTGCTGTACGCCCACCCGGGGCTCGCCCGGGAGCCGATCCCCTTCGCCTCCCTGAAGGCCGACATCGACCTGGCGGTGACGCTGGCCGAGCGCCGCATCGAGTCCGCGGCCAGCCAGCTCGAGATCAACCGGATCCCGCTCGTCGTCGACGGCGAGCTGGACCTCGGCCGGGCCGCCCCCCGCGTCGGGCTGCGGCTCGCGACCGGGAAGCTGGCGGTCGAAGACCTCGTCCAGTCCTTGCCCCGGCAGCTCGTCCCCCGCCTGCGACCCCGCGGCGCGTCCGGGACGTGCTCGTTCCAGGCCTCCTTGCAGCTCGACATGGCCCGGCCCGAGGACGTGGTGATCACCATCGAGCCCGACGTGGCGAAGATCGAGCTCGAGTCCCTCGGACCGGGGCTCGCCATGGAGAACCTCCTCGTGCCCTTCGTGCACACCTGGGAGGACGAGGAGCGGGAGGAGCTCTTCAAGCTGCCGACGGGCCCGGGGAGTCCGGCCTGGACGCCGATCGCCGAGATCCCGCCCCTGCTCCTGACCGCAGTCATCGCCCAGGAGGACGGCGGCTTCCTCAACCACAAGGGGTTCAGCCGGCTGCACGTCAAGGGTGCCCTCGTCCAGAACCTCCAGTCGGGCCGGTTCGCCCGGGGCGCCAGCACGATCACCATGCAGCTCGCCCGGAACCTCTTCCTGAGCCGGGAGAAGCTGCTCTCCCGCAAGCTCCAGGAGGTGATCCTCGCCTGGCGGCTCGAGCAGGAGCTGAGCAAGCAGTCGATCCTCGAGCTGTACCTCAACATCATCGAGTGGGGCCCCGGGGTCTTCGGGCTGCGCGCCGCGGCCGAGCACTACTTCGGCAAGCGGCCTGCCCAGCTCAGCCTCGCGGAGTGCGTGTTCCTCTCCACCGCGATCCCGCGGCCGCGCCTGGTGCACCGCGCCTTCCTGGAGGGGCGGGTCAGCAAGCTCCACCTCGGGCGGATCAAGTGGATGCTCAACCTGCTGCGCAATCGTGGTCACATCGACGAGTTCCAGCTCGCCCGCTCCCTGGCTGAGACTTTCGTCCTGCGCGACCCGGCCACGGCCCCCGCGCTCCCCAACCTCTGGGAGACCGTCCCCCACCGGGAAGGTGCTCACGGTGTCGCGCCCAGCCCGCCCGAGCCTGAGACGGACGAGGCCGATGAGGAGGACGAGGACGAGGACGAGGAGGACGAGGAGGACCGTCCACTTCCGCCCGCCCCCGCCTCCTCCGGGCCTTTCTGACTAGGAGCGTGTTGCGCAAAGCGTTCTGCTGCGGCGGCCGATGCATCGGCGCATGGTGCGTCAGCACCGGCCGATCCGTCCTCGACGTACCTCGAGTACGCCTGCGGCGTCTCGGCTCGGTGCTTCCTTCCCTGCGCCGCGCCTCGACCGCCTCGCGACGGACTTTTCCGCAACACGCTCCTCGGCCGCGGCCGCGGGGGTTGCCAGGACCCGGTGTCCCCGGTAGCATCGCGCGACCGACGGCACGCAGCGTGGGGTGGCCTCGCCAGCCACCCGGCGAGGATGACGACCATGGGAGCAGAGCAGGGACGGGGAGCCGCTCCGGGGAGCCCGCCGACCGCGGTCGACGGCCCAAAACACGCCCCTCACGACGACGCGCCGGAGAGCGCGCCGGCGACGGTCGCCTACAGCGCCGAGGAGGTCCGTCAGCTCCAGGAGATCTACCGCCGCTCCCTCCTCACCGCGCCGGCCGAGGAGGAGGATGAGGCGGTCACCCTCGCGGTCCCTGGCCTCGGGCTGGCGGCGAGCGATCCCACGGCCGCTCCCGCGGGCCTGGTGACCGCGCCCCGGCCCGCGCCCCGGGAGACTGCCGATCTCCACGAGCAGGGCACCACCGTCCTCCCGGCGGTGGCGCCGGAGCTCCTGGCCGCAGCCCGCCTCTCGCCCCGGCCGGTGCCGGGGATGCCGGCCGAGGCGCCCGCGACGGTCCACCTCGCGCAGGTCGACCCGGCCCTGCTCGCGCTGCAGCAGCAGTACCAGGAGCAGCAGGACCTCCGCCTCGCGGCCGAGCAGGAGGAGCAGCGCCGCCTCCTCGCCGAGGAGGCCGCGGAGGTCCGGCGGCTGCGCCGGAAGCGGCAGTTGACCCTCGCCATCGGGATCGTCGGCGCGTCCCTGCTGCTCCTGCTCCTGGTCTGGGCCGGGTTCCGGCTCTTCGCCCCGCCCCTGCCGGTCATCGACGGTCGCACCCTGGCGGTGCTCAACGATCCCGTGGCCGAGCGCGCCTCGCTCCAGCCCCGCACCACGGCCGAGCGCCGCCTCGAGGCCGAGCAGCAGCTCGCCGGCCTCGCGGCCCTGAGCTGGGACGCCGTGCGGGAGGGCGATCGGGCCATCGCGCGCGCGGAGCGGCTGCTGGGCGCGGCCGGCACGGCCCGTCCGGTCCGGGCCGCCTACACCGAGACCCTCGGCCTGGCCCGCCAGCTCCGTGAGATCCGGCGGGAGGTGCTGTCGGCCAAGGTGGCCCTCGCCGGGCTCCCCGACGAGCGGGTCGCGGGCACCCTGGCCGACACGCGACGGCTGCGGGACAACCTGATCGAGGTCCGGGCGCGGCTCGCCAGCCTGCTCGACGATCTGCTGGAGTCCCACCCGGAGCTGGCCCACGTCCCGCGGCCGGAGTCGGCGGCCGCGCTGGTCGGTGGGGAGGTACCCCGCCCCCGGCAGCAGCCCCTCGGCTCACCTGCCGCCAGCTCCCCCGCCGCGCTCTCCGACGAGGCGCTGATCGCCAAGGTCCTGGGGAGCTCCGCGGAGGGGCCCATCTGGGTGGAGGGCCTGCCCTGCCCCTGCCCGCCGGACGCGCTGCAGACCGCGGCCGCGACCGGCGCCGAGCTCGAACCCTGCACCCTGCGGGCCTGCTGGAAGGTCGGGCCGGGCCACGCCCACTACGACGAGGTCTTCTGGAATCTCGCCAAGCTGCACGGGGCGAAGCGCCAGCCCCGGGAGCAGCTCGCGGCCCTGATCCGCGCGACCTCCTACGGCCGCTACAGCCACGACCCCCTGGCCCTGTTCACCCTGCTCTCGGCCGCGGCTCGCCAGGGGCAGCTCCGCGTCGCGGTGGAGGCCCGGGATCGCTTCCTCGGCTGCCTCGACGCCCTGTCCCCCGAGCAGCGGGCGGCACGCCTCCCCGAGGCCTTCCGGATCGTCGGCGAGGCGTTCGAGTGGCGCTTCCGGCGGATGCACGAGGACAACCCCGCCCGCGCCGATCCGGCCCTGCTCACCCAGGCCATCGATTGCTTCGAGCGGTACGCCGACTACGCGGGGAAGAAGGCCGAGATCTTGCCACGCCTCCACGCCTTGCAGGCGCTCCGGCAGGAGACGGAGCAGCGGTAGGACCGGCGGCCGGGCGGGCCTTGGTGGGGCGAGGAGGGGAGGGGGGGACCGCAGCGAGCGCCGGCGCAGGCCGCCTGACGAAGTCCGCTCAACCGCAGGAATCCTCGTCGCTGCCATCGCTGCAGTCATTCGCACCGTCACAGACGAAATCCCCTTTGATCTTCTTGCCATTGTCACACATGAAGCAGATGTGTCCGTCGATTTTCTCGTCCGATTGATCCTTGCAGTCGACGAAGCCATCACATCGATCGGTTTCTCTGATCGATTCCTGGTGATCTCGGCATACGAAATGGTCTCGATCACAACCCCAGTTGCTGAAGAGTCCGACATCCCATGGGCAGACATCGTTGGTGTTGGTGACTCCATCGCCGTCGAGATCGCCATCGGGATCGTCAACGGGGTGGGTCAGGCGGGGCTTGTCTTCGAGACAACCCCCGGCGTTAAGGTAAAATAACATGCAAATAATTGAAAGGAAAATGGATTTTTGTTGATTCTGCATGGCGATCTCAGGCCTTTTGTCTCGTTTCAGAATCTTCCGGTGCAAGAAAGACCCTGCATTCCTCCGTCCCAGACGATGCTGGGGAAGAATGAGATTTTCGATAGCTCATCCTCTGACGGCATGATCGCGAACTGCGTGATCCCTACTCCCACGAGCAGCGCAGAGAGCCCGATTGCGCCGTAGGTACCATACATGAGATAGCGATAGCGTTCGTCCGTGGCCACGACCCGGTCCCAGTCGGCCTGGATGACGTCGTTCGTGAAGCTCCGGTTCCACTCGTAGGCCTCATGATGCTCGAGCGAGGCCTCGTGCTCCTGCAAGGCCAGGTAGTACGCGACCCCCGCGCCGCCGCCGACCAGCAGGCCGGTGATCACCCAGAAGGTGCCCCAGGCCTTCTTGCTGCTGCGCTCCCGGCGGAGCTGTCGCAGGTCCTCGTCCGGGCTCGGGCGGGAGCTCGGCGGCGTGACCGTCGGCATGTGCCCGTCCGCCTGCTCCGGGAGCAGGGCCGTGGCGGCCGGCGTCCCCGCCGGCGGGAGGGGCGGTGGGAGGAGAGCAGTCGGCTCCCCGCCCGGTGCGCTGGACGCCGGCTCCCCGTCCGGGGGCGGGGACGGGAGGCTCGCGGCGACCGGCGCCGGTGCCGCGGGCGCGGGCCAGGATGAGGGCTGGAGCGGGACCGGCGCCGGGGCCACCGGGGGCGGGTCGGCCTGCCAGGAGAGCCGTCCGCCCGGGGGGAGGTCGATCCGCTGGGCCACCTGGACCCCCCAGGGATAGATCACCTGCACCTCGTGCTCTCCGGCGGGGAGCTCCACCTCCACCTGGGGGGTCGTGCCGACGGCCACTCCGCCCACGGTCACCTGCCCGCCCGGCTGGGTCGCGGTGATGAGCAGCCGCCCGGGCAAGGGGGAGAGACGGACCTGCTCCGAGGTGAGCTGCCCCGCGACGAGGAGGATCGCGCGGCTTTCGGGCATATACCCCGGTGCCTCCACCCGGACCTGGTAGCTCCCGACGACCAGCCCCTCCTGCTTCCAGGGGCACCGCCCCTGCACGGTCCCCTCGGGGCCGCGCAGCTCGAAGGCCGCGGCCTCCGGGAGACAGGCGATCTCGAGATCGCCGGTCTGGCGCTGGGGAGTGAGCTGGAGGCCGGCCAGGCGTTCACTGGCCTTGAACTTGTCCTTCAGGGGGACCTTCGGGTGGCGCATGAGCTCCCGGTAGGACGCTGCGGCCTCCTCGGCCTGCCCGCCCTCTTCCTGCGCCCGGGCCTGGTTCCAGAGGTAGCGCCAGTAGGGGTCGAGCGCGTAGGCCGCGGCGAAGCGTGACACGGCCTCCGGGAACTGCCGCTCCCGGAAGAGGGCCAGCCCCTCCTGGGAGAGTCGCTCCGCCTGCTTCTGGGGGGAGAGGGGCTTGGCCAGGAGCGCCGGAGACCCGGCGGTCAGCAAGAGCAAGACACTCAAGACGAGCGGGAACCGACACCCTGACATGTTCATCTCGCTCTCGACCTCGCCACGATGAGGGCCCGAGCCCAGGTCCGGTCTGCCGCGTCCTCGCTCGGCCGCGCGTGGTCGGGCCGGTCAGAGCAGCGGCACCTCGCCCCGGGAGGCGGGCACGGACGCGCGGCGCAGCTTCACCTGCTTGCGGCGCTCCGTCCCGTCGAGGGGGAGGGAGACGACCTGATCTTTGAAGCCCTTCAGCTTGACCCGGTACCGGGCGACCTTGCCCGGGGCGATCTCTTCCTCGAGCGTGAGCGGGGTCACGCCGAGCAACTGCTTGCCGGGTCCGAAGACCTGCGCGCCCGGAGGCTCGCTGAGGAGGGTGTGCCGCGAGCGGCCCTCGTCCTCGACCGGCGGCGCCGAGTCGAGGGGAGCCGCGTGGCCCTCCTCCGGGGGGGCCGGCGGCTCGGGCACCGGTGATCCGGTCGCGGCGATCGGCGGGGGCGGGCTCGTCTCCGCCGGCCCGGCTTCCGGGGTCGGGTCGACGGGCGGCAGTGGCACGGGCCGGGCCCCCGCGGGCTCCGTGGCGAGGTTGGAGAGCTCTACCGGCTCGGCCGGCAGGCTGGGCGGGGCGTGGTTCGCGGCCTGGAAGCGGTACGCCAGGAGCGCGCCCGCGCCGAAGAGGAGCAGGGCGACCAGGACGACGGTGAGGTGCCTCGTGCCGCGCCGGGCCCCCGCGAGCGGCGGCAGGGGCGCGGTGGGCGCCGGGCCTCCGGTCCAGTCCGCGAGAGGCTCCGCCAGCGGGTTCACCGGCTCGATGGGGCTGATGAGGGTCGGTACCGTGGCCTCGGGGAGCGAGGACGGGGGGAGCTCGTCGCGACGCAGCGCGGGCAGCCCCACCGTCGCCGGCAGGTTGTCGCTGCCCGTCCCCGGGAGCCGGCGCGTCTCGCCGATGAACGCGGCGGTCTGCTGGGAGATCGTCTCCAGGGCGGCCTGCAGGTCCGGGATCGGCCCGGAGCCGCCGCGTCGGTTCGCGGCCCGCACCCCGGGCGCGTCGCCGGCAGGCGCCCCGTGGACGCCCGAATCGAGCAGGGTGTGCGGCCCGCTGGGCGCCTCGGCCGGGGCCGGCCCCACGGCCGAGGCGGACCCGGAGGGCGGCGCGGGGCGCTGCGTGGAGACGTCGGCCTCGTATTCGTCCTCCTCGCCCGGATCCTTCGAGGGGGGGAGCGGGAGGTCGCTCTCGGGGCCCAGGGGGACGCGGGCCAGGGCCGTGGCCATCTCGCCCGCGCTCTGCCAGCGGTCGTCCGGCAGGCGCTTCATCGCCCGGGCGAGGACGCTGTCCAGCCCGGCCGGGATCCAGGGCAAGGCGGGCAGGGGCGGACCGTCCTGGCTGACCCGCAGGGCGAGCAGCCGGAGCGGGTGGTCGGCCACGAATGGCGGGTGGCCCACGAGGGCCTCGTAGAGCATGGCGGCCAGAGAGCAGAGGTCGCTGCGCCCGTCGACGCTGCCCCCCGTGGCCTGCTCCGGCGACATGTAGTGGGGTGTGCCCGAGACCATGCCGGTGCGGGTGAGACGGCTGCTCGAGCCCCCGAGCATCTTGGCCAGCCCGAAGTCGAGCACCTTCACCCGCGGGGAGCGGCCGGTGCTCAGGGTGCCCAGCAGCATGACGTTCTCGGGCTTCATGTCCCGATGGACGATGCCCTGCGCGTGGGCCGCCTCCAGGGCCTCGAGGATGGACAGCCCGATCCCGACCACCTGCCGGGTGGTGAGCCCGCCCTGGCGCAGCAGCTTGTACAGCGTGCGGCCCTGGACCAGCTCCATGACCATGTACAGGGTGCCGTCCGACTCGGTGCCGAAGTCGTGGAGGGTGACGACGGCCGGGTGGTCGAGGTGGGCGATGGTCCGCGCTTCCCGGAGGAAGCGCTTCTTGGCCTCGTCGCCCTTGAACGCGCCGCCGGGGAGGATCACCTTGATGGCGACCGGGCGCTCCACCATCGGCTGGACCGAGCGGTAGACCGCGCCCATCCCGCCGGCGCCGATGATCCCGAGGATCGGGTACTTGCCCCCGAGCACCGAGCCGAGGAAGGCGTCTCGCGGGTTTTTGGCGTGCTCCTCCTCGGTGATCAGGTAGAGCCCGTCCTGAGGGCAGACGGTCTCGGCGCCCGTGGAGCGAAAGCCACAGCGATGACAGAGTAGCCTGGCCGTCTCGCCCATCGAACCCGCCCCTTCTCCAGCACCGAATCGGCGACGACTATACCGGGGCGCGCGGCGCCAGGCAAGGCGCTGGCTCAGGCGATCTGACGGTAGCGGTCGAGCAGCCGGGTGACCACCTCCTCCTGGAGGCGGGCGTGATCGGTGAGGCGGTGCAAGGGCACGCGGTGGAGCTGCAGCCGGGCGCTCGCACCGTAGCCGAGATCGATGGGGGTGGGCCGTCCGTACCAGCCGTCGGGGGGGACTGCGAGGTCGAACTGGCCCCGGTTCCAGATCGCCTCGATCCAGGTGGGGAGCGAGCCCGTGAGGCCGGTGCAGTCGTGCAGCAGCACGAGGTCGAGCTCGGCCTCGACCACGCTCTGGGGGTCGAGGTTGAGCAGCAGGTAGACCAGCTTGAGCGGCTGGTCCGGGACGAGCTGGTGGGGGGGCAGGACGTGCGGCTCGGCGAAGAAGAGGGCGAGGTAGCGGCGGAGCCAGCCCTCGGGTTGGTGCAGGGACAGCAGCGTCGGCGAGTAGATGTCGTAGCCCGGCGTCGGGACGAGCTGCAGGACCGGCTCGGCTTGCAGCAGGGCCACCTCCACCTCCCGCAGCAGGGCGCGTGCCCGGCGATAGAAGGCCTCGGTCAGCCGCTGCGCCCGGATGACGTCGACCAGCGCCTGGCGGAGCGCGGGATCCTCCGGGGGAGCCGGGAGGGGGAGGGGGGTGGTCTCGGGGAGCAGCGGGTCGCTCATGGTTCTTTCGCTACCTCGGAACAGTTCTCGTTGGTACTCGAGGACCAAAATCTTCTCGCAGGAGGACCGACCCCGGACCGGGCGGCAAGGCGCCGAAGCCGCCAAACGGCTCCTCGAGCAGCCAGCCGTCGAGGATCCGGGGGCTGGCGAGGGGAGGTGTCGCGGGGAGCAGACCGGTCAGGCCGGCGTGGCCGGCCAGCCCCCGCCGGAGCAGCAGCTCGTCCAGATCGTCCACCAGCCGCCCGAGGTTCGGTGGCAGCCCTTGTCGGCTCGCCTGGGACCGGACCGTCCGTAGCAGGTCCTCCCAGGAGCACCACCGCCAGGCGGGATCCAAAGCGCCGGCGGCCGGTTTGGCCAGTGGTGACGTGGGATGGGCGCTGATCAGCGCCAGCGCGACGGGACCCGTCCACCCGCCCGCCCTGGCGGTTGCGGCCACGGCGTGGGCCACCAGCTCCAGCCGGGAGGACAGCAGGATCGGGTCCTCCAGCCACGCCCCCTCCACGGCCAGCAGCCGGGAGGGTGTCGTGAGGAGCAAGGTGGGCCGCACGAGCACGCGGCCGCCCGCGAGGCTGGGGGCGTCCAGGGCCGGCGTGATCTCCCAGCCCACCTGGTCCTCGGGGAGCCCGGCTGGCCATGACGAAAGTGCCAGGGCGTCCGCGAGCCCGGCGAGGCTCACCTGGGAGGGCAGGTACGCGAGGCTCCCGAGCACGGTCGTGCTCAGGGCGAGGCTGTTCCGTGCTTCGCCCAGCTCGAGCCCACCCTGGATCACCGTCTGTAGCATGCCCTGCCCACCCGCTCAGTCTGGTTCCGCCGGTGCGCCGGGTCAAGGGCCGCGACGGGGGAGGCGCGCTTCTGGGAGATTGCCCCCGGCCGGGACTGCCTGTATCTGGAGGATGCCGGCGTCCGGCGCGGCCGACTCGGTCGGCCCGGGCGGTCCGCGGAGCGGCAGTGGCTGGGTTCGTCTATCTGGACAATGGCGCCACGACGCAGGTCGCGCCCGAGGTGCGCGCCGCGCTCGAGCCGCTGCTCACGCGGCCGCTGGGCAATCCGGCGGCCTTGCACCAGCTCGGTGTCGACGCGCACACCTTGCTCCAGGAGGCGCGGACCATCGTGGCGGCGGCGGTCGGCCTCCCCGCGAGCGGGCTGGTCTTCACCTCCGGCGGGAGCGAGGCCAACGCGCTCGCCCTGCTCGGCGTCGCCCGCCGGCGCCGCCGTCCCGGGCACCTCCTGGTCTCGGCCATCGAGCACCCGTCCGTGCTCGAGACCTGCCGGGCGCTGGGCGAGGAGGGCTGGGCCCTCACCGAGCTGCCCGTGGATGCGCACGGCCTGGTCGATCCCGCAGCGGTCGCCGCCCAGCTCCGTCCCGAGACCGTCCTGGTCTCCATCGCGCACGGCAACCACATCGTCGGCACCCTCCAGCCCCTGCGCGACATCGTCCGGGCCGTGCGCCGCCAGCGTGCGGACGTGCTGATCCACACGGACGGAGTGCAGAGCTTCCTCAAGGAGCCCCTGGACCTGCGGGCCGTCGGCGTCGACCTGGTCAGCCTCTCGGCGCACAAGGTCCACGGGCTGCCCGGGAGCGGCGCCCTGGTCTGCGGGCCCGGCGTGACCTTGCGGCCGCTCTGGCGGGGAGGGCTCCAGGAGGCCGGCCGCCGGGCCGGCACGCCCAACCTGCTCGGCGCGGTGGCCTTCGGCGTGGCGGTCACCCGGGGCCTCGCCACCCGGGCGAGCGACGTGCCCCGGCTGCGGCAGCTCCGGGACCGGCTGCAGACCCTGCTGCAGGAGGCGATCCCCGGGCTGCGCGTGAACGGCCACCCCACGGCCCGGCTCCCCGGCCACCTGCACGTGTCGCTCCCCGGCGTGAGCAGCGAGCCCCTGCTGCACGCCCTGGAGGCGCGCCAGGTGATCGCCTCGGCCGGCAGCGCCTGCCATGCGGCGGCGCGGGCCCTCGAGCCGGTCCTCGTCCAGCTCGGCTATCGCGACTCGGAGCGGTGGGGCCACCTGCGCCTCACCCTCTCCCGGGAGACGACGGCGGAGGAGGTCGATCATGCGGCTGCGGCCATCGTCGCGGCCCAACTGGAGGTCGCGCGCGCCCATCGCTGAGCGGTCGGCGCGGCGCGCAGGAGGAGTGATGGCCGAGCCGGGGTACAACGCCGTGGTCCTGCGGGTCGGCGAGCTGTTCTTGAAGAAGGACAACCGCCGCTGGTTCGTCGATCTCCTCGTGGGCAACCTGGCCCGGCTGATCCGGGGCCTGCCCTGGAAGATCGAGGTGCACCAGGGGCGGATCCTGCTGTTGCCCCAGGCCGGGAGCGATCCGGCCGCGACGGTCCCGGAGGTGCTGGCGCGGGCCGGTCGCTGCTTCGGCATCAGCTCGCTCAGCCCCGTGGTCCGCACCGACTCCACCGACCCGACGGTCCTGGGAGGGCTCGCCGCGGAGCTGGCCGAGGCGACCGTGCCGCCGACCGCGAAGACCTTCCGGGTGACCGCGCGCCGCCCCAACAAGCGGCTGCCCTACACCAGCCCGGAGCTGGGCGGCCTCGTCGGCCATCAGGTCGGGCAGCGGCTCGGCCTGGCCGTCGATCTCGGTCGCCCCGAGTTCGAGATCGGCGTCGAGGCCGGGCCGCCGACCTTCGTCTACAGCGAGACCCGCCCGGGTGCCGGGGGGCTGCCGGTGGGCGCGTCGGGGCGGGGGCTGCTGCTGCTGTCCGGGGGGATCGACTCCCCGGTGGCCGGCCATCGGATGCTGCGGCGTGGCTGCCCCCTCGAGGTGGTGCACTTCCATAGCCCGCCCTACACGGGGCCGGCGGCCCGGGCCAAGGTGCTCGAGCTCTGCCAGGTCCTGGCCCGCTGGGCCGGCCCGCTGCACCTCCACCTGATCCCCATCAGCGAGCTGCAGCTCCAGGTCAAGGAGCACGCGCCCCGGCCGCTGACGGTGCTGCTCTATCGGCGGTTCATGGTGCGCCTCGCCTGCCGGCTCGCCGGGTTCCGGCAGATCCAGGCCCTGATCACGGGTGAGTCCCTCGGTCAGGTGGCCAGCCAGACCATGGAGAACCTCACCTGTATCGAGGCGGTGGCCGACCGGCCGATCCTGCGGCCCCTGATCGCCTACGACAAGGAGGAGACGATCCGCCTGGCCCAGGCCATCGGCAGCTACGAGATCTCGATCCGCCCCCACGAGGATAGCTGCTCGTTGTTCGTGCCGCGCCATCCCGAAATCCGGGCGAAGATCAAGGAGTTGAATCGGGCCGAGGCCCTCTTGCCCCTGGACCGGCTGCTCGCCGAGGCGCTCGACCGGCTCGAGACCCTGGTCGTCGAGCCTTGAGCCCGCGCCCCGCGGATCCCGCCGCGCAGCCGGCAGATCCCGCCGCGCAGCCCCAGGATCCCGCCGCGCAGCCTGCGGATCTCGCCGCGCGCCTCGCCGCGCTCGCCCGGCTCTCACCGCCGGCCCTGGTGGCCGGGGCCCTCGCGGACCTGGTCGCGGAGCTGGCGGTCGCCCGACGGTGGACCGAGGCTGCCGCTGTCGCGGTCACCATCCGCGATCCCGTGCTGCGTGTGCGGGCGTTGCTGGCCGCCGCCTCGGGGCCCGCCGACCCCTTGCTCGACGAGGCCCGGTCCCTGGCGGCCCGGCTGGCGGCGCCCCAGGCTCGGGCCCAGGCCCTGCGCCAGGTCGCGGTCCGCTGGGCCGAGGTGGGGCATCCGCAGGTGGAGGAGGTGCTGGCGGAGGCCACCACGCAGGCCGCGCAGCTCGCGGAGCCCTGGGAGCGGGACGCCGCCCTGGCCGCGGTGGCGCTCGTCTGGGCCCACGCCGGGCAGAGCGCGCACGGGCTGAGGCTGCTGTTTCGCTGCCAGTTGCCGGGCGTCCAGCGTGCGGGCCTGCAGCAGCTCCTCGACGCGCTGCTCCGTCGCGAGCCGGATGGCCGGGCCCTCTGGCCGGCCCTCGCCGAGGCGCCGGGGGAGATCGAGCGGCGGCTGCTCCTGGAGACCGGCGTGGCGGTGGCCCGTCAGCGCGGCCTGGCAGACCTGGCCCAGCGTCTCGCGGCGCTGGCGGGGACCCGCACCTGACCCGACGGCCCGGCGCGGCGCGGCCGAGACGCGCGGCGGCCGGAGAGGTCCGAGCGCGGGAAGGGCACGATGCTCCCGCCACCGGCCCGGCGGATCACTTCAGGGAAGCGAGCCCGCCCAGGTTGGCCGCCTGGAACAGCTCCTTGGCCCGGGCGGCGTCCTGCTGGCCCGTGGCCCGCACCTCGAGGATGAACCGCTTGGCCACGAGGCCGGTCACTCCGGCCTCGGCGTCGCCCTTGCTCCACTTCTCGACGATGGGCATCCCGGCCAGCGTCCCTCCCCGCTCGTAGCCGTCGGTGGAGCTCCGGTTCACCAGCCCGGCCATCGCGAAGAGCTGGATCGCCGCCGGGTTGAGGCTGGAGTCGGTGAGCTTGACGTGGAACGTCTGGTCGCCGTTGTGGTAGGTCCGGCTGACCTCGCTCAGGGTGAGGTTGCCCAGGGCGCTGGTCTCACCGTGGGGCTCGTCGGCGGTCCAGCCTGCCGGCACGGCCGGGAGCATGGGCAGCAGGCTCTCCCAGGAGACGATCGCCAGCGGCTGGCCGTCGGGGCCAGTGGCCACCTTCCCCAGCGCGGCCATGGCCTGGGCCATCGCGGTCGCCGGATCCAGCGCTGGGGCCGTGCCCGCGGCCGGGGTCTCCGGCGGCGGGGCTTCCGGCTGCTGGCTGGCGACCGCGCCGGCCAGGGCCTGGCCGAGCGCGGCGACCGGCCCGGAGGGCGGGGCGGCCTCGCTCGGGGTCGGGGAGGCGGGGGGCGCCTCGCCGCCGAGGTCGGGGAGGCTGCAGCAGCCCGCTCCGACCAGGCATAGGCCGAGGGTGGGCAAGAGCCAGGATCGTGCCGGGATTCGCATGGTGTCGCTCCTCTGCGGGTGGAGTGGCCGCGGGCCTCGAGCGCTCGTCCCGGGCCCCTCGCCAGGGGCCGGGGCCGCGCGACGAGGTGGGCACCCGGGGGTTCAGCCTAGTCGGGTCCATCGGCTCTGGCAAGGATCCGGCCGTGAGTCGCGGGCCTCCACCCTCGCCTTTGACTCCCCTGTCCGGGGGACCTATTGTGGAGGGGCGCTGGGAGATTGAGCGGTGTCCTTCACCGGGAGGAATTGCATGCAGCTCGCCCGAACCTCGTGGACCCATTCCCTGGCCGTGCTCGGGATCGTCGGGATCGGTCTCGGCGCTCTGCCGCGGCCGGCCGCGGCCCTGATCGAGGGCTCCCTCGGCACGCTCCAGAACCAGGGGCTCGACCAGTACGCCGACGTCTTCGTCGACGTCCGGAGCGTCGGCGAGCAGATCCTCTTCTGCTCGAGCGACGACGGGCTGCTGGAGGGTGGCGTCGCCGACCCCGCCACGGCGCGCCGGGGCTCGGAGATCCTCCTCATGCGGCCCTCGGCCCCCGCGTGCACCGGCGACGCGCAGTGCCCGGCCGGTGAGGTCTGCCGCAACTGGGACACGGGCCTGGCGAGTCCCCTCGACGACGGGTGGTGCGTGATCCCCTTCGCCATCGACCCGGCGAGCGGCTTCTGCGACGACCCCGCCGACACCGAAGGTCCCGGGAACTGGCTCAGCTACACGGCGACGGAGACGGGTGCGTACCGCATCGATTTCGCCTCCGAGACCGAGGTGATGCCCAACGGCATCAACGCGCCGAACACCCGCTTCTGGGCGATCCAGACCCTGACCGCCCAGGGCACGCCGACGGCCCTCGGCCGCGTCCACTCCAGCTTCTGGTGGTTCAACTCCCACACGTTCAGTGGCAATCCCACCTCGGCCGACTTCTATGCCCTCGTTCCTTCCGGGGGCCAGGGGTACTGGGTGTTCGTCATCGATTTCGACAGGATGAATGGCTACATCTACCAGATCTTCGCCAACTCGCTGGGTAACGTCGACACCCCATCCAAGAGCTGGTGTCAGCACGGAGACCCGGTCTCCGGCGTCTGCTTCGATCGCGACCCCCAGCGGGTGACCCACTCCCTGGTCCCCGAGTACGAGATCTATCTCAACTATCCGGATGGTGTGCAGAATCCGGTGGTCGCTCCCCAGGTGTCGAACTTCCAGTTCAACGATGAGGTCGGAACTGCATCGATCAGCCCAAATGGCGACGGAAAACAGGACAGAGGTACCTTCTCCTTCGACTCGAACGTGCCCGGAACCTTCCGGATCATCATCGATACGGACCAGGACACCATCTTTGATAGTTCGAAAGACATGCTGCTGGCGGGGAGCGCGATCGCCGGGGCCAACTCGGTCTCCTGGGATGGCTACGGACCCGGAGGGCTCGTCCTCAACAGCGGTGAGTACACAGTTCAGCTCTCTCATTCGGTCGGTGAGACGCATTTCCCGATGGTTGACATCGAGGACAATGATCAAGGGCTACTGATCTGGCAGGCTACTGGTCAAGGTCAACTCATTCCCCGTACGATGTACTGGGATGATACCCAGGTCGGTGGTGATACCAGCCTTCCCATGGGATCATCCGACTCCCATCGCTGGCTCTATGATGCATCAAATTCGGATCTAGGTGTGGGTGGCAATCTGATGGCCATGGATACCTGGGTCATCGGCGAGACCACGGCGACGACCCGAATCAAGTGCGGACGGTGCCGTGATGAGGGTGATCACCTGAGTGTCGGCCCTGCAGGCACCGATGAGCCGGATGTCCTCGACACCGACGGCGATGGCCTGAGCGATGATTGGGAGCTTGCCCACGGGACGGATCCCGACAAGGCGGACACCGACGGCGATGGCCTCTCCGACAAGTTCGAGGTCGACAACGGGACCGATCCGACCAAGCCCGATACGGACGGCGACGGCCTCTCCGACAAGGAGGAGGTCGATCTCGGCACCGACCCGACGAAGGCCGACACCGACGACGATGGGCTCGGCGACAAGGAGGAGACGGTCTACGGCACCGATCCCCTCGACCCGGACACCGACGACGGGGGTCTCCTGGACGGGACGGAGGACGCCAACCACAACGGCGTGCGCGATCCGGGCGAGACCAACGCGCTCGATCCCCTGGACGACGTGCCGGCCAACGGTGGCGCGGGGACACCCGACACGTCCAGCGGCTGCGGCTGCCAGCTCCCGGCCGGCCAGGCCTCGGGCTCCCTGGCGGGGCTGCTGCTGCTCGGCCTGGGGATCGCCCTGCTCCGGCGGCGAGCCTAGGAAGCCTGGCCGCCTGCTCCCGCCCCCTCCCTGCACCGCCCGGGTCTGGTGGGCCCGCACGGTGTCCGGGAGCGTCTGCGCCGGCCGCCGCGTCTCCGGCCGCGCCGCCGGCTGCTTCCTCTCCGTACTTGCTCGACCTGACCCGGCCCGTGCGCCGGGGGAGGATGGAGGGATCCCGTGCATCACCTCGTGGTCGGCGGCACCGGCTTCATCGGCCTGGCGCTCGTCCAGGCCTTGCTCCGTCAAGGTCACCGCGTCAGCGTCCTGACCCGGGGCCGGGCCGCGGCCTCGTTGCCCGCGTCCGTCGAGGCGATCGTCGCCGAGCGGCGTGACCCCGCATCCCTGTCCCGGGCGCTCGCCGGGCGGCGCTTCGACGTGCTGTACGATCACCTCGCGCTCGGCGCGGCGGACGTCGACCTGGCCTTCGCGCCGTGGGCTGCCGCGGCCGACCACCTGGTGCTGCTCTCCTCGGCCGCGCTCTACTCCAACCCCATCCGGCTCCCGATCCGTGAGGACGACCCGGTGGGCAGCGTCGACCCCTATGCCGCGGGCAAGCTCGCGGCAGAGGAGCGGCTGCGGACCCTGGCGGATCGGCGGGGCCTCCCGTGGACCATCGTGCGGCCGGGCGAGGTGGTCGGCCCGCGGGACAGCATCGGTCGGCGAGGTATCCACCTCGCCGCGCGCCTCGCCCGGGGCCTGCCCCTGATCGTCCCGGGGCGGCTCGACAACCGCATCACCTTCTTGGGGGTGGGCGGGCTCGCCAAGCTCCTGGCCGCGATCCCCCAGCACCCGGTCGCGGCCCGGCGCGTCTACAACGCCGGCGGCGAGGTGATCACCTTCGGCCAGTTCCTGGCGACCCTCTACGCCGTGGCCGGGCTGACCCCCCAGGTCCGGGTCTGCGGCCTGACCGGGGAGCAGTTCGCCGCCTGGGAGCACCGCGCCGCGCTCGAATGGCACTACAACTGCTTCGCCGATGCGGTGCTCTGCTGGGACCGGGCCGCCGGGGATCTCGGGTTCGATCCCACGGGCGAGCTCTGGCGGGCACTGCAGGCTTCCTGGCGCTGGCTCGTCCACGAGCGGCCGGAGCTGCTCCGGGACCCTGGCCCGGTCGATCCCGCGGCCGAGGCGCGGGTGGCCGATCTGGGCGTCCCCGCGGTCCTGCCCGATCCGCTGCCGGCACCGGCGGAGGCCGCTGGCGTCGGTGCCGAGGTGCTGCCGCTGGCCGAGCCGCCGCTGCCCGGCGCGGTGGCCGAGCTGGCCGCGGAGCTGGACGCGCTCGAGCTGCTGCTGCTCTGGCCCCTGTACGCCTCCGGGACGGCTCAGCCGCTGGCGGCCCTCCTCGGGGAAGGGGAGCGGCTCCGGCGAGTCCTGCCGGGCCTCTTGCTCCCCACGGCGGCCGAGCTGGGGCGGCGGCTGGCCGGCCTGGCGGCCCGCGCCATCGTCCGCCCCGCGGCCGGGGAGGGCTGGGAGCTCTCCGGCCCGGGCCTGCTCGCCTTCCTCGAGGCCACGCGCCGGACGGCCGGCGATCCCCTCGCAGAGTCGACGCGCCGCCAGATCGGGCTGCTCTTGCGGCTGGAGGCCGACCGGCTCCGGGAGGCGGTGGTGGAAGGGAAGACCGAGCTGATCCTCACCAGCCTCCCGGCCGTCGGCTCCCTGACCGGCGAGCTCGCCGAGCTCTGCGGCGGGTTCGCCCCCCTCGCGGCGATCCTCCGGCGTGCGCTCGACCTCCGGGCGTTCGTGCAGGGCTGGCTCGTCCGCCTCGAGACCACCCTGGAGGACGAGCGCGCCGGGCGCTGCGCACCCTTCCCGCCGAGCGACCTGCCCCGCTGCGTCTTCGCCAGCGATGGGCAGACCGAGCGGCGGCTGACGGTGAACCGGGATCTGCTCGAGGAGGGCTCCCGGGGCTGGCTGCGCCAGCGGTTGCTGACGGCCGAGGTCGAGGCGCTGCGGAGCTGCCTGGAGGAGCGGGGCGCGTGAGCGGCGCGAGCCCCCGTCACCCGGTCGTCACCCGGAGCCCGAGGCCATGAGCGCGACGGCCGGGGCTGGGTCGAGGGGCGTGCCCCCCGGCGAGCGCCCGGCCGGGGCCCCGATCCTCTGGGTCGATCCGCCGTCTCGACCGGCGAACGTCCGCTGGTCCTTTCTGGGCCGCCTGCTGGTGGAGGAGCTCACCCGGCTCGGCTTCCCCGTCCTGCACGTCCCGCACGGCATCGAGCCCCCGGGCGAGCGGTCGCCCCTGCTGGTCCAACCCCTGGCCGCCGACTACGATCCCTTCTGGATCCAGGACGCCCTCGCGACCGTCCAGGCCCGCGGCCTGGTTACCGTGGGCCCGCTCGACGAGGTCCGGGGCCTCGCCCACCGTCCTCCCCTCGTGCCCTGGTGGCACTGGACGGAGTCTGGGCCGTGGTCGGGGCCGCCCGCCGGGCTCGCGGCCCAGCTCGTCCACTTGCCCCACACCTTCCGGGGGGAGGTCGCCCCCGGGTTTGCGGGTCAGGTCGGCCCGACCTATGCCGCCCACCGGTTCGGTCCGGCCCCCGAGGCCGTGCGCACGCGCTGGCGTGGCTACTACGGCTTGCTGGATCGCTGGTCCGTGCTGGTCTGCGGCAGCCCGCGCTCGCCGCGCCAGGCCGCCGAGCTGGCCGCGGCGCTCGAGGCCCTGGGCCGCCAGGTGGACGGCCTGCTGCTGGTCGTCGTCGCCCCGCCGGGGCTGCGCACCGGACGCGGCGGGGGGGGCGCCCGGCACACGACCTGGCTCCCGGGAGGCACGGTCGAGCTCGCCGGGGAGTGGACGATGGAGGCCGGCCGCAACCGGATCCTCAACGCGGTCGACTGCCTGCTGTTGCTGGACGACGATCTCGAGGCCGCCTGCGTGACCCTGGAGGCGCTCGCCACCGGCCTGCTGCCCGTGAGGCTCGGCGAGCTGGCCGGGCCCGACCCCCCCGGGGGGGGGTGGGGCGTCCGCCCGGCCGGCGGTCCGCCGACCGGTCAGCGGTCCCCGCTAGAGGCCGAGCTGCTCGTCCGTGCCCGGGCCCGGACCCGCTGGGGGGACAGCTTCCGCTCCTGGCTGCAGGGGTTCGCGGCCGCGGACGCGGCCGCCGGCTGGGGGCGCTTGCTCACGCGGCCGGTCGTCCGGCCGTCAGACCCGGGCCCCGCCGCCGGGCACCGGATCCTCTGGCTGGCCTCGCCGGCTCCCCCGGGTGCACCGGCCGGGGAGCAGGGTAGCCTCCTGTGCCGCCAGCTCGGGGCCGCAGGGTTCGAACCCTATCTGGTCTGCCTCGGGGAGCGGACCACCTGGCCGCACCAGGCCCGCGACGGTACCCACCGGATCCTGCACCTGCCCTGGGCGTCCCCCCGCCAGGCCGGAGCAGGGCTCGTCCGGGCCTGGATCGCCCAGCTCCATCGTCAGTACCGCTTCGCTGCTCTGATCGTCGATCACGCCCTCGAGGACTATACCGGGCTCGAGGACCTGGGGGTCCCGGTGCTCTGGTGGTACGGCTCGGGGCGCGATCCGGTCGGGGCGGTGAGCTGGGAGCGCGGGCGGCCTCCCCAGTGGGCCTCGTCCCTGCTGCGCCTCGACGAGCAGGACCTGGTGCTGTCCTCGCCCGTGGATCGCGAGGTGCTGGCCGAGCTGCTGGACCCCGATCGCCTGCAACACATCCCCGTCGCCTTCGACGAGGCGGTCATGGGACCCGATCGGGCCGGCGCCCGACGGAACGCGGCGACCCTGGCGCCCGCCCTACCCGCAGCCCTCGCCGAGAAGTTCGTCGTCGGCTGCCTGCTGGACGAGCGCGAGGAGGACGTGCTGCCGGCGCTGCTCGCGGCCTGGGCGCGCCTCGCCGCGCAGCCCGGTCGCGACTCCTTGCTGCTCGTCCTGACCAGCGACGGAGGGGCCGCCAGGCTCCGAGAGCACCTTCCTTCGCCCGGGCCCGCGACGGCCGGCACCTTCGTGCTCACCGGTTTCTTGGGCGCCGCGGAGCGGGCCGTCTTCTACAACCTGCTGGACGTCCTCGTCGTCCCGAGCCTGGCGGCCACGGCCGCGCCGCTCGTCGTCGAGGCCCAGGCCTGCGGCACACCGGTCGTGGGGCTGGATCGCGGCTGGCTGCACGAGCGCCTGTCGGGCCGCGGCTGGCCGCTCGCCGGGCAAGCAGCGGGCGCGGCTTCGGGCATCCAGGGCTGGTCGCTCGATCCCGTGGAGCTGGCGGAGGCGCTCGACCGACTCCGCCACGACGAGACCTGCCGGGCGCAGCTCGGCGCTCAGAGCCGCGCGGCCGTCGAGGTGCACCGCGCGCGCCGCGTCGCGGAGCGCTGGGCCGGGCGGATCGAGAGCCGGCTCGCGGTCCCCACGGGTCCACCCTCCCGGGCCACCAGCGTCCGGCGTGATATCCTGGCCTTCGCCGAGTCTGGCCTCGAATCCCTCTGCGGCGCGGGCTCCTCGCTGGATGCCAGCCGCGAGGTGCGGGCCTTCCTCGCACGGGTGATCGTGGACTACGGGATCCGGACGCTGAGCGATGCACCCTGTGGTGATCTCAACTGGATCCGGCATATGGATCTCACGGGGGTCGACTATCGCGGCTATGATCTATCCAGACTGCTGCTGAATCTGGGGAGATCGCGGAAGAAAGATGTCCAGGTCAGCGAGTTCGATCTCCTGACCGAGATATTGCCAAAGGCGGATCTCATTCTGTGTCGAGATTTCCTGTTTTTGATGCCAAATGATGATATACTTAAAGTACTAGAGCTGTTCAAGCGAAGTGGATCCACCTACTTGATGACGACCACCTTCGATTGGCTAGAGGAGAACCGAGATTCGACCTCTGGCGTGAGCGGAGTGTCCCACGGATTTCGCTTCCTCAATCTGCATCTTTCTCCGTTCAACTTCCCGCCCTGCCTGGATAAAATCGTCGAGCAAGATGCCTCCTGCGGGGGGAGGAGCGTGGGGCTCTGGCGTCTCGAAGAGATCCTCGTCTAGTACTTCGACACAAGGATTTCGACTGGGTGCAGATCATCCCGGTGAGCGAGCAGCGAGGCCTTGGCACAACTTCCCGCACGAAAAGAATTTTCTCGCAGAGCCGCAGAGCCGCAGAGGGCTCAGCCAGTTGAGCACTTTTCTCTGCGGACTCTGCGGCTCGGCGAGAGATTTTGCAGCTCGAGCCGGGTGCAGGAGGAGATTGGCAAGGAATCCGCCCACTCGGACCGGCTGCACCCATTTCGACTGGTTGCCTGCTGAGGGGCGTGTACCGGCCGACAGGTCGGCACTCTGCCCTGGAACGGCGTGCAGGCCGGTCGCCACCAGCCACCCTCTGTCTGCCAACCGGTCGTCTTCGCTGTGTCGAGGTATCAAGACTTCATGACGGCTGCAAGAAATTACATTCGTGGCACAAGGAATGGTACCTTGGTTTCTTCTGAAGGATATCTTCGTCGAAAATCGAGCCGATGATGCCGTGACCATCCATGTCCATGCAGCAACTATTGACTCGACCATCCCAGAGTACGATAGCCCACTCCGATTCGATGAATGAACAGCATCCTTTGTAGCTATCTTCGCGTTTTTCTCTTGGAGAAAAGTGTTCGGAGTGACGTGCTGCCGTTCCTGCCCAATCGTGATCAAAATTATCGCGTATTTCTCGTAATATGTCTAGTCCTTCGCAGGCTATAATGGCTTTCTCGGCCGCCTGTTTGTCATGAACCGAGATGTATAGCTCACTCAACCCGGCGTCACGGATCTTTTCGGCTATATTTCTGGTTAATAATATGCCATTAGTACTCATAACAAGTGTTTTTACTGTTTTCTTTGCTGTTTTTATTATATCAATAATCATTGGATGTAGCAATGGTTCGCCAAAGTTGTGAAGGCATAGGTATTCTTGTCCGAGCTTCTGAACTATTTCCAGGCTTCTTTCGATGACTTGTTCTGTCATCAATCCTTTTTTGCGTCTTGATCGCGGATGTGGGCAATATTCGCAGCGCAGGTTGCACTGGCCCGAGACTTCGAGCTGGTAGATGAACTTCATGGCGATTGTGGTCCGTTCTCCTCGGCGCCGGGAGGGCTTCGCTCAACTGGTCGGTCGGCGCAGGATGACGTTGAACCGGAAACGGCCCATCTCGTGTCCGGGGAGCTGCTGATCGTGGATCTCACAACCCCAGCCGAGCTCCGCGGCGACCTGCGAAAACCACTCCCGGTCGTAGTAGAGGTGCTCGAGCCGAGCGTACCGCGTGGCGTACTCCGCTTCCCCCAGCCGGCCCCGGCGAAAGGCGATGGCCTCCTCCTGGCGCGCGGCGTCGGCGACGTCCCCGATCAGGACCGTCCGCCGGGCGATGGCGCAAGCCCGCTCGATGACCCGGCGGGCATAGGCCAGGTCCGGGAAGTAGAAGAACACGCTGAACGAGACGACGTGATCGAACCGTCGTCGGGGGTCCAGGTCGCGGGCCTCGCCGACCCAGAAGTCACCCGCGGGCAAGGCCCGGCGGGCGGCGGCGATCTGGGCCGGCGAGTAGTCGAGGCCCGCGACGGCCAGGCCGCGCTCGGCGAGCGGCAGCAAGAAGGCACCCGCCCCGCAGCCGATCTCCAGGACCTGTTCGCCGGGGTTCATCCCCACGAGCCGGGCGAGCTCGTCCACCGCCGTGAGCCAGTCCTCCGCGCCGAGCGCGTTGAAGCCGGAGCCGTAGCCATCCGCCTGCAGGAGGTGGGTGAGCAGCGCGTGCCGGTCCGCGACCACGGGGAGGACGCCAGCCTCGCCGGGGCGCTGGGACCAGATCTCAGGCCAGCGGCTCCCCATGCTCCCTCCCGTGCAGCAGCGTCCCCAGCGCGGCCACCAGCCGTTCGTTCTCCAGCGGCAGGCGGACGGCGAGGCGCAGCCAGCAGTCGCCTCCGTTTGCGACCCGGTCGAACCGCCGCGTGACGTCCTTGACGTAGATCCGCCAGCCCGCGAGGAGCGCCGCGGCCACGCCCTGCGGGCAGCGCCCGGCCGGGATGCGCACGAGGACGAAGTTCGCGCCCCCCGGGAAGACCTCCACGTCCGGCAGCTCCTGCAGCCCGGCGATGAGCCGGGCCTTGTCCGCGCGGCTCTGGACGAAGGAGGCCTCCAGCTCGGGCCGGTACTTGAACAGAGTCTCGAGGAAGTACTCGGCGATGGCGTTGTTGTTCCAGATGGGGAGCGCGCGGCGCAGGTCCTCGCCGAGCGCGGGATCCTGCGCGCGGGCGTACCCGAGCCGCAGCCCGGGAACGCCGAGGGTCTTGCTGAGGCTCACGAGGAGGAGCGCGTTGGCCGGCAGCTCGACGTCGGCGAGGGAGCCCTGCCCCGCGAAGGCTGCGAACGACTCGTCGACGAGGAAGAAGGTGGTCGGGCAGGCCAGGCAGAGCTCGCGGAGCGCGGCCGCGGGGTAGGTGGTCCCCGTGGGGTTGTTGGGGTTGACCAGCACGACGACGTCGTGGTGTGCGGCCTGGGCCGCGACGTCGTCCAGGGCGTAGCCGCAGGCGTCGACGTAGGTGGCGGCGTCCGGGAAGCAGCGCTCGTACTCGCCGAAGGTCGGGTCGGGGCGCAGCAGCCGCTTCCCGGCGAACCGGGTCCGCAGCCAGGGGAAGGCCTGGGAGGCCCCGTTGAGGAGGACGACCTCCGACGCGGGGGCGTGCAGCAGGTAACCCAGCCGCTGATCGAGGATCCGCTGCGCCGAGCCGTACTCCTGGACGAGGCGCGGCAGATTGGCGCGCAGGTCGCTCAGCAGGCTCGCCGGCGGGAAGCGCAAGTTGCGGAGATAGCAGAAGTCGTGGACTGGGTACTTCCAGTAGCCGCCATGGGTCGAATCGAGCATCTGCTGGCGACCCGCAGGGTCGAACTCGAAGGTGGCGACATCGAGGTCCACCGGGTCGTCGATCTCTGCCCAGAGCTCGTCCTGGATCACCGCGGCGTGGACTTGAGCTTTATGGAGGTAGATGATGACCCCCAGGATCAGCTCATAGAAGCAGTTATCGTCCACCATCTGGGCGTACCAGCGGATGTGTGGTCGTAGTTGGTTTTTGTAAAAATCCTGAGAGAATTTATAGATGTTGAGGGTCTTGTACTTGTCCGAAAAATCGAATTGATCGTCCTGCTGCTGGATCGGAATGACCCTGGTGATCACCTGCCGGCTGTCGATCTGGACGACGGTACCGTCCATCCCCGGTTGCCACCGATCGACCAGGGCGACGTTCGGGTGCACCGAATCGAGCAGTCGGTCGAGGATCTCGGGAGCGAACACGAGGTCGCTCTCGATGAGCAGGATGTCGTCGTCGGGCTCGAGCTGCTCGAAGGCGAGCGCCAGGGAGTAGATGTTGTTGGTCGATTCATACCGCTCGTTGTGGATGAAGGTCACGGGGATGTCGGGGTACGTCGTCTCGACGAAGCTGCGGACGTCCGCGGCACGGTAGCCGGTCACGAGGGTCCAGCCGCGGAGGCCACGAGCGAGCAGCGAGTCGAGGATCCGGCCGAGCACGGTCTGCCCGCCGACCGTGAGCAAGGTCTTGTGGCAGCCGTCCGTCAGCGGTTGCATGCGTCGACCGAGGCCGGCGGCGAGGATGATGACCTTCATGGGCCGAGGAGACCAGAAGTCCGCTGGATTTGCAAGCGTCTCGACCGGCTCGCCGGCCGCGTTCCGTGGCCGGTCCCCCTCCCGGGCGACCCGGGCATTGGCCGGTCCGCAGGCCCGTGGTACCCTCGGCCGATCGAGCGCGGCGCCAGTCCTCCCTGCCTCGAGGCCAGCGCGCGTCGGCAGGATGCTGCATGAACCCTCGGAGAATCCTCCATGTCCTCCTGCCGGAGCCCGCGTGGCCCGAGGCCGCCGAGCAGCTCTGTCGACTCCTGGAGCACCTGCCACCGCCGGAGCTGGGCGGGGACGTCGTCTGGGTCAGCGAGCACCCCGTCGTGGTGGAGCCGACCCTCGTCGCGCGCCTGGAGCAGGCCGGCGCGGGCTTCGCGCTGGCCGGCCCCGCGCGCCTCGTCGCCCTGGCCGGCGACTACGATCTGGTCCACCTCCACGCGCGGCGCTGGGTGCCGTGGTTCGGCGCCTTGCCCCACCCGAAGGTGCTCACCCTCGCCGGCCTCGGTCCGCTGGCCACGGAGGCCGACGTCGACTCCCTGATCTGCACGGCCCCAGCGGCGGGGCAGCCGGCGGGCCAGGGGGGAGCGATCGTGGTCCTGCCGGGGCTGGAACCCGCCGCGGTCTGGGCCGCGCACTGCCGGGAGATCTACCTCCGGCTGCTGCCCGACGGTGGGCGACTCCCCGCCGCACCTCCCGGGCCGACCCCGACACCCTCGTCGCGGGCCGTGCTGGTCAAGGTCGAAGCCCTCCTCACGCCCGTCAGCGGTGAGGGGGGCGGGGGAGCTGGCCTCCTCGTCGTCCCGGCGCGTCCGGCCGGGGTGCGGCTCGACGTCCTCGGCCGGAGCGAGGTCCAGCTCGGCGCTCCTCCTGGTCACGTGCTGTCGTTCCAGGGCCTGACCGCCGAGGGGCCGACCGGGCCCGATGGGCTCGTCGGCTACCAGGTCGCCGACCGGCGCGGTCAGCCGCTGGCCCGGCTGGGGGGCGCCCTGCCGGGGCGGCCGACCCTGGTCCAGGCCGTGGAGGTCCCCGCGGATGGTCGGCTGGTGCTGCGTGCCAACCCGGTCCGCTGGCGCGACGCCCCCACCTCCTGGCTGATCGGCGGGGCCTCGTCGCTGGTGGTGGTCAACCCCGCGGCCCGGCTCGCAGAGCTCACCGCCCGGGCGATCGCGACCGTGCGGGACCAGGCGCCGGGGGACGCGCGCAGCCACAAGCTGCTCGTCCTCACCAGCCAGCCGCGCCGGGAGCTGGCGCTGCTCGGCATCCTGACCCATCTGCTCGCGGCCGCGCGGCCGCCGAGCCGGGTGCTCCTCGTGTCCTACGACCCCGAGGTGGAGGAGCTGGCCGCGAGCTTGCCCTCCTGGTGCGAGGTCTGGGCCGGGGCCGAGCGGCTGGATGGGGAGCTCGGTCGCGCCGGCCTCTCCGCGCTGGCCCGGGCGCAGGCCCGGCGCTTCCCCCGGCTCGCGCGTTACGCGATCTCGCAGCTCCGCATGGGGGAGCGGCAGCTCGTCCTCGCCGATGACGTGCTCTGGTGCGGGCCTTGTGAGGCGCTGCTGGAGAGCGAGGCCGACTTCACCCTCCTCGAGGAGCCGGCGCGCGGGGAGCCCGCGGCGGCCCTGTCCTTCTGGCGAGCCCGGCTCCCGGCGAGCACCCTGGCGGTCGAGCCGGTCGTCGGCGCTGGCCTGTACCGGATGGCGACGAAGCGGCTGGACGATCCCGAGCTCGTCAGCGACCTGCTCGAGCAGGCCGTGGATCCCTTCCATGACCAGGTCGCGGTCCACGTGGAGCAGGGCCTGCCGGGGGTCACCACCTGCCGGCTCGGTCCCCCGGCGTACGTGGTGGGGGACGGTCTGGCCGGGATCACGCCGGGGGTCGAGCTGGTGCAGCTCGGCCCGGAGGCGGCGGCCCGCGGGGGCGACCCGGCCTTGCTGGCGTGGCTGGTCGACAAGGCGCTGCGGGTGCGGAGCCTCCGTCCGCCTCGTCCTCTGGCCACCGTCGCCGGCGCGTCGACCCCCCGGGCCGCCGTGCCCCGGGACCCGCTCGACCTGCGGTCGGGGGGGCGCGCCGGAGCGCGTCCGCCGGCGCCGGGACCGCGTGAGGGGCCGCGGCTCGAGCCCGTGTGCGATCCCGCGAAGGCGAGCTTCGTCCTGGCCACCTACCAGCTCATGAAGGACGTGGACGAGCTGTTGACGCGCTTCGGGATCGAGTACTTCGCCATCGGCGGCACGCTGCTCGGCGCCATCCGGCATGGCGGCTTCATCCCCTGGGACGACGACCTGGACCTCGCCGTCCTGGACGAGGAGCGCGCCCGCTTCGAGCTGGTCGCACCCCATCTGGAGGAGCTCGGCTATTCCGTGCGCTGGTTCCAGCAGGCCTGGACCGGCTGGAAGGTCGAGCAGCTCGCCGATCCGCCGGTCGTCCAGGGGCGCGCCCAGCCGACCGTGTGCGACATCTTCCTCGTCCGGCGCGACGAGAACCGGGACCTGCGCTACGTCGGTCCGTGGCCGACCTACGTGATCCCGGGCGGCATCATCCAGCCCCTGCAGCGGGTGGCCTTCGGCGAGCTCGCGGTCTGCTGCCCGGCCGCCCCGGACGGGTTGCTGGACCTCGACGTGGGACCCGGGTGGCGCACGAGCATCGTCAAGTACAACCACTCTTTCCCCGAGCTCGTCGACTACACGGCGCAGGCCGCGACCCCGGCGAGCTGCCGCCCCGCCGGGCCTTTCGGTCCGCTACGCTAGGGCTCAGGAGCCAGCAGGCGAGTACCCGCCCCGCGCTGGCGGGAGCGAGCTCCTCGACCCGGGCCCGGGGCCGTCCCAGGGAGTAGGGGGGCAGGCAGAGGTTCAGCCGGCGGAAGCCGTAGCGCAGCCGGGCCTGCTGCTCGGCCAGGTCCTCGTTCGCCTCCCCGTCCTCCCAGTGGTCGGCCACGAGGAGGCGGGCGCCGCTCTCCCGGAACCGACGCAGCAGCTCCTGCGCGTCCTCGGTGGTCAAGCGGCAGAGCAGGTCCCGGCAGACCACGAGGTCGGCCCGCGGCAGGGTCGCGGCGAGCAGATCGCACTCGGCGAACGACACCTCGGGATGGCGGCGGCGGTTCGCGGCGATCTGCCAGGGGAGGACGTCGAAACCCACGTAGCTCGCCCCGGCGCGGTCGACCTGTCCCATCCAGCCGAAGTCGCCGCAGCCCGCATCCTGGATGCTCGTGATCCCCTCGTCCCGGATGAGCTGTTCGAGGAACCGGCTGGCCTCCGGCAGCACCGCGGGCTCGGCCGCGGATCCGCTGCTGGCGGGGGCGGCTCCCCGGACGAGCTCGCGGACGGCCGCGTCGTTCGCCGCCTCCCGCTGCCGACGGTCCAGGGTGCGTCGGGCGCTGGTCGTCTGGATCGCCTGGTCCCACAGGTCACAGACCCGGTCGATGCCGTAGGCGGCCGCGGCCTCGATCCCTCGTCGGGCGAGTTCCTGCCGCTTCCGGGGGTGGTGGGCGAGGTCCTCGAGCACGGCCGCCAGCTTCTCCTGGTCGAGGCCGTAGCGGTAGCGGCTCTCCTGGCGCGACTCCGGGAGGATCGGCGGGTCCTCGAGGACGATCCCCAGGTCGCGCACCTTCTCCGCCAGGGGCCCGAAGCCGTTGGCCACCACCGGGGTTCCGCAGGCCGCGGCCTCGATGACCGGGATCCCGAAGCCCTCGTATGCCGACGGGACGACGTAGACGGACAGCAAGTTGTAGAAGGCGCTCAGGGTCTCGCCCTCCAGGAAGCGATCGAGGAGGAGGACGCGCTCCGTCAGGCCGAGCTGCGCGATCAGCGCGGGGAGGTCCCAGCGACCGTTGGGGAAGGCCCGCAGCAACAGGACGGCCCGCTCGTTCCGGCTGGCGAAGCGGGCGAAGGCGGCGAGCAGGAGGTCCAGGTTCTTCTCCGTCGAGTTCCGGGCCAGGTTGCCCACCACGAAGGAATCGAGCAGGGCCGGGCCGAGCCGGGGGAAGAGGGGCTGGAGCTGGGCCAGCGCCTCCCGTGGATCCCGGGGCCGGAAGTGCCCGAGGTCGACGCCGTGCGGGATGACGGTGAGCTCGTCGGGCGCGACGAGCCCGTCGAGCTGCTCGGCCGCGAAGCGCGAGAGGAGCACGAGCTGCCGTGCGGGATACGAGACCAGCCAGTCCAGGTAGGGGTCGCGACGCGGCGAGTCGGGCCAGCGGGCAGCCTCCGGCGTCCGCTCCGAGCAGACCTGGTACCAGAAGAGCGTCTCATCGGGGAGGCCCGCCGGGCGCTGGCGGATTTCTTCGATCGGCAGGAAGACGATCACCGTACCAAAGTCATAGATCGCCTGGTAGGCTTGCACGCTCTCGCACAGGCAGGCGACACCCCGGGAGGTCGGTTCGTCCCGGAGCATGGGCAGCAGCCGGTAGTGCTCGTACTGCCGCGCCGGGCCGGTGTAGCCGTTGGCCAGAAAGGCGATCTCGTAGCCCTTCCGGGAGAGGCCGCGCACGATGCTCAGGGACTGGGTGTCCACCGCCCCGCCGCCGAGCCCCAGGGGATGCCCGGAGACCCACAGCACGCGCCGGGAGCGCGGCGGCGCGCTCTTCCTCCCCGCCCCGGTCGGTCCGAGCGCTTCCTGCACCCGGTTCACCCACTGCGCGGCGATCCGGTCGGGCCGATGCCGGGCCAGGTGGGGCTCGAGCTCCCGGCGTCGCCCGAGCCGGACATCCGCGTCCGCCGCGCGCCAGGCGACGTAGGCGCGGCCGAGCGCCTCGGCCAGATCCCGGGGGGTGACCGCCAGCTCCGTGCTGCAGCGGGTGTCATGGATGCCGGCGCGGACCGGGATGCGGTGCTCGGGGAAGGGGACCTGCTCCTGGTACGCCGAGTGGTCGGGCACCACGGGGATCCCGCCCGTGGCGAGGAACTCGAGGGTGGGCAGGTTGTAGGACTCCTCGCTGGATGCCGCCACGAGGCAGTCGGCCAGGTTGTACAGCCGGTTCAGCGCAGGGCGGGCAGCCAGCAGACCCTCGTCCAGCCGGTAGCGCGACCGGGACCGGGCCAGGATCTGCTGGCAGTCCGCCGCGCTGCCGTCCGGGCCGGGGCTGTCGGTGTGGATCCAGAGCATCGAATCAGGGAAACACTTGTGAAAGAGGCTGAAACCTTCGGCAATCGTCGTGAGCTTCTTGCGATATGGGCACCTACCCACATAGAGGACAACGAATATATCACTAATATCATGATCTTTTCTGATTTTATGCCTGGTCAATGATGGAAATGGATAGTAATCTGATAAAAATATTGGTGCTTGGATTGGTTCCTGCGTATCAACTGATACAGAAAGCGCATTCTTACCGTATTGGCCGAAAGGTACTATGTTCTTGACCTCTTTGAGCGGAAAGTCTCCAAAGTAATTGGTGATCCTGTCCTTGTGTGATAGCCAGTAGAAACATGGTACTTGTGGAGGTGAATGCAGTAATGATTGTATTGTTTCGTGATATGCAAGGATGATAACTGCATCGATCTTGCAGTTTTCTGCGATTCTTCTCACCAGAAAAGGATCAATGTCCGTGCTCATCGTATTCTGGTGGAGCGTGTTGGCTCCTGGAAGCGGATAATCACCATCCAGGTTGAGAAAGGTTACATGATGACCCTGATCGATCAAAGAAGCACAGGTACATTCAGTGATCACTGACCAGCTAAGATTGCTGCAGGGAGTGTATGCAGAAATCCAAAGTAAATTCAACTTATGTGTCATTAACTTATCTATCCGTAATTCTTCTTGATTTTTTGTCATTATTCAAGACGAAATCGCAGGCATTTCTCCACTTGATGCTCACCTTTTCGATTGAAAATTCTTTTGAACGCCTCAAGCATCGCTTTGCGTGTCTGATTCTTGAGTCTGGATCGATGATTAGCTGCTGCATCAATACAGAGAGCGCGTTTACATCCGCAAGGTGGTATGATTCGTGAGATACTGCCGGGATGAACAATCCATCGTCTCCGACGATGTATCTGCCATTTTCGTAATCCGTGCAGATGACGGGCAGGCCGCAGGCCATCGCCTCGATGAGCGGCAGCCCGAAACCGTCGAAGCAGGTCGGCAGCACGAAGACGTCCATCTGGTTGTACAGCTCGGCCATCCGCTCCCCGTCCAGCGTCTCGTCTCGCAGCCAGAGCTGGTCTTCCACCTGGAGCGTGCGGGCGAGCAGCGGGATGTCCCAGATGTGCTGCTTCTCGGTCCGCAGCAGCAGCCGTGAGCCCGGGAAGCGGTGGAGGGTCTGGGCGAAGGCCTCTAGCAGCCGCGGGAGCTGCTTCTCCCAGGAGTTGCGGGCCACGCAGCCGAAGACGGGGCCGAACGGCCTCTGCCAGGGCGACCGGCCGCGGGCGCCCTTTCGCTGTCCGGCTCGCCAGGGGCGAAAGGTGGCCGTGTCCACCCCGTGGGGGATGGTCTCCAGCACCGGCACGTAGCCCTGCAGCGCCAGCCGCGCGGGCTCGGTGATGGGGACGATCCAGGCGCCCTGGACGGTCCGGCCGTACTCGAGCTGTTCCCAGGCCTGGCAGGGGCGGTGCTCCTGCTGCCAGACGATCGTCGGCACGGGCAGGCGTCCCAGCTCCAGGCGACGCTGGACGCCCCAGTAGTGGTCGAAGACCACGACCAGGTCGGCGCTGACCTGGCGGACGAGCTGGGCCAGCGTGGGCGCGTCGAGCGCGTCGCGCTCCTGGTTGCCGTCGAAGGGGTGCCGGAGGCACTCCACGTCGAGGGACCGCAGCCCCTCGGCGACCAGCGCGCTCTGGCGGCCGTAGCTGATCCAGCCATCGTGGTCGGGATGGACCCAGAGCGCGCGGATCGGGCGCCGGGCTTCCCGGCCCGTCACGGGCCGGCGCGGCCCGACCAGCTCGGCCAGGTGGTGGGGGACCAGGGACAGGGGCAGCAGGGTCGTGGTGGGCGTGAAGCGAAACGGGCCGGCCGAAAACGGGCCAACGCCCGCTCGCCGCAGCCCACCCCCGTCCAGTGCGCTCCCCGGGGCCTCGTCCGGGGCGAGGGCTCGCCCGGGCAGGCGCAGGGCCCGGAGGTGATGGCCCGTCGTGGACGCGTCGCCGAGCTCCTCGAGCAGGTCGAGGAAGGCTGACGAGAGCAAGCCGAGGGGCTCCAGGGCCGCCTGGCCGTCGGGGAGGTGCAGCCCCCAGGCCCGCAAGGTGCCCGCCCGGGTCGCGTCCTCCAGGGTCCGCAGGGTGGCACCGAGGTGACCGAAGAAGTCCGGCGGGCTCGCGCCGGTGCTCCAGCCCTTGGGGAGCTTCAGCACGAAGAGGTCCAGGTAGCTCGTCTGGAGCGTCTCCAGCAGCCGATCGAGCTGGGCGCTGACGAGCCGCGGCGAGAGGGCCGTCCCCTCGAGGATGTTGCTCGTGTCGGCCAGCCGCGGGGCGAGGTAGCTGTCGTGGAAGTGGGCGAGGCGCGTGCGGGGGTCGACGCGGGCGAGGCCCAGCGTGCCCCCGCTGGCGCAGAGGGTCATCGCCTGCCGGTCGAGGGCTTCCCAGGAGAGGGCGTCGGCCAGCCGGGCGCGCCAGGCCGCCTCCTCGGGGCGGAGCTCGAGCGCGGCGTCGAACTCCCAGGTCGTGATCCCGGCCCGCTGCAGCCGCTGCAGGGCCTCCGTGGCCAGCGGCCGCGGGAGCGGCCAGTCGAGGAAGGTCAGCCCCCGCGCCGCGAGCGTCACCTCCCGGGGGGGGGCGGCGGCCCCCCGACAATCCCAGGCCGTGAGCCAGCCTGCGGGCGCCAGCCCGTGTCTCGTCACCTCGGCCGCCATCCGCTCCCTCCTCGCAGTCGCTCCTGCTGCCGGCGAGGAGCTGCTGAACCTGCCCATTCTGGCTCAGGCCTCGGCGGCTGCCTAGGAGCGTGTTGCGCAAAGCGTTCTGCTGCGGCGGCCGATGCATCGGCGCATGGTGCGTCAGCACCGGCCGATCCGTCCTCGACGTACCTCGAGTACGCCTGCGGCGTCTCGACTCGGTGCTTCCTTCCCTGCGCCGCGCCTCGACCGCCTCGCGACGGACTTTTCCGCAACACGCGCCTAGATCCGGCGCGGTGATCTGGCGACAGGCGAGTCGCGCCGGCCGGAGCCGCGTCTGCTCCTCGCCGGTGCCCGGAGGCGGAAATCCTTGTGCCGGTCGGAGCAGAGAGCTTAGAGTCGCAAGACCTGCCGCGCCGGCCCGGCCCGGGCCCTCCCGGTCTGCCTGGCCGCGCTGGATGGAGGGGCTCATGCGCGCGTTGATCCTGGGTGGTACGGGCTTCGTCGGCGCGGTCCTGGCACGTCGGCTCTGGGCCGACGGCCATCAGGTGACCGTCGTCTCCCGGGGCCAGACCCCCGACCTGCTGCCCCGCGACATCACCCGGCTGCGGGTCGATCGCTTCGACCGCGAACGACTCGGGGCGGCCCTGGCCGGGCGCAGCTTCGACGTGGTCTACGACATCCACCTGATGAACACCGCGGCCGATCCGCAAGGGCAGTCCTGCCGGGCGGTCTATGATCTCCTTGGCGAGCGGATGAAGCACTACGTGCTGGTCTCCACGGTGGGCGTCTACGGCTACGATCCCTACACCCTGCCCATCGCCGAGACCCATCCTCTGCAGCCCGTGAGCGATTTCCATCATCACAAGCTCGCGGCCGAGACGGTGGTCGGCGAGTGTGGGCGCCGAGCCGGGATCCCGACGACGATCGTCCGGCTGAACCGCATCGTCGGGCCGCGGGATTCCTGGGTGCGCCGGGTCAGCCACCTGTTCGAGCGGGTCCTGGCGGGTGCGCCGATCCTCGTGCCGGGCAGCCTCACCACCCGGATCGACGTCATCTACGTCGAGGACGTCGCGCGGGCCCTCGCCCGCGTGCCCCGTCGTCTCTCGCCGGAGCTCGTGCGGGTCTACAACGTGACCGGCCCCTCCTTCGTCCTGGGGGAGCTGCTCGAGGGGGTCTTCTCGGCCACGGGGCGCCGGGTGCCCGTCCGCCAGATGGGCTTCTCCTGCCAGGAGGAGTCTGACGCCTGGGGTGGGTTGCAGAACCTGGAGTGGTGGTACATGTCGTTCCGGGACTACCACGTCGACAGCTCCCGCGCCCGCCAGGAGCTCGGCTGGGCGCCGCGGGTCACCGTCCGGGAGGCCATGCACCGCGTCTGGCGCTGGATCGAGGCCGAGCAGCCGGCCCTGGTGCGTGGTCCGGCCCAGAGCCTGGGGCCGCTCGCCGAGGCGGGACGGCTGGTCGAGGTGCCCGAGCTGCCGCCGTTGACCCTCGACCCGCGCCTCGCGATCCGCTTCGGCGACATCCTCGAGGACAGCGAGCAGATGGGGCCCCCTGCCGGCCCTGGCGACGCCGACGCGGCCGGCCTCGACGCCTCCGAGCTGGCGCTGCTGCTTTCGCTCGGCCACCTCGCGTGGACGGGGCGCGGGCAGCTCCAGGAGGAGGCCGCGCGGCTCGCCCAGATGAGCGGCCTGGGGCGCGGCGTCCCCGCGGCGACCCTCGACTCGCTGCTCGGCCGAGAGCTCGTGGCGGTCCGCGACATCGGGGACGCGGGCGAGCAGGAGGTCCGGATCACGGCGCGCGGGTACCTCGCCGCCCTGAGCGCCGCGGCGCACCTGCCCGCGGACGGCTGCCTCCCCGACGCGTCGGGCCTGCTGCTCCGCTACGCCCTGCTCGTCCGGCTGGCCTACCTGCGCTGGGTGGTCCAGCGGCGCCCGGCCACCGAGCTCGTCGCCCCGCCCGAGCCCGCGACCGAGGAGGCGCCGGCCGGTCAGGAGCTGCTGGCCGCGGCGCAAGCCGCCTTCCCCTCCTTCGCCGATTTCGCCGCCTACTTCCAGGAGGTGACTGCGCTGGAACCGGCCCTGGGCCGCTGGTTGCGAGCGTTCCGGCTCACGCTCGACCAGCGCGCCGCGCGCGCCGAGCGGTTGCAGCGTGCCGCGGACGGGCTCGGCACCGAGCTGCGGGAGGCGCTCGAGGCTGGCCCCCGTGGTCCGGGCGCCGCGCATCCGGTCGGCGTGACCCGTGGCGACGAGCTCGAGACCCTCTGGGTGCGGCGGGCCAGCCTGGAGCTGCACACCCTGGTCCTCCCCGACCTGGCGCGGCTCGGCAGCGCCCTCCAGCTCACGACGGAGCTGCTCGAGCTCGCCCGGCAGGCGAGCGGGGATCAGCCCGCGCGCTGAACGTGGGGAGAACCTGCCGTCCGGTCGCGACCGCCCGGCGTCAGCCGAACCACACCAGCTCGGCGGAGTCCGGCGGCCTGGGCGAAGGCTTCGGCGGGGGCCCGAGCTCCACGTCGGAGATCGCCCAGCCGCGCGCCTGCTCGACGAGGTGGCGAAAGTCGGAGGTGCACTCCGGGCACGAGTAGATCAGGGGCTCGCTGGAGAGCAGGCCCGCGGCCTGGCGCTGCTGCCGGAACGCGTCGCGCGGGGAGAAATCGTCCGGCGGCTCGATCAGCGCGGCCCCGCGGAACCAGTTGAGCTGCCGTCCGCGGGCGGTCGCGGGGACGACCTCCCGGTAGGCCTCCAGCGGCGCCAGGACGATCCCGTTCTGGAACACGCAGGGGTGGAAGCCGCTGGGCGAGAGCGTGAGCGTGTCGAACAGGCGGGAGCAGTCCCAGTTGTCGCCCTTGTAGTGCAGCAGGTGGGTGACGAAGCCGTCCCACATCCCGTGCTCGTCGAGCAGCCGCCGGAGCCAGAGCTTCTTGTACGGGTCCAGCTCCCACCGGCCGCGCTCGATGCCGCGCCCCGAGTCGACCACCCGGGAGAAGCAGACGCGCCCCGCTCCCCAGCCCTGCGCCCACTGGACGAACCCGATGACCTCCTCACGGGTGTTGAAGCTCTCGGGAGTGACCACCGCGTTGATCCAGACGGGCACGCCACGCGCAACGAGGTACTGGGCCGTCCGCAGCGCTGCGACGAAGGTACCATGGCCGCGCAGCCGATCATGCTGCGCGGCCTGCTGGCCGTCGAGGCTGATGAGCACCCAGCTCGGCGAGCAGCGGGCCAGGATCTGGTCGATGGGGTCCGTGGAGGGGAACACGCCGTGGGTCTCGATCCAGGGCCGCCAGCCGAGCTCCCGCACCAGGTCCAGCACCGCGTGCAGGTGGGGGTAGCGGGTGACCTCGCCGCCGGTGAGGCTGATGCCCGTGTAGCCAGAGCTCGCCGCGAGGCGGAGGATGTCGCCGAACAGCTCCAGCGGCATCTCGCCACGGTGGCCGTCCACCCGGTCCAGCTTCTGCGGACCGGCGTCCCGCAGGCAGTAGCGGCACGAGAGGTCGCACTGGTAGGTCAGGGTCGCGATGATCTGGCCATTTTCGATTCGCTTGGGCACGCCGTCCTGCTCCTTCGCCGTCTAGCCGAAGATCACGCCCGCGGGGGCACCGGTCATGCGCCGGTGGGTCGGCGCCGCTGGTGGGCGACCGGGCCCGGGCGCGGCGTCGGGGGGATCGGGAGCGTCGAGCCCGGCCGGGGCCTGCAGCCGCGCGAGGCAGGCGCGGCAGAAACCGAACGGGGCCAGACGCCGGCCGCCGTGCCGCCCGTGCAGCGTCGCGAGCTGCGCCTGCACCGGGGCGAGGTCGGCGAGGGCGTCGTACAAGGTCGTCGTCGGCAGGGTCGGGAGGGGCCAGGGATGGCTGCCGGGCAGCAGCAGCGAGCTGGGGCAGGGATGCACCCGCCCGGTCGCGTCGATCGCGACCGCGGGCCAGCCGGCCTCACGGCTGTCGTCCACCGTGCTCGGGGCCTCGAGGCGGTCGAGCCAGTCCAGCAGGTCGGGATGCGCCTGCTGGAGCTCCTGCAGCGCCTCGCGGAGGGCCGGATCGAGGCCGCCGGGCTCGTCGGGGAGCAGCCCGCGGGCGACGACGATGGGGCTCAGGGAGCAGCGGCGCAGCCGCTGGAGGGAAGGGAGCAGCGCGGCGAGGCCGTCCCGGCCCGGGGTCGCCCACACGCCCACCGCCCAGCCCTGCGCGAGCGCCCACTGGGCGGCCTCCACCAGCGCGGCGGCCGGCGGGGGCGGCTGGCGCAGGCCGCCGACCGCCATCCAGAGTCGGGCCACCCCCTCCCGGGCGGCGGTGAGCTCGCCACGTCGGGCCGCCAGCAGCTCGGGGGTGGCGAGCAGCTCGACCGGCAGGCCGTAGCGCGCGGGGAGCGCGAGCAGCTCCGCGACGCGCTCGCTGGCCAGCAGCCCCAGACCACCGTAGACGATCCGGCGGACGCCGAGGAACTGGGCTTGCCGGAGCAGGACGTCCAGCACCGCCGGCGTCAGCTCGGGGCCAGCAGTGGTGCCGGGGAAGAGCTCGTGGTCGCTCGTCGGCCCCCCGCGGGCCGAGGGGACGATGAGCAGCGACTGCGGGACGGGGAAGCGCCGCGGGCGGCGGGGCACGGCCGCGCGCAGCAGCTCCGTGTGGAAGCGGGGATCGTCGGGCTGGACCTCGACCCCCGAGATCTCCCAGCCCTGGACCTCTTGCAGGAACCGTCGCGTCAGGACGGTGCACTCGGCGCAGGAGACGATCGTCGCGGGCGACTCGTCCTCCAGGGCCGCCCGACGGAAGTAGTTGAGCACGTTGCCGCGGTCGGGGGTGGTGATGAACCGCTGGTAGTCCTCGAGGGGGGCGAGGACGATCCCCTGCTGGAAGATGCAGGGGTGGAAGCCGTTGGGGGAGAGGTTCAGCTCGGAGGCGAGCAGGCGCTGGCAGTCGAGGTTGTGCTCGCCACCGCCCTGGGGCCGCCGGTCGCGGTAGTGGAACGTGTGCCCGACGAAGCCCCCCCAGTGCTGGTGCCGGTCGAGGAGCTCGCGGAACCACAGCTTCTTCTGCGGTGAGAGCTCCCAGCGGAGCTGATCGGTGCCCCGGCCCGAGTCGACCACCCGGCCGAATGAGGCCTCGCTGGCTCCGAGGTCGTCCCGGGCCCACTGCACGAACTCGACCACCTCCCGCTCCTCGTGCAGGTTGTAGGGGGTGACCATGGCGTGGACGCGGACCGGCACGCCGGCCGCGACGAGGCGGCGCACGGTGTCGACGGCGAGGGCCCAGCTCCCCCGGCCCCGCAGCTTGTCGTGGACCGCCGGGTCCCGGCTGTCGAGGCTGACGGGCATGATGCTCGGCGTGCAGCGGGCCAGGATCCCGTCGAGCAGCTCGTGCGACCTGGTGAAGCCGTTGGTCTCGATGAGGGGGCGCCAGCCGAGGGAGTCGACGAGCTCGAGCACCTCGAACAGGTGCGGGTAGAGCGCGACCTCCCCGCCGGTCAGGCCGATGCCCGCGTAGCCGACGTCGGCCGCGTAGCGCAGCAGCTCCTGGAACAGGTCCAGGGGCATGTCCCGGCGCCCGGCGTCCTGCGCGAGCTTGGTCGGTCCGGCGTCCCGCAGGCAGTAACGGCAGCGGAGGTCGCAGGCGTAAGTCAGCGTCGCGCTTATGAAACCTCCGGTGATGAGCTTGGGCATCTCGACTGGCTCCGGCTCGGTCCATGAGGGCCCACCCGGCGCCGAGCGCGGCGTCGGGCGGCAGCCACCCCCGCCGCTGCCCTGCTCGCGCAGACGGGGCTCGGGGCGTGGTCGGCACCACCCGCCCGGACGGGGCACTCAGTATGGCGAATCGGCCGGTCCCCCGCAAGTGGTCGGCCGTCGCCGGTGAGACGTCCTCCGGGGTGGTCAGCGCTCCCGGTCGTCCTCGCCGGGGGTCGGCGCCGGCGCCGCCTCCCCGTAGTGTCGCTGGCTGCAGCGCAGGCAGCCCGGGAACAGGCCACGCTCCGCCAGCGCCTGGCGGAAGCGGGTCATGGTGTCGCCGGCGAAGATCTCCAGCAGCGGGCGCTCCTTCACGTTGCCCGCCCGGAAGTCGGCGTGGCCGAAGCACACGGGGACGTCGCCGTTGGGCAGGATGCGGGCGACCCGGCTGGAGAAGGAGCAGGCCTGGCGCGGGAAGCGGTGGCCCAGGTCGGCGTAGTAGGCCCGGGTGTCCGGCACCTCGGGGAAGAAGGTCACCTCGGGGGGAGCCGGGCGACGACCCAGCGCCGTGACCACCTGGGTGAGCTGCGCGAGGTCGAGGTCGCGCTCGAGGATGTCGAGGTAGCCCTCCATGACGGGAGAGTCGACACCGAAGATGTCCAAGAATTCCTGGCGATCCTTTTCGATGTTGGCCTTTTCATTGAACATCATGTACTGATACTTGAGAAAATTCAGGCCCTTTTCTCGAGCAAGATCATATAATGGAATGAGATGATCGATATTGTGGTGGCACATCAGGACAGCCAGGCCGATTTGCAGATCGGTTCGTCCCTGGATGCGCCTCTCTTCGAGTAAAGATTCGATTCCGGCCATTGTTCTTCGGAAGACACCCTCTCCTCGGATCCAGTCATGGGTATCTTCAAGACCATCCAACGAGATTTCGATGCGGTTGATCCCTGTTGCCACCAGTTCTCGGGCAACATGTTTCATCATAGTACCATTGGAGCAGAGATAGGTATATAGTCCGTGATCGGCGGCTCTGCAGATCAGCTCCAGGATCCCCTTGAAGATCAGCGGCTCCCCGCCGACGAAGTAGATCCGTGGCTTGTGGGGAGCGACCTCGTCGAGGATCTGCTCCCAGCGCGCGGCAGGCATGTCGTCCCGGATCTGGGGGGCGACGTGCATCCCGTCCTTCAGGAAGAGGTAGCAGGTCTTGCAGCGCAGATTGCACTTGTACGAGAGCGTGAAGATGATCTCTTCGGGGATCACGGCTGATCGCTCCTGGTCCATTCCGCGCTGGCTCAACCCAGCAGGATCAGCGGCCCGTCCGCGCCGCGGGGGGCCGGGAGTCGGGTCGGCGGCTCGAGGGACAGGCTGCCGCCTGCGGGGATGGGCATCCGGGAGCGCAGGTTCAGGTACGCGTCGAGCTCGCCGCTCTCCCGCAGGGCGTTGTAGGTCTCCATGCACTCGACGCAGTTGAAGATGCCCTTCTCCGCGAGGAGCCGGTCCCGGTGCGAGGCGAGGACCCGCAGCTTGTCGGCGGCCTGCTGCATGCGATCGAGGCGCAGCACGTCGAGCAGGTCGTCCTGCGTCGTGCCCAGCGCGAGCTGCTCGTCGTCGTACAGGAACACACACGGCGGCAAGAGCCCGTTGGCGAAGACGCTCACCTCGAACGCATCCTGGGATTCCAGCATCGGGCAGAGCGTCCCGAACGAGACGTTGCAGGTGTTCACCCGGCCGGGGTAGCGCTGCTTGATCTCCTCGGTGCGCGCAAGGAAGGTCCGGGTCAGGTCGAAGTTGCCGATCCGGGCGTCCAGGGCGTTGCCGGTGGGGACCGCCCGGTCGTAGCGGATGCCGGAGAGGTGGAGCTCATCGAGGAAGAAGCCGGCGATCGCGTCGAGGTCGCCGAGGTTCTCCGGGGTGATGACGACGATGCCCCAGATGCGCTGATCGGGGCGGATCCGGCGGATGTTGCGGACGAACTCGGTGACCTCGGCGTGCGCGTGCCAGCCGCGCAGCTCGTCATTGGTGTCCTCGCTGACGCCCTCCATGGAGATTGCGACGTCCAGCTTGTCGTAGGAGAGGAAGCGCTGCAGCCGCTCCTCGGGCCAGTGCCAGCCGTTGGAGAAGACCGTCACCTGCATGTCCAGCGTGCGGCAGAGCTCGAACAGGTCGTCGAGGTCCCGGTACAAGGACGGCTCCCCGCCCGAGATGGCCACCTCCCGGGCACCCAGGTCGTGCGCCTGGATCAGCATCCGGCGGGCGTCCTCCCAGGGGATGTCCCAGTTGTGACGCCGGGTGAAGCAGTACTTGCAGTCCATGTTGCAGCGGGTGGTGAGGATGAAGCTGATCTTGAACGGCCGGTAGCCCTGGTAGCCGCAGAGCGCGAACCGGTCCCGGGCCAGGCTGCAGCCGCCGGCCAGGTGGCAGAGGCGGCAGTCGGTCACGGGGAGGTCCGCGGCCTGTCGCTCGCTCGTGGCGAGCAGCTCCGGGGCTCGCCACACCAGCCAGGAGGAGGCCACGGCCGCGACGAGCGCGCTGCCCAGGCAAGCGTCGTGGACCGCGGGCAGTCCGGGCAGCTCGCGCAGGGCCTCGCGCTTCAGCAGCACCAGCGGGACCTGGAACGGAGCACGCAAGTATGCGTTTCGACCGGGAAAATCGGGTGCGACCTGGCGTGCCGGCGTGCCGAGCAGGCCGGCGGACGGGCCCTGGACGTCCCCGTAGACCAGCCCGAGCGCACGCTCGTGGCGCAACCGCTCGACCGCCTGGTGGAGCGTCTCCCAGGCTGGCTGGAAGCCCGCCGCCACGACCAGCACGACCTGGCCGAGGGCCTCGGCGACCTCTTCCGGCAGCTCGACCCACGCCGGGGACGCGGGGGCGGGCGCCAGAACCGGCGGCTTGCCGCGGCGGCTCGTCGGCACGCTCCGGGCGGCACGCGCCGGAGGCGGGAGGCGGACCGACTCGAGGGCCGCGATCCCCTCCGGTGGCGTCGCGGGCAGAGCCAGGGGCGGTGAGTGGTCACCGAGGCTCAGGATGGTGATCTTCAAGGGGCTTTCCGGGTCGTGCATCTCTTCTCCCGGTCCGGAGGCGGGGCCGTGCACCCCCCCGTTCGCCGCTGCCTCGCCGCTCGCCGTCGCGGCGCGGTCCGCGCCTCCCGGCGGGATGGCGAGGATTCTAGCAGAAGGGGCGGTGGCACCCCAGGGAAAGTGATCCTGGAGTAGGCCCGTGGCTCGCCAGGAGCGTCCCGGCGCGCTTGTCGAGACCTCGGGAGGGGGGCGCAGGCCTGGTGCAATCTGGTGGCGGGGGAGGGGAGGAGGACCGGGGCGGCGGAGTGTGGCCGCCGCCCCGGTTCACCGGCTACTTCGTGGTGTTCTTGAGCTTGCGCAGCAGCTCTTCCCAGAAGGAGGGGTTCGCCCGGTCCGCCGGGTCGATCTTGGACAGGTCGATGTCCTTCAGCTCGGGATGAGCCGCCAGATCGATGGCCGGCGCTTCCATGTCTCCCGGGACGCTGGGCGAGCTCGACGCCGCGCCCGGCTGGTCCCCGGCGCCCCCTCCTGCCGAGGAGGTGGAGCTGGCCGACCTCGCGGGCTTCTCGGGACGTTGCCTGCTGGCGGCAGTGCCGAGCTGGTCGCCCTGCCCCTCCTCGCCCAGGTCGATGGGTTCGCCAGCCTCGTTGTACACCGGCTCGCTGCTCCAGGTCGGCCCGCCGGTCTCGCCGGCGACCGCGTACCCGACCCCTGCTGCTCCGCCGGCGCCGCCCGCCACACCCGCGGCGGTGCCCAGGCCTCCCAGGGACCACTCGTCGTCCGAGCCATCTCCGCCTGCGGACCGGCCTCCCGGCTTGTCGCCTGCCGCGCGTGCCGGCTTCTCGTCGGTGGTCCGGCCGCCGCCCTGAGCCCGGTCACCAGCCTGGTCGCCGGTCTGGTCGCCCGGAGTCTCCGGGACCCGGTGGCCCGGCTGATCGCCCGGCTTGTCGGACTCGCCACCCCGGCGGTGTCCCGGACGGTCACCCGTCTGGTCGCCGTAGCCCCCTTCGCCGGTGGTGCCGCCCGTGGTGCCGGTGGTGCCGCCCGTGGTGCCGGTGGTGCCGCCCGTGGTGCCGGTGGTGCCGCCCGTGGTGCCGGTGGTGCCGCCCGTGGTGCCGGTGGTGCCGCCCGTGGTG
>JAVEVO010000036.1:0-49472 GCA_034005005.1 Myxococcota bacterium
GCATGATCTCCTCGTGGTTGGCCGGCGATCTGCACGTCGTGTCAGCCCGGAGTTTGGGTCAGCTAACCACCATCGCCGCGGTCCGTCAATCGAGAAGGCAGGGAGGCGCGCCCCAGCGAGGCGCTGGCCTGGCCGGGGGGGGAGGGGACGTGAGGCGGCGGGGCGGGCTCAGCCGCCGAAGGGGAAGACCCAGCGGTCGTGGCGGATGAGCGGGACCTCCTCCTCGGGGAGGGTCAGGGTGGCCGCGACCACCTCCACCCGGGGCTGGGTGGCGGGCAGGTAGACCCGGTCGAGGTGGACCACCGCCTCGGCACGGGAGAAGTCGGCCGCCCCGACCTGTCCGCCGAAGTGGTCGCTGCGGCCGAAGGCCAGGTGCAGCCCCAGCTTCTCGTCGAGCAGCAGCTCGCCGCAGGGCGGGACGCCGAGGTCGGCGAGCACGCCCAGCCCCAGCTCGGCGAGGTTGCCGTAGGCCGGCTCCGCCTGCAGCAGGGCCGCCTCCGTGGCGGAGTGCGGGCCGCGCGTGACCACCCGCTGGGCGCGGTTGGCGGAGACCGCGTAGACCACGAGCTCGTCGTCGAGCTGGACCGGCAGCAGCCCCGCGCTCTGGCTGGGATCGCCGGGGAGCTCCCCCTCGTAGGGGACGACGTAGGCCTCGCCCGAGGGCAGGTTCCCCGCGGTGCCCGGCGTCGGCAGCAACCCCGTGCTGGCGTGGGCCAGCCGGTGGCGCAGATCGAGGTGCAGGTCGAGCGCGGCGGGCGCCGGGGCCTCGTGGTCCGCGAGCCAGGCGGGGTCCCAGTCGGGAGGGCTGCCGCGCCACGCGAAGGTGAAGGACGCCGCGGTGGCCTGGTCGAGCAGCGCCTTCAGCAGCTCCACCCGCCGGGCGATCTCGCCGTAGTCGAGGCGCAGGGCGGGGATCATCCGGGTCGAGAAGCCGGGCATGGTCGCGGCGCGAAAGCCGAGGGTGCGGGCGAGCTGCTTGAGGGGAGCGGTCGCGGAGAACTGGGTCGGCGCGAGCAGCAGGCGGTACTTCGCGAGCAGCTCCGGGAAGGGCTGACCCGCGGCCGGGTCGAGCTCGGCGACCTGGCGCGGGAGCTCGTCCCCGGACCAGCGCCAGGCGACCGCGGGCAGGTCGGCGTTGTTGCGGCCGACGTTGCCGTACAGCAGCAGGTCCACCGGGGCGAAGGCCTCACCGTCGGCGCGCAAGGCCTCGACCCAGGCTCGCGCGAGGTGCCGGCGGTCCTGCCAGTCCGGCTCGTCCGGGGTGTGCGCGTCGGGCAGGTCCACCAGCACGGCGAGGCTCCGCTCGGCCGCGGTCGGCTGGAAGACCCGGGTGACAAGCTCCTGCAGCTCCACCGGCGTCAGCATGTTCGACCTCTCGGGGCCGCAGCCCGGAGGCGGGTCTGCGGCCGGCAGGGTGGTGTCGGACTCAGGGGAGGCTGGCGAACTTCCTCCCCCAGGGCGAGTTGTGCTTCCAGTTGTCGACCACTGGCCGGCCGAGCAGGGGGTACCAGAAGAGGTCGTGGTACCAGGCGGAGCCGAGCACGAAGACGTTCACGAGGGGCGTGTGGAAGAAGAGCTTCTGCAGGTGTTTCAGGGGCGTGTCGTGCCAGAACAGCCGGCCCGCGCCGGTGGCGAAGTTGGTGCCGACCTCGAAGTTCCAGCGCTGCCCCGCGAGCTCGACGTCGCCGACCAGCTCGATCTCGGCCGGGTCGCCGACTCCCAGGCCGCGGGCGTCGGCGAGCTGGATGCAGGGCAGCTCGCGCCAGTCGAAGCCCATCAGGCGGGCCGCGACGCTGTCGATGGCCACCTGGTCGGCCGAGGCGAGGATCACGTCCTTGTCGTGGGGCCGCACCGTGCGGGGGCCGGGCCCCGAGCCGGCGGTCGTGCCGTCCATGGTCGCGAACAGCCCGGTGTGGATCTCCTTGCTGATCGCCAGCAGGTCCACCAGGGTCTCGTGGATCCAGGTGTGGGTGTAGTGGCGGCGGGTGTTCAGCAGTCCGCCGAAGGCGTTCTTGAGCGCGCCGGTGTAGCTCGTGTAGCTGTGGGTCTTCACCGTGGGCAGGTGGACGATGTTCTTGCCCTGGAAGTACTCGGGGATCAGGATCCCCTCCGGGAAGACCTTGTGCAGGGCGATGGTCTGGAACTTGGGCTGGTAGAGGATCCAGCGCGTGTCCTGCTCCCGGAAATTGAACTTGATTGGAATTTTATGCTTTTGGTAGACGGCCCCGAGCTTCAGGTTCTTCTCGCCTTTGAACGGGTTGGTGACCACCGTCTTGTTGTGCACGCCGACGAGGTCGTCGAACCCGGCGTCCCGCAGGCCGAGGATCGTCCCCTCGAGTTGCCAGGGCGTCGTGTTGACGCCGGGGAAGGCGTAGTGCCAGGTGATGTTGTCCTTGAGGATGGTGGTGGCCCCGGGGTCCAGGGCCTCCCGGATCCCGGCGAGCTCGCAGAGCCGCTGGTAGTCGGCCACGACGCTGTCGGGCTTGGTCCGGAGGATCGCTACCTTCGCCTTCGCCATCGCGCACACCTCGTCGCTCGTATCCCCCCGATGCCCATACGGCAGCACCTGGCCGGAGTCAACCGCTCGTCGCCGGGTGGCCCCGGGAGCGGGTCAGGGCAGCAGCAGCAGCCCGACGGCCAGGCCGCAGGCGAAGACGAAGAGCAAGGCGGCGACGAAGAGGGCCACGGAGATCCCCGAGCGGGATCCCGGCGGTTCGGGGAGGGGCGTGAGCAGGCGTGTCTCCGCGGGCCGTGGTCGGGCGCGCAGCTCGGCCGTCGACTCGCCGCCCAGCCCGACCGCGGCGAGGGGGGTGCTCAGCCGGGACTCGACGAAGGCCGCGGCCTTGCGGCGCACGTGGAGGGGGTGCTCGCCCGTGCCGGCGCCCGGCGACCAGGCCGGGGAGTACGAGGGCAGCTCGTCCGGGGCGCCGGGCTCGAGGCCGGGGGCGGGCCGCGCGCTCGGAGCCGTGGCCTCGAGCGCGAGCTCGCAGAGGCGCACGAGCTCGTCCACCGTCCGCGGGCGGTCGAGGGGGTCGTGGGCCAGACCCCGCTGCAGCACCTGCTCGAGCTGGCTCCGCTGGGGCTCGGCCAGGGGGAGGCTGAGCAGGGGCGGGCGCGCCGAGAGCTTCGCGGCGACCAGGGAGGTCAGGGTCGCCTGGCGGAAGGGCGGGTTCCCCGAGAGCAACTGGTAGAGGATCACGGTCAGGGCGTAGACGTCGGCGCGCGGGCCGGGCGCGGCGTCGCTCGCAAGCTGCTCGGGAGCGAGGTGCACGGGGGAGCCGAGCAGGCTCCACTCCTGGTCCAGCCGGCGGTTCCGGCCCTCCAGCAGGGCCGGCAGCAGCCCCAGCTCCAGGACCTGCACCCTCCCGGGGCGGCCAGCGGCGTCAGCGGCCGGCGCCTGCAGCAGCAGGTTGCCCGGGTGCAGGTTGCCGTGGATCAGCCCCTGCTGGTGTGCGCCCCGGAGCGCCGTGGCGAGCTGCCGGAGCACGTCGAGGCCGTCGGCCACGGAGAGCGGGGCCTGGTTGGACAGCTCCAGGGGCTCGCCGGTGCCGGCCGGGGTGACCAGGAAGAGGGTCGGCCGGCCGCAGAAGACCACCTCACCGACGTCGAGCGGGTGCAGGATGTCCGTGTCCGCCAGGGAGCGGGTCGCGGGGACCAGGTTGCGCACGGCCTGCCAGCCCGCGCTCCCCCGCTCACCGAGCAAGCGGTCGTCCAGCACGTCGAGCCAGACCTGCCGCCCCCCCTGGGTCTGCTCGGCCTCGTAGCGGCGGAGCAAGGGAGTGACCGCGAGGAGCCGCCCGACCGTGTAGCGCCCTTCGAGCAGGCTGTCCGTCAGCGGGTCGCGGCCGACCGTGGAGATCGTCGGCAGGGAGATGTCGGAGCTGAAGCGCTCCCGGCCGGGCTCCTCCGCCGGTGAGGGCGAGAGCTCCCGCAGGGAGACCGGCACGGGGGTCGCCAGGGTCAGGGAGGAGGCCCCGAGCATCTCCCGGTGGCGCTCCTCGTCGAGGCGCCGCAGCCCTTCCATGGCCAGGTGGACCCAGCTTCCGGTCACGGTCCGGGGGACGTCCGGCGGGACCGGCCCCGACTGGATCAGGCCGCCGGTCCACTTGAGCATCGCCAGGAAGGCCTCGACCCCCGTAACCTCGCCGAGCTGGGCGTGGACGAGCTCCCCCTCGACGAAGACCAGGGTGCCCGTCTCCCGCGGGCCGACGATGCGCAGGCCACGACTGTGGCGGCCCAGGTGCAGCAACTGGAGGGTGTCGATGAGGTCGAAGTCGGCCACGGTGCCGGTGAAGCCGGGCTCCCGGCGGACGAGCTCGGCCAGGAGCTGCTGCAGCCCGCCCTCGTCCAGCGGACCTGCGGGCCAGGGGATGGCGACCGCGGCCAGGGAGCGGGACAGCTCCGGCTCCGGCTCGCCGCCGAAGACCGCGAGCCGGCTCAGGGGGAACCGTCCCTGCAAGGCGAAGAGCTGGGTCAGGGGATCGGGGTCGAGGAGCTGGCGCTCGAGGACGACCGCGGCGACGGGTTCCTGCTCGAGGACCCGGGTGGCCTCCGCCAGGCTGGTCGCGGTGCGCAGCAGGCAGCCCGGAGGCGCGCCGGCCGCGGCGAGGGTCGCGGCGCGCGCGACGTCCCGGTCCACCAGCAGGACGATCCGCGAAGCGGTGCTCAGGGAGAGGGAGAGGTCTTCTCCTGGGAGCTTGGTAGGGTCCGCTGGCGGCAGGTTCTCGCCCCGGCTCGCGCTGTCCATTCCTGTTCTCCCGGGCATTCGTTGACGTTTTGCCCCGGACGGATCCCCACCAGTGTAGGGCGGGGGGAGGGGGGCGTCCAGAAAAGGGCGCCCCGGCGCCCGGCACCCGGACGACCGGCCTGTACGCCGTTCCAGGGCAGGGTGCCGGCGCGGCGCCCGGCACCCACCCGGCAGCAGGCAACCAGTCGAAATCCTTGTGTCGGGGTGCGAGGAGCCTGTTGCGGAAAAGTCCGTCGCGAGGCGGTCGAGGCGCGGCGCAGGGAAGGAAGCACCGAGCCGAGACGCCGCAGGCGTACTTGCGGTACGTCGAGGACGGATCGGCCGGTGCTTACGCACCATGCGCCGATGCATCGGCCGCCGCAGCAGAACGCTTTGCGCAACAGGCTCCTAGTCGCCGAGCACCGGCAGGGGGAGCGGCTCGGCGTCGGCCGGGGCTGCCAGTGGCTCCTCCGGGGGGGCGCCGCTGGCTCGGGCCGTGTCTCCCCGGGAGGATTCCGTGAGGCGTCGCAGCCGCTCCTGCGCCAGGAGCTCGTCCGGCCAGCGGGCGAGGAGCCGGCGGTAGGCCGTACGCGCGGCCTCGGGCTCGCCGAGGCGCTCGTAGAGGTGGCCCAGGCGGACCAGGTGCTCGCGGGTGCGCGGGCTGGCGGGGTAGCGGCGCACCAGCTCCTCGTAGACCAGGACCGCTTCACGCCAACGTCCGCTCTGCCCGAGCCGCTCGGCCGTGGCCTGCAGCTCCTGCTCGGGATCGGGCCGCGGCGAGGCTGCGGCCGCGACGAGGCCGGCCGGTCGCACGGTCTTTTCCGGTCGCTTTGCCTCCTCCTCGAGGGACGCCGTCGCCGCGTCCTCGTCCGCGCGGGGCGCCGGCGGGATCTCCTTCTCGGGGATCGCCTCGCCGGGGGCCGACCGGCGTGGCGGGCCGGCGAAAACGGGCTGGGGGGCCATGACCGCTCCCCCTCCACCGTAGCCGCCCGGCGGGCCGAGGTGGCTCGGCGCGGCGAGCCCACCCACTCCCTCGGCCACCCCGAGCTCGGCGTCGTCCAGCACCCCGGCGAGCTCGCGCTCCTGGCGTGCCTGGACCCGGTCGGTCAGGGAGTAAGGCCGCGCGGTCTTGGCCTTCTTCTCGACCGTCCCCTTCCCGTCGCCCAGCCGCTCCCGTTCGGGGAGCAGCGGCTTCTCCGGGGAGGCGAACCCGCTCGTCGCGGTCTCCAGGCTGTCGGCGGCGCCCCGGGTGCTGGCGAGGGCCGGCTTCAGGGGGGGCGGGGGGGCGGCGAAAGGTCGGCCGAGGGCCGACGCCGTGGGGGCCGGGGCGGCCGCGGGCGGCGGCGGGGCGGCCGCGGGCGGCGGCGGGGCGGCCGCAAGGCGGCGGGCCTCACCCTGGGCGAGCAGGTCGGGCAGCGCGGGGGAGGTCGCCCGGGGCCGAGAGGCGGCCGGCGAGGCCCCGACGACCGGGAGCGGTCGGTCCGCCCCCTTGGCCCCGGCCGGGGGCTGCAGCCGTGCCGGCGGACGCTTCGGGGCCGGGGCGGCGGCGGGGAGGGCGGGGATCGACTCCTCGCGGACGGTGGTCGCGGTGTGCGGCTCGTCTCGTGGGGGGGAAAGCTCGGGCAGCGGCCGCGGCGCGGGCGGTGGCAGCGGCGCGAGCGGGAGCGACTCGGTGGATCCGGTCTCGGCGGATCCGGTCTCGGTGGCCGGGATCACGGCCTGCGCGGGGGCGGCGGTGAGGGTCTGGCCCGTCTCCTGCTGGGCCTCGCCGGTGAAGCGGGGCGCGGCCGGCTCCTCGGGGCGCAGGAGCAGGTAGCTCCCGGCGACGAGCAGCACCGTCAGCGCGGCGCCCGCCAGGGAGGGGGCGAGCAGCCAGCGCCCCGGCCAGGCGAACCCTGCCGGGCGCTCGGGCGCGGGGCGGACGGGGCGTCGGCGCGCCTCCTCGAGGATCCGGACGGTGACCGCGGGGGAGGGGCGGAGCTCGGGCAGGCGGCCCAGCCGTTGGCGTAAAGTCTGCAGCTCGTCGAGCCGGTTTGCGCAGCGCGCACAGCTCCCCAGGTGCCGCTCCGCCTCGGCGCGCTGAGCGGGGGGCAGCTCGTCGTAGAGGAGCTCGACGAGCTGTTCCTCCAGCCGGAGGCAGGACTCGGGAAGCTCGCGGTTCATCGCAGGACCGTCTCCATCGCCTGCTCCGGCACCTCCCGGTGCGCCAGCAACCTGCGCCGCAGCCCCTCCAGGGCATAGCGCATCCGGCTCTTCACGGTGTTCAGCGGTGCGCCGACCACCTCCGCGATCTCCTGGAAGGGGAGCCCCTGGTGCTCCCGCAGCAGGAAGACCTCGCGCTGCTCCTCGGGCAACTCCTCCAGGGCCCGGTACAGGTCCCGGGCGAGCTCCTGGTCACCGCACCGGTCGTCGCCCCGGCCTCCGGGGGCGGCGAGGACCGTGAGCAGGCTCCCGCCTTCCTCCCCGTCCCGCCCCGGGCGTGGCTGGTCCAGGGACACCAGACGCTGGTGGCGGGCTCTCCTGGTCTGGTCGATCGCCAGGTTGCGCGCGATCGTGTACAGCCAGGTGGTGAACTTCGCCTTCGGCTCGTAGTCGTTGGCGTTGCGCACCAGCCGCAAGAAGACCTCCTGGAGCAGGTCCTCGGCCAGGGTCCGGTCGTGCAGGAAGCGGTACAGGAAGTTGAACACCGGCTGCCGGTGTCGCTCCAGCAAGACCTCGAACGCCCTCACCGAGCCGTCCCGATAGCGGGCCATCAGCTCTTCGTCGGCGAGCTCGGCGAGCCGTCTCTCGGTCCTCGTTTGCCGACGGAAGAACTCCAGCACGCCTTCCTTGACCTCATTCAACGTCGTGAGGGGCGAAAGGATCTCCGGGAAGTGTATCTCCCGCTCACCGGCCCTGGCAAGCCGACGGCCGGGAGGAGCACCCTGCTCAGGGCAGGCGCCGGACCTCGGCGCCGCGGGGCGGCTGCTGCGTCCAGGCCGCCGGCGGGATCTCGACGTTGAGCTCCCGGTCCTGCCAGCGCAGGGAGAGCTCGATCTCGCGGGCGGGCATCTCCACTTTGATCAGGCGAGGGAGCCGGACTCCGGGGTGCCCGGGGAGGGTGCTCGGCTCCTCGAGCTGGAGCCGGTAGAGGAGCTCGCCGGTCGGGCTCTCGTAGCGGCTCTCGCGCGGCGTGAGGTCCCGGGGATCGAGCCAGAGGCGCTGGCGCGGCCCTTCGGCCAGCGCGACCTGCAGCTCGTAGCAGCCCCGGGTCGGATCCCAGCGCAGCTCCTGGGGGTCGGGCAGCAGGGGGACCGAGCCGAGCAGCAGCTCGACCAGCTCGGCGGGTGGCAGGGGCAGGGGGATCAGCCGGGCGATGTTCTCCGCGCTGGCCGGGCCGTGGAGGAAGAGCTTCTCCTCGAGGGAGTAGAGCTGGAAGCTGCCGGTGTCGGCGGTGAGGATCCCCAGGGGCATGTCGAAGGGTGAGAGGACCTCGATGTGCAAGCGGTCGGGCCGGGCCGCCACCGCCACCAGCGAGAAGGGAGTGTAGCCCTCCTCACTGAACAGCTCGACCTTGGCCTCGCCGCGCACGCTCTGCAGGCTGGCTGCCCGGGCCTGGACCGCCAGGTGGACCTGCTGCGGGTCCTGGAGAGCGTTGGGCGGTGGCGGGATCGTGGGTGGGCAGCCGGTCAGCAGCACACCGAGCAGCAAGCCCGCCAGGCCCCGGGCGGCGCGGCAGGCGGGGGCGCGACCGCTTCCCCGAGTCCAGCCATGGCCCTCGGGGGAGGTCATCCTTCGGCCGCCAGGGAGCGGAGCTTCTCCAGGGCACGACGGTTGACGCCTTCGTCGGGGTGCAACGAGAGAGCCTCCTTGTAAGCGTCCGCGGCCTCGGCCCGGCGGCCCAGGGCGCGAAAGACGTCTCCCAGGTGCTCCAGCAGCTCGGCGGTCGTGGGCCCGAGCCGGCGGGCCTCGAGCAGCTCGACGAGCGCCTGGTCCAGCTTCCCCATCCGGAAGTGGACCCAGCCGAGGGCCTCGGCGACGGTGGCGCTGTTGGGTCGCAGGGTGATCGCCTTCTGCAGGAGCCGCTCCGCTTCCTCGAGCCGGATCCCGCGCTGGGCCAGGGCGTAGCCGAGGAAGGCCAGCGTGTTGACGTGCTCCGGCTGCTCCTCGAGCACCTGCTGCAGCTCCCGCAAGGCCCGATTGAAGCTGCCGGCCTGGTACAGGTAGGTGCCGAGCAGGTAGCGCAGGTGAACGTCGTCCTGCTTGTGCTCGAGGGCGTCCTGGAGGACGCGGATCGCGGTAGCATGGTCACCGCGGCGAGCGAAGTTCTCGGCCAGCAGCCGGTAGAGGTTCTGGTCACCGGGCATCGCGCGCAGCAGCTCCCGGTAGATCGCCTGGGCCTCGTCGAGCTCTCCCCGCGCCTGCAGCAGACTGCCGATCTGCAGGCGGGCGAATGCATGGTAGGCGGTACCGGCCGGCACCTTGCGGTATTCCTCCTCGGCCGCGTCCGTGCGACCCGCACCGTTGAGCGCGTTGGCGAGGTGGATCCGGGCCCGGTGATCGCCCGTCTCGAAGCGGAGGAGCTCCTGGAAGGTGCGGATCGCCTCGTCGTAGGCGCCCGCATCGAGGTAGGTCTTGCCGATCCGGAAGAGGGCCTCGCCGTCGCCGAGGCTCGTCTCACGGATCGTGTTGAGGTAGGTGGTGGCTCGCGCGGTCTCCCCCAGGGCGAGGTGGAGCTCGGCGAGGGTCTGCGCCGACTCGTTGCCGGGGTCGAGGTGGAAGAGCAGGGTCCCCACCTCGATGGCCTCCGGGATCTTGCCCTGGGAGTTGAGCAGCTCCACGAGCTGGCGGTAGGCCGGGAGGTGGCGCGGGTCCTGGGCGATGGTGCGCCGGTAGTGGTGCTCCGCCGCCTCGGGGTCTTCCCGGGCGAGCGCCAGCTCACCGAGGCGGAAGGAGGCGACCGCGCTGGTCGGATCGGCGAGCAGCAGCTCCCGGTAGACCTCGGCGGCCTGGGCGCTGCGCCCCTGGTCCGCGAGCAGCGCCCCGAGCTCGAGGTAGGGGCGCGGGTCGTGGGGGCTGAGCCGGACGGCCTGTCGGAAGGCCTCGGCGGCCGCACCGTAGTCGCGGGCGTCCCGGCGGATGGTGCCGAGGGTGAGCTGGGCGCCGGCGAAGGTCGGATCGAGGCGCAAGGCGTCGTCGCAGAGCTCGAGCGCCTGGGTGGTGTTGCCCTGCTCGGCCTGGAGCCGCGCCAGCTCGACGCGCAAGAACGGATCCCCCGGGTCCGCGCCGATCGCCCGCTGCAGCTCCCGGATCGCCTCCTCCGGGTGCGCCCGCTCGCGCGCCAGCAGCGCCTGGAGGTAGTGCTGGTAGGCGCGGGCGTCTCCGGGAGAGGCGCCGCGGGAGGCGGCCGCCGTCGGCCCCGTCCCTGCGTGTCGGGGGGCCGGGCTGCCGGCGCAGGCCGTGAAGAGCCCGATCCCGAGCAGCAGCCCGCCGCGCCAGGACGACCAGCTCCACTTCGATGATCCTGCTGTGGGCCGTGGACCCTGCATATCTGGATCATGGTGGCCGCGACCGTCTGCTGTCAAACGGACAACCGGCCCGCGGTCCGAATCCCGCGCATTTTTTCGTGCCTGGTGGGGGCGTTCGTCCGCCGGCGGGCCGGGGCCGGTCCGTGGGCGCCGACGGCGGGCCCGGTCGGGGTAGCGCGCGCCGTCGCGTCCCCCGACCTCCCCAGGGGCTGCATCGCTGGCTGGCGAGGTGTCCGGTCCGTCGAGCCCCGCATTGACGCCCCGGGCCGCCGCGGCTACATTGCACCGCTGGCCGTCCACCCCCGCCGCTCGGCCGGGGGCCGGCGGCACGCTCGGGAGGTCGCCCCATGGCCCGTGTCACGGTCGAAGACTGCCTGGCTCACCTGCAGAATCGCTTCGCGCTGGTCATCCTGGCCAGCCGGCGGACGCGTCAGCTCATGAAGGGGTCGGACGCGCAGGTCCGCAGCTCCAACAAGCCGCCGGTGACGGCGCTGCGGGAGGTCGCGGCGGGCAAGGTCCACTTCGACCGGGCGCCTCAGGAGATCTTCGAAGAGCACGGCTCGCTCCGTTGAGTGGCCGGGGGGCCGCGGTGTCCACTGGAGTCGGCTGGCTCGGGTCCCCAGCCCGGCTGCTGAGCGGTCTGCTGGTCGTCCTGCTGCTCGGCGGCGCGGTCGCCGGCTGCGCGGCGCGCCAGGCCGTGGGCAGCGACCAGGATCAGGCCAAGGTTCAGTTCCTCAAGGCGACAGAGCACTTCGAGGACAAGAACTACCTCGAGGCGATCAACGTCTTCAACCAGGTGCGGACGCGCTTCCCCTACAGCACTTACGCCACCTTGGCCGAGCTGCGCATCGCCGACTCGCAGTACGAGCTGGCGAAGTACATCGAGGCGGCCTCGGCGTATCGCTCCTTCGTGCGCTTCCATCCCCATCACGCGGAGCGGGCGTACGCGCTCTTCCGGGTCGGTGAGTGCTACTACCAGCAGATCCCCGGAGACTGGTGGTTCCTCCCGCCGACCTACGAACGGGAGCTGGGCACCACCGGAGACGCCCTGCGGGAGCTGCAGGGGTTCGTGCTCGCCTTCCCGGCCGATCAGCGGGTGCCCGAGGCCAACGAGATGATCGGCAAGCTGCAGCGGCGGCTGGCCGAGCACGAGCTGTACGTGGCGCGCTTCTACTGGAAGAACGCCAAGCCCCGCGGCACGGTGATGCGGCTGGACTACCTCATCTCGCGCCTGCCCCTCGGCCTCCTGGGCGGCGAGGTCCTGCTGCTCAAGGCCCGCGCCCACCACGCGCTCCAGCAGCCCGAGCAGCGGGACGCCACCTTGCAGCGGCTCCACCGCGAGTACCCGACCAGCCCCGAGGCCGTCACCGCGGCCCGCGAGTTCCCGGCCGCCGTCGTCCTGGCGCCGGCCGTCCCTGCGCCGGCTGTCCCCGCACCCGCTGCGCCTGGGACTTTGGTCCCAGTCGCCCCGGCCTCATCGCCCGTGACTTCAGTACCAGAGGCCTCCGTGTCGCCTGCCACCCCGCCGGTGGAGGCCCCGTCGGTGGAGGCTCCGCCCTCGGCCGCCGTCGTGGACCCCGGGACCGCGGCCGCCCCCACGGTACCCCCCTCGCCCTAGCCGGACGCTCGGCCCTTTCCTGGTGGCGATTGGCCTCTTCCTGGTTCTGACCGGCTTTTCCCTTGTTGTGCCTGGCCTTTTCCCTTGTTGTGCCTGGCCTTTTCCCTTGTTGTGCCTGGCCTTCTCCCTTGTTGTGCCTGCCTTCTCCCTTGTTGTGCCTGCCTTCTCCCTTGTTGTGCCTGGCCTTCTCCCTTGTTGTGCCTGGCCTTCTCCTGGTGGCGACCGGCCTCCGCGCCGGTCGCTTCGCTCCTTGGACCGCCAGGTCCCGGACCAGCAATGTAGATGAGGCGGGTGCCGGCGCGGCGGCCAGCCCCCATCGGGGGGCAGCCAACGACGACCAGGCCGTCCGGCTGGTCCCTACTTGGCCGCGGCCGCAGCTCCGGGGGCCGGCAAGCGCAGGATGTTGATGTGCTTCAGCGTACTCAGCCGGTCGTTGTCCCGGGCGACCACCGCCACGGTGTTGACCCCCTCCTTGAGGTCGACCTCGAGGCTGAAGGGCAGGCGCACGGGCGAGCCGGGACCGTCATTGGTGAGGAAGGCCATCTTCCGGGTCTTGACCAGTTTTCCCTGGCGGTTGCGGGTGTAGATGTACAGGTCCTGGACGCGCTGGTCGTCGAGCGCCTCGCCGGTGATCCGCACGCGAGCCTTGTCGGTCGTCCGCTGCGCGAGGGTGGCGGCATCGAACTGGACCAGGGGTGCCATGCGCTCCCGGAGCGTCACCGGCTCACGCCCGGCGACCCCGCCCGCGCCGATGGAGACCGACCGGGCCTCGGTCCACGCGCTGCGGCCACCGCCGAGGTCCACCTTCAGCCATTTCCCGACGACACCGGTCAGGGGCAGGGTGCTGCCGGCCCGCAGCCGGCCGAGCAGGGGCATCTTCTCGCTGGCGCCCGCATACAGGGCGGCCCCCTCGGGCCGGGAGGCGCTCACCACCCCCTGCTGCGGCTTGAGCCGCCCGGCCTCGGGCAGCACCGGGATCTCCAGCTCCTCCTCGAGCCCCTCGCGCTGGGCGAGGTCGAGCACGTCGACCTGGAGCTTCACCGAATCCTCGTTCAGCTTGCGCTTCACCTGGAAGCCGAACAAGGCTTCGACCTGGCCGCCGGGCGGGATGGCCTCGATCTTCTGCCGACCCTGCTGGAGGAACAGGTTCTCCCCGCTCTGGTTGGTGATGGTGGCGGCGACGTCCTCGGCCTGGCCCTGCCCCTGGTTGGTGATGAACAGCCGGAAGTCGACCTTCTCGCCTCGCTGCAGCAGCCCGTCCCCGTTGCCCGTCTTCTCGTCGATCACCGCCCAGGAGTAAGAGAAGCGGGGCCGCTGCCGTTCTTCGATCTCGACGAGCAGGCTGCCCGCACCGAGGGGAGTCTCGTCGTCCCCGGAGAAGAGCTGGACCTTCACCTGATCGATCCGGCTCTCCACCTGCTTGCCCACCTCCACGGGCACCTCCCAGACCCGCTCCCCACCGGGGAGCAGCTTGCCGAAGCAGAACTCCAGCCCGTTGAGGGAGTCGTTGTCGCTCTCGGTGATGCCGCGCAGCCGGTACAGGGGGGCGGCCCCGGTGTTCTTCACCTGGGCGCGCAGCCGGATCTTCTCGCCGGCAGGGACGCGGTGACCCGGCCGGTCGGTGCTCAGGGTCAGCTCGGGGTGGATCCCGGACGGGTTGTCGCCGCCGCTCCAGTCGATGCCCAGGGTGCCCAGCGTCTCGCCGATGCGCTGCAGCTCCGTGTCGGCCTGGGTCGCGAGGTAGCGGGCCGACTCCTTGAGCAGCTCGGAGCTCCGGCTGCTGCGGGCCTGGGCCAGCAACCCGCGCGAGAAGCGGATCTCGAAGTCCTCCTTCACGTCGTCCTCGTCCTCGGGAGGCGGCGGCTCTTGCTCCTCGCCGGCGGGGGGCTCCGGGGGCGGGTCCTGGTAGTAGCGGACGGTCAGCCCCGAGCTCGGCTTCTTCACGGCCGCGTCGTTGGTGAGGTGGGCGTCGAGGTCGCCCTCGCCGAAGCGCTCCTCGGCGTAGTACTGGATGCTGTCCTTGGTGATCGTGACCGGCTCGAGGCTGATGTCGGGCACGATGCCGACGCCCTGGATGGAGACCTCACCGGGCGTGAGGTACTGGGCGATGGTCAGCTTGAGGGCCGAGCCATCCTCCATGTCGTACAGCACCTGCACCGAGCCCTTGCCGAAGGTCGTCCCGCCCACCACCAGGGCCCGGTCGTTGTTCTGCAGGGCACCGGCGACGATCTCCGACGCGGAGGCCGAGCCGGGACCGACGAGCACGACCATGGGGTAGCGCTTCTCGGTGCCGTTCCAGGTCGCCTTGTGCTCCTCCTTGACGGTGTTGCCCTTGCCCACGGTGAGGACGATCGTCCCGGCCTCGAGGAAGAGATCGGAGATCCGGATCGCCTGCTCGAGCAGCCCGCCCGGGTTGCCCCGCAGGTCGAGGATGACGCCCTTGAGCTCACCCCCGGCCTGCTGCCGCATCCGGTCGAGGTGCTCCCGGACCTGGTCCTGGGAGTGGCCCTGGAAGCTCTTCAGCTTGACGTAGCCGACCCGGTCGGCGAGCAGCTTCGAGGTGACGCTCTTGATGGTGATCTTCTCCCGCTTCAGTGCGAACCGCTTCGGCTCCGACCAGCCCTTGCGCTTCACCCAGATCACCACCTGGGTCCCGACCTTGCCGCGCAGCCGCTCCACCGCGTTGTCGAGGCGCATGTTGACCGTCGACTCGTCGTCGATCTGGGCGATGACGTCGCCGGCCTTCAGGCCGGCCCGCCAGGCGGGCGTGTCCTCCAGCGGCGAGATGACGGTCAGCTCGTGGTTGCGGATGGAGATGACGATGCCCAGGCCGCCGAACTCCCCGTGGGTCCCGACCTTCATCTCGGTGTACATCTCGGGGTCCAGCAGCACCGAGTGGGGGTCGAGGGTGGAGAGCATGCCGTTGATGGCCGCGTACTCCAGCTCCTGCGGCTTCACCTTCTGGTCCAGCTTGTGCTGCTGGACGAAGGTGATGATCTCCTTCAGCCGCTCGCGCAGGCTCCACAAGGTGTCGATCGCCCCGACGTCGAACATCGCGGAGGACTTGCCCACGGTCACCCGGATCGCCGCCGGTGACTCGGGGTCCTCGCCCGGGGCGGGCGCGACGACGAGCTCGGGCAGCAGCCACTCCAGCTTCTCGAGGGAGGACATGAGCATCTTGCGTGGCTGCACCTTGTCCTGATCGAGGTAGTTCCCCTGGACGTACAGGGCGGTGCGGGCGAGGATCCGCAAGGCGCGCAGGTCGTAGGACTCGCTGCGTGCCGCGGCGTGCTGTGGTCCCAGCCCGAGGCGGAACGAGCGCCCGCCGAGCTGGTGGGAGAAGGTCACGGCGAGGGTGCCCCCGAGGATCAGGGCAGCCAAGAAAAAGCGCGAGGTTCTGGTCATCGAAGCTCCCATCGGGGACGTCACGCCAGGCATTGTAGAGCTGCCACCGGCTGCTGACAACGCTGCGCTCCCCTTCGGCGCTCGAGGTCCCTGCTTCGCAACGCTCAGGCCTCGCCGAACATTCCGTCCGCGGGGGCGCGGGGCGGGTCCGTGCTTCAGGACGGTTGCCAGCCTCGCCTCTGCTGGGGTAGGCTGAGCCCCGTGGGAGAGAGGGGGAGCCGCTGGCCTCCACCCTCCGGGAGACGGAGGTCCGCATGGCGAACGAACGGAGTCGGCCGCTGATCCTGATCGCGGATGACGATCGGGATCTCCGGTCCCTGCTGGTGGAGCAGCTCGAGTCGGGCCCCTGGGACCTGATGACCGCGGGCGATGGCGAGCAGGCCTTGCTCCTGGCTCTGGAGCACGTGCCCGACCTGCTGATCCTCGACGTCATGATGCCGCGGTTCAGCGGCTGGGAGGTCTGCCGCGAGGTGCGGCGCCGCCCGGAGCTCGCCGGGGTCGGGGTGATCATGCTGACGGCCATCGGTCAGACCCTCAACGAGCTGACCTCGCCGCTGTACGGCGCCGACGACCAGCTCGACAAGCCCTTCCGGCTCGAGGACCTCGAGGAGCGCATCCGCCGGGTCCTCGCCGCCCGGGCGCACCAGGCTCCCTGAGCCGCCGCGCGGCCTCCCGTGCGTCCACACGGTCCTTCTCGATCCCCCCAGCAATCGTCCGCGGGCCACGCGGCTCGGGTCGCGTCCCGTTCGATTTTGGCAGGCGACCGGCAGGCTGGCCGCGCCACCTCCGGGAGGTCGGGAGGCCCACGGCTCGGGGATGGGTGAGGTCTGAAGAGCGCCCGATCGTGGTCAGCGCGTCGGCTTGGCGAGCTGTTCCTTGGCCTTGGCCGCGGTCGGATCGTTGGCGGGGAGCATACCGATGATGGTCTTCAGCAGCCGACGCGCCTTCATCGGCGTCAGCTCGCGGAGCTGCATCGCCTCGGAGAGCAGCTCCCGGGCCTTCTGATCCACCGCCTGGGAGAGGGGCTCGACCTTGGGGTGGGCCGGCGAGGCGCGGCGCAGCGCCTGCAGCGTCGTGCCGGCCTTCTCCCATTCCTTGGCGAGCATCGCCGACTCGATCAGCGCGACGTAGATGTCGGCGAGCTGCGGGACGATCTTGTCCTTCAGCGCGCTGCCCAGCTCGATGTCGAGGAGCATGGCGCGCTCCAGGGCGGGGAGGGCCTCGTCGAGCTTCTTCGCCTGCACGAGGCCGCGTCCGGTGCGCAGCACCTTGAGCAGCTCGTCCACCTTGGGGGCGAGCTCGGCCGCGACGGGATCCGTCCGCCCGAGGCGCTGGAGCAAGGCCACGGACTGGGCCAGCCGCTCCTTGCGGTAGGGCTCCAGCGCCTTGTCCAGCGGTGAGCCCGGGACCACCTGCGGTCCCTTGGGCTTGGCCGCCTCCTTGGCGCGGATCTCTTCTTCGATCTCGGTGGCCAGGTCCGTGGCCTCGGAGGAGTACGGCTCACCCTCCGGGATCTCCCGCAGGCGCGCCAGGGCGCCCTCCAGGTCGTCCTCCCGGCGCAGCAGGCGGCCCTCCTCGAACTGCTTCTTGTTCAAGGTGAGCACCTGGATGGCCCGCTGCGCGTCCGCGACGTGCGGATCCTCGGTCGGTACGGCCTTCATGAGGGTCAGGGCTTCGTCCCAGTGTCCCTGGCGGTAGGACTCGGTGGCGATCTCGTAGGCGGTCGGCTTGGGGGGGCCGAGGAGGGTGGCGAGCCGGGGCGCCGCCAGGCGGTAGGCGACGATGGAGCCGAGCCCGAGGATCGCCAGCCCGAGCACCGTGAAGATCACGATCGCCCAGGCGGGCAATGCCCGTCGCTCCCGGTAGCCCACCGGCGTGAAGTCCCGTCCGGCGTAGGCTGCGGCGGCCGCGGGGTCGAGCGCGGCGACGTGTTGCTGAGGAAGGGGCGTCTGCCGGCGCGGCGGGACTGGCGGCGGTGTCGCCGTGCGGTACGGCGCGGCCATGGGCGGCGCCGTGACCAGGGGTGGCGCGGCGGCCAGGGGGGGCGCGGCGGCCAGGGGCGGCGCGGCCGGAGCCGGGGCCAGCATCGGGCGAGGAGTGGCGGTCGGCTGCGGCGGGGCGTAGATCGGCCCGGTCGGTGGCGGCAGGGCCTGGTTGCGGCGGAAGCGGATCGGGCCCGGGGCGCGGTCGGTGGTGAGGAATTCCATCACCGTCCGCCCGAGTTCGATCTGGTCGCCGTCCCGGAGGGTCGCCTCCTCCAGGTGGATGCCGTTGACGAAGGTGCCGTTCCCGCTGCGCAGATCCTGGAGCCGGTAGGCGCCCTGGCTGTACACCAGCCGGACGTGGTGCCGGGAGACCGCGAGGTCGGGGATGATCAGGTGATTGTCGTCGGAGCGCCCGACCCGGATGTCCGAGCCGAGCAAGGTGAACCAGTGCCCCGCCAGCTCACCCTCCAGCACGGCGAGGCGGCCCTTGACCTGATGGGGATCGGCGCTTTTGTCGTCGCCGTACACCTCGGTCGACTCGTCCGCGAACTCCGCGGGGCGGCCGCCAGGCGCCCGGCCCGCGGGGGCCGGAGCAGGACCGGGCGGCGGTTGGCTCCCGGGGGGGATGGCCAGGGTGGGGCTGCCGGGCGGGAGACCGGGAGCGGGCCCGGGCGCCGGGCCGCCCCCCGGGGGACCCTGGTCGTAGCGGTGGAGGTACTGGGTCGAGGCGGCATAGGGGCCCTGCGGGGCCCGGCTCGGGTCGGACGGCAGCCCACCGGGCAGCGGGGGGCCTCCGGCTCCGGGCGGCGCGTAGCCTGGTCCCGCGCCGCCGGGCCACCCCGCCGCGGCCCCACGCCAGGGGTCGGGCTCGGGGCCGGGGGGGGTCGGGGGACGATCGGGTCCGGCTGGCGGCGGATATCTGCCGGGCGGTCCGGCGGGGTTCGGCGGCATCTTCTCCGACTCCTTTCTCTCGCCCGGGTTGCTGGTGCCGATCCCAAGGCTCGTCGGCAGCGGACGCCAGCCAGCGGCGGCAGGCGTGCCGGGCTGGGCCGCCGCGGGCCGATCTCCTTGCTCCTGCTCTGCTGCTCCCCGAGGAGCCGTCTCCGGCGACCGCTCGCTCACTCCCTCATCCTCTCTCGCGGCGCCTCCCCCTGCCGATCGCGGAGCGCGCCTGCGGGTCGAGCTCGCCCGTGGGGCGGGATCCTCCATCGCTGCGCCCAGAGCGTCGCTCTTGCGCCAGGGGGTGTCTGGCCCCCCCGCCCCCGCCGCCGGCGGCCGCCGGGTCGTCCCGGCGCGCCGGAGCTCCGCTCGTCACCGTGTACCGACGGCGCCAGGGCATCCTAGTCTTATCAGACCCGCTCTCTTCCAGCAACCGCTCCGCGTGCTCCGGGAGGCGAGCTCTGGCGCCAGAGCGCCCGAACGGTGAAGAAGGCCAGCCAGAGCGCGGCGAAGACAGACACCGTGAGCAGGATGCGGCGGGTCCGTTGCCGCTCCCGGTGCTGCGCCAGCAGCTCGCGGGTCAGCTCGATCAGGGCGGTCGTGCGGTTGCCGGCGGCGAGCCGATCCGCCGCGTGGGCCAGCTCCCGGACCCGCGCGTGGCTCAGCCAGGACAGGCGTGCGTGCACGCCGCCCCGGCGGCTGGCCACGAGCACTGCCCGCCCCGCCTGCTCGCCGCCGCAGCGCCAGAGCTGGTCCGCGTGATCCACCAGCGAGAAGCCGCGTGACGACGGCTGGGCCGCGACGACCAGCAGCTCCAGGTCCTCCCGGCAGGCCGCGGCGAGCAGCTCCCGGAGCTCCGCTCGCTGCCGGGAGCTGGCGGCCAGCAGGGCCGGACGAGCCTGGTCGTGGATCTGGCGGGCCGGGTCGGCCGGGTCGCATCCCTGCCAGGGGGGGAGCGGCGGGCGTGCCCCCGGCCGGGGTTGCCAGGGGGCTGGGCAGCTCGTCGGCGCGGTGGGGGAGGGCGCCGGTGCGCACCCCGCACTCAGCACGAGCAGCAGCAGCCCCAGGAGGCGGCGCTGGCCGCGACGCCGGGCGCCCGGGCGAGGGAGCTGGCGGGGGGTCATTCCTCGGCGGCGCCGGGCTCCGCCTCCTCCGGCTCCGCGGGGGCCGCCTCGGCCTCGTCCTCGTCGCTCTCCGACTCGGGCGTGGCCGTCTCCTCGGTCGCGGCCTCGTCCGCGACCTCCTGGCCGCGCTTGCCGCGGGCGGCCTCTGATCGCTTCCTCGCCGGTGGCTCGTCGGTGGCACCGTCCTCGGCGCTGGCCTCCTCGGCGGGCTCACCCGGGCTGCCCCCGGCTGCGGGGGGCTCGTCCGGCGGGACCGCCTCGGGGAGGTCGGGGGCCGGGGGCGTCGGCTCCTCCGGGGGCGGTGGCGGGGCCGGCTCGGGGATCGGGGGCGCGGGCGCGGGCGGGGGCAGCGGGGCCGGCCCGGGCGCAACCGCCGGCTGCGGGACGCCGGACGCGGCCTCGGGTGCGGCCTCGGGCGCGGGTGGCAGCGGCACCATCCGGGGGCGGCGGGGGCCGGCGGGGGTGGCCGGCCGCTTGGTGGTCGTGGGTGTGTTGAGGGTGCCCTTGCCCTTGCCCTTGGGCCGCGCCCCGGCCGCAGGTGCCGGCTGCTCGGGGGGGAGGTTCGGCTCCTCCGGCCAGATCGCGAACAGCAGCGCCAGCAGGGCGATGACGATCCCGGCGGCGATCAGCAGGCGGCGCACCGGTGCCCGGGAGAGCAGCCGGCCGAGGCGGCGGGGCCAGCGGGACGGCGCGATCGCTTCCCCGTCGCCGGCAGGAGACCCCTCTGCCGAGTCATTGGTCTCGTCTTCCTGGGCGTAGACTAGTTCGATGGTCCCATCTTCTCCGACCCGGGAGACCAGCTTCGGACGGCTCGGCGCTCCGCTCGCGGCACTGACCGGCAAGGGCGACGGCGTGCGCGGCGGGTCGAGCGGGGGCGGCGGCGGCAAGGCCGGCAGGGTCGGCAAGGTGGGTCCGGCGGCGACGGGGGGAGCGGGCTTGCGCTCGGGGCTCGCGCTCGCCGCCTGCTTCTGGGGTCCCAGCTCCGCGTCGCAGCGCCGGCAGGTCGTGCTGCCGGCGGGGTTCGCGCGTCCGCAGCGCCGGCAGACGATGCGGCGAGCTGGGCCAGGGGCCGGCTGCGGGAGGGGCTGGGAGAGGGTGCTTCGCGGCATCATCGCGGCAATCCTGCTTCCCGCGGCGGGGGTTGTCAATCGCCCGGTGTGGGACCGCTTGCCGCCCAGACCCCCGGCAGGGGGAGCCGACAGCGGGGGCAGCCGCCGTCGACCAGGCGGAGGAGGTCGACGCCGCCCCAGTGTCGCGTCACCAGGACCTCGCCGCACCCGGGGCACCGGGTGGCCGCCTCCTCGGGATCGTCGACGTTGCCGATGTAGACGAAGCGCAGCCCCCGTCGGCGAGCGAGCTGGCGCGCCGCGTCGAGCCGGGCCGCCGGGGTCCGGGGGCGATCGGTGACCTGCCCCGCGGGATGGAAGGCCGAGAAGTGCAGGGGCACCTCCTCGCCCAGGGCCTCGTGCACCCAGTCGACGAGCCGGCTCACCGCGTCCTCGTCGTCGTTCAGCCCGGGGATGACCAGGTTGGTGACCTCCAGCCAGCAGGAGGTCTCCTGATGGATCCAGCGGAGGGTGTCCAGGACCGGCGCCAGGTGGGCCCCCGTCCAGCGCGTGTAGAACTCGTCGGAGAAGCCCTTCAGGTCGACGTTCGCGCCGTCGAGCGCCTGGAACAGCTCGGCCCGCGGCTCGGGATTGATGTAGCCGGCGGTGACCGCCACCGTGCGCAGCCCGGCCTCATGGGCGGCGAGGGCGACCTCGAGCGCGTACTCCGCGAAGATCGTCGGCTCGTTGTAGGTGAAGGCGATGGAGGGGCAGCCCGCCTCCTGCGCGAGCCGGACCACCTCCTCCGGGCGGACGAGGTCCCGTGCGGTCTCCACGTCCTGGCTGCGGCTGAGGCTCCAGTTCTGGCAGAAGCGGCAGCGGAGGTTGCAGCCGACGGTACCAAAGGACAGGATACGGCTGCCCGGCAGGAAGTGGTAGAGGGGCTTCTTCTCGATGGGGTCGGCGGCGAAGCCGCTGGGGTGGCCGTAGCCGAGTCCGAGCAGACGCCCCTCGTGGTTGCGGCGGATGCCGCACAGACCCGTCCGGCCAGGGCGGATCCGGCACTCGTGGGGGCACAGCCGACACGTCAGCTCGCCGGCCTCACCGGGCGTCCACCAGCGAGTCCGGGCGGCGATGGTCTCCAACTCGTTGATTCTGCAGTCCATGAGGTCACTGTCGCGCCGCGGTCGGGGCAGGGCAAGGCCCCTTGACCCGGCTGCCAGCCCGTGATTCCATAGGGTCCGGCGCTTCCCCGGAGCGCTGGCGACGAGCACCCCCCCCACGGGAGGAACGAACTGGCGGAGGGCGGAGCATGAGCGGTGCGGTCCCGGTCGAGACGTCTCCCCTCGCGACCAGCCTGCTGGGGCTTGTCCGGCGGACCTCCGCGGAGCTGCCCGCCGACGTCCGGGCGGCCATCACCGCGGCCGCCCGGGACGAACTCCCGGGGAGCCGCGCCAGCTACGCCGGCGAGGTCATCCAGCGCAACATCGAGCTCGCGGCCGAGCGGGGGCTACCCCTCTGCCAGGACACGGGCACCTTGCTGTTCTTCGTGCGCCACCCCCTCGGGTACGACACCCTGCTCCTGGGCGAGACGATCCGCCGCTCGGTGGCCGAGGCCACGCGGCTCGGCTACCTGCGCCAGAACTCGGTGGACTCCCTGACCGGGCGCAACACCGGGGACAACCTCGGGCCAGGCGCCCCCCTGCTGCACTACCAGGCCGAGGCGCGCGCCGATCTCGACATCCGGCTGATCCTCAAGGGCGGCGGCTGCGAGAACGTCGGCGCCCAGTACAGCCTCCCCGACACGACCCTCCAGGCGGGCCGGGATCTGGAGGGCGTCCGCCGCACCCTCCTCGATGCGGTCTTCCGGGCCCAGGGGCGGGGTTGTGCGCCGGGGGTGCTCGGGGTCTGCATCGGCGGCGATCGGGCCTCCGGGTACGCCTGCTCCAAGGAGCAGTTCTTGCGTCCGCTCGGCGAGCCCAGCCCGGTCCCCGAGCTCGCGGCCCTCGAGGCCCGGGTCCTCGCGGAGGCCAACAGCCTCGGCATCGGCCCCATGGGGTTCGGTGGCCGCACCACGCTCCTCGGCTGCCAGATCGGGCATCTCAACCGGCTGCCTGCCAGCTTCTTCGTCTCCGTCTCCTACATGTGCTGGGCGTTCCGCCGGCAGGGCGTGCGGCTGTCCACCGCGGGCGAGGTGCTCCAATGGCTGTACTGAGCGCTCCCTTCACCGAGGAGAAGATCCGCCTCCTGCGGGTCGGGGAGATGGTCGAGATCGCCGGCGTGATCTGCACGGGCCGGGATGCGGTCCACAAGTGGATCATGGATGGTAAGGAAGTCCCGGTCGATCTGACGGGGTCCATGCTCTACCACTGCGGGCCCGTGGTCGTCCAGGAGGAAGGACGCTGGGTCGTCAAGGCCGCCGGGCCGACCACGAGCATCCGCGAGGAGCCGTACGAGTACGAGGTGATCCGTCGGCACAAGCTGCGCGGCATCATCGGCAAGGGTGGGATGGGGCCCCAGACCCTGCGCGCTTGCCAGGAGTTCGGCTGCGTCTACCTCCACGCGATCGGCGGGGCCGCTCAGGTGCTGGCCCAGTCCATCCGTGAGGTCCTCGGCGTCGCCCTGCTCGCCGAGCTCGGGTCCCCCGAGGCGATCTGGCAGCTCCGGGTCGAGGGCTTCCCCGCGGTGGTCACCATGGACGCCCGGGGCAACAGCCTGCACGCCGAGGTGGCCGAAGACAGCCGCCAGCGCCTCGGTCCCCTGCTGGCCCGCGGGTGAGCGGCGCCGCGACAGCCGGCCGCGGCCCCGCCGCCTGCCGTACGAGGTAGACTGTCCATGAAGATCCACGAGTTCCAGGCCAAGGCGCTGCTCGCGGCCCGCGGGCTCCCCGTGCCCGCGGGGCGGGTGGCGGCCAGCGCCGACGAGGCCGTCCTCGCCGCGACGGCGCTGGGGGGCGAGCGGGGCTGGGTCGTCAAGGCCCAGGTCCACGCGGGGGGACGCGGCAAGGGTGGCGGCGTCGTCCGCTGCGGCACCGGCGACGAGGTTCGGGAGGCGGCCGCCCGCATCCTCGCCCGGCCCCTGGTCACTCCCCAGACCGGTCCCCAGGGCCGTCCGGTCCGGCGCCTCCTGATCGAGCGGGCCGCGACCATCGAGCGGGAGCTGTACCTGGCCCTGACCCTCGATCGGGCCCACCGCCGGCTGGTGCTGATCGGCTCGGCCGCAGGCGGGATGGAGATCGAGGAGGTCGCCGCGCGCCACCCCGACCAGCTCGTGCGGATCCTCCTCGACCCCCTGCTCGGGCTGCCCGATTTCCAGGCGCGGCGGCTCGCGGAGGCCCTGGGCCTCGCGGGCGCACTCACGGGCTCCTTCGTCCGCCTTGCGCAGGGCCTGCATCGGCTGTACCTGGACCTCGACTGCAGCCTCGTCGAGGTCAACCCCCTCGTCCTGACCCGGGAGGGAGAGCTGCTCGCGCTGGACGCCAAGCTCGCGTTCGATCCTGCGGCCCTGCCCCGCCATCCGGAGCTGCTCGCCCTGGCCGACCCGACCGAGGAGGACCCGGTGGAGCACCGCGCCGCCCAGGCCGGCCTCTCCTACGTCCAGCTCGACGGCGAGGTCGGCTGCATGGTCAACGGCGCCGGGCTCGCCATGGCCACCATGGACCTCGTCCTCGAGGCGGGGCGCCGGCCGGCCAACTTCCTCGACGTCGGGGGCGCGGCCACCGTGGAGCGGGTCGCGGCCGCCCTCGGCCTGATCCTCGAGGACCCGCGCGTGCGGGTCGTCTTCATCAACATCTTCGGGGGGATCGTGCGCTGCGACGTCGTCGCCGCGGGGATCGCCGCGGCCTGCCGCGGCCGCCCGGTGCCGGTCCCGCTGGTGGTGCGCCTCGTCGGTACCAACGAGGAGGAGGGCCGGCGGATCCTCGCCGAGACGGGGCTGCCGATCCACGCGGTCGAGACCATGGCCGAGGGTGCGGCGGCCCTCGCCGGGCTCGTCCGCGCGTCGGCCGGGGGGAGGTCATGAGCATCCTGATCGACCACACCAGCCGGGTGCTCGTGCAAGGGATCACCGGTCGCAACGGCCGGTTCCATACGCAGCAGATGCTCGCCTACGGGACCCGGGTGGTGGCCGGCGCCAAGCCGGGCACCCGCGCCGAGCAGGACGGGGTCCCCATCTTCCCGACCGTGGCGGAGGCGGTGGCGGCGACCGCGGCCGACGTCGCCATCGTGTTCGTGCCGGGCGGGGGCGCGGCCGAGGCGATCCTCGAGTCGGCCGAGGCGGGGCTCCGGCTGATCGTCGCGATCACCGAGGGGATCCCGGTGCTCGACATGGTCCAGGTGCTCCGCTACCTCGAGGGGCGGCCGACCCGCCTGATCGGCCCCAACTGTCCGGGCCTGATCACGCCGGGCCAGTGCAAGGTCGGGCTGATGCCCGGCGGTATCCACCTCCCGGGGCCCGTGGGGGTGGTCAGCCGCAGCGGCACGCTCACCTACGAGGTGGTCGCCCAGCTCACCGCCCTCGGCATCGGCCAGTCGACCTGCATCGGCATCGGCGGCGATCCGCTCCTCGGCACCTCCTTCCTCGACGTGCTCGAGCTCTTCGAGGAGGACCCCGCGACCTCGGCGGTGGCCCTGATCGGCGAGATCGGCGGCAACGCCGAGGAGCAGGTGGCGCGCTTCGTCGCCGAGCGCATGACCAAGCCGGTGGTCGCCTACGTCGCGGGGCGTTCGGCACCGCCCGGGAAGCGGATGGGGCACGCGGGCGCGATCATCGAGGGCGGGCGGGGCACCGCCGCGGAGAAGATCGCCACCCTGCAGGCCGCCGGCATCGCGATCGCCGCCTCGCCCGCGACCATCGGCCAGACCGTGGCCGCGCGGCTGCGGCCGCCCGGTTGAGCCGCGGACGGCGAGGCGAGTGGCTCGCCGGGCCGGGGCTGGCGTTCGTCGGATCGTAGCTGGGGGATGAGCGAGGGAGGAGTCGGATGGCGAGTCGGGTCAGCCAGGAAGATATTGCGCGGGTCGTGCAGCTCACCCACCACGATCCCTTCACGGTGCTCGGGGCGCACCCCCACGAGGACGAGACGGGGCGACGGACGGCCGTCCGCGCCTTCGTCCCCGAGGCGACGGACGTCTGGGTGCTCCCGGCCGGGCAGGAGCCGGCCCTCCCCATGCAGCAGCTCCACCCGGGCGGCTTCTTCGAGGCCGAGCTCGTCGAGCCGGTCGAGGTCACCGGCTACCTGCTGCGGGCCCGCACCGCGGACGGCGCCGTGCGCGAGTTCCGGGACTCCTACGCCTTCCTCCCCCAGCTCGGGGAGCTCGACCTGCACCTGTTCCGGGAGGGGACCCACGAGCAGCTCTATCGCCGGCTCGGGGCGCACCACCTCGAGGTCCAGGGGGTCGGCGGGGTCCGCTTCGCGGTCTGGGCGCCCAACGCCCGGCGGGTCAGCGTCGTCGGCGATTTCAACTGCTGGGATCCCCGGCGTCACCCCATGCGGGTGCTCGGCTCCTCCGGCGTCTGGGAGATCTTCGTCCCCGGGATCGGCCCGGGGACCCGCTACAAGTACCAGATCCTCGATCAGCAGGGCCGGCAGAGCGACCGTGCGGATCCCTTCGCCTTCGCCGCGGAGCAGCGCCCGCACACGGCCTCGGTCGTCGCGCAGCTCGACGGATACGAGTGGGGCGACGCCGAGTGGCTGGCCCGCCGCCGGACCCACGACCCGCTCGTGGAGCCCCTCTCGATCTACGAGCTGCACCTCGGCTCCTGGATGCGGGTGCCCGAGGACGACAACCGCTGGCTGACCTACCGCGAGCTGGCCGCCAAGCTGATCCCCTACGTCAAGGGCCTCGGCTTCACCCACGTCGAGTTCTTGCCCCTGTCGGAGCACCCGCTGGACGCCTCCTGGGGCTACCAGGTGACCGGCTACTTCGCGGCCACCAGCCGCTTCGGCAGCCCCCAGGACCTGATGTTCCTGATCGATCAGCTCCACCAGGCGGGCATCGGGGTCATCCTCGACTGGGTGCCGGCCCACTTCCCGGCCGACGAGCACGCGCTCGCCCGCTTCGACGGCACCGCCCTGTACGAGCACGAGGACCCGCGGCTCGGCGAGCACCAGGACTGGGGGACCAAGATCTTCAACTTCGGCCGCAACGAGGTGCGCAACTTCCTCGCCGCGTCCGCCTCGTTCTGGCTCGACTGCTACCACATCGACGGGCTGCGGGTCGACGCGGTCGCCTCCATGATCTACCTCGACTACTCCCGCCAGCCCGGCCAGTGGATCCCCAACCGGTTCGGCGGGCGCGAGAACCTGGAGGCCCTCGAGTTCCTCAAGCGGCTGAACGAGACCGTCTACCGCACGTTTCCGGGCACGTTCACCATCGCCGAGGAGTCGACCGCGTTCCCCGGCGTGTCCCGGCCCACCTACCTCGGTGGGCTCGGATTCGGCTTCAAGTGGAACATGGGGTGGATGCACGACTCCCTGGAGTACATGGGTTTCGATCCCGTGTATCGAAAGTACCACCACAACAAGCTGACCTTCTCCCTGGTCTACGCCTTCCACGAGAACTTCATCCTCCCCCTGTCCCACGACGAGGTGGTCCACCTCAAGGGCTCCTTGATCCGCAAGATGCCGGGCGACGAGTGGCAGAAGTTCGCCAACTTGCGGTTGCTCTACGGGACGATGTGGGGCCATCCCGGCAAGAAGATGCTCTTCATGGGCAGCGAGTTCGCCCAGTGGGACGAGTGGAACCACGACAAGAGCCTCGACTGGCACCTCACGAACTTCGATCGGCACAAGGGGGTGCAGCGGCTGGTCGGTGACCTCAACCGCCTGTATCGCAGCGATCCGGCATTGTACGCGCACGACTTCGACTGGGAGGGCTTCTGCTGGCTCGAGCTGAACGACTCGGCCCAGAGCACCCTGAGCTGGATCCGCTTCGGCGAGCAGGCCGCGGACCACCTGCTGTTCGCCTGCAACTACACGCCGGTCCCCCGGGAGGGCTACCGGATCGGCGTCCCCGAGGTCGGCTTCTACCGGGAGCTGCTCAACAGCGACGCCCTGGAGTACGGCGGCAGCGGCATGGGCAACCAGGGCGGGATGCAGTCGGAGCCGGTCCCCTGGCAGGGCCAACCGGCCTCGATGACCATCACCTTGCCGCCGCTCGGCGTGGTCGTCTTCGGGCCGCGCCGCTGAGTCCGGCCCACCAGCCCGCGCGCCCGGGGCGGCGGACCTCCCCGGGCGCCTCCCGGCGAACCCCGCGCCGGCTCACTCCTGGAGCTGCAAGAACAGGAAGACCACCAGCCCGGTGAGCAGCGCCAGCGCGAGGAACAGGGGCAGCAGGCTGCGCAGGGTGAAGGGGCGGTCGAGCAGCGACGCGGAGCGCTCCTCGGCCAGGGGTTCTCGCACCACGGCGGGGCGGGCCAGGGGGGGCGCCTGGCCCGGGGGGAGCTGGGGTCGGCCGGCGCCCGAGACCGTGCGCGGGGCCATGCCCTTGGGACGATCGTCCTCCTTGAAGACCAGCCAGACGGTGGGGGGGCTCGTGTCCGGGTCGCCCGCGGCGAGCTCGGGTGGTCGGGTGTCCACCCGCTCGAGGGCCGCCTTCACCTCGAGCGCGTCCTGGTAGCGGTCGTCGGGGTCCTTGGCCAGCAGCCGGAACACGACCCGCTCCAGGCTGGGGGGGACCTGCTGGGGCATCTGCCGCTGCGCGAACGGGAGGGGCTGCTCGGAGAGCTGCCGCTGGATGAGCGAGCTCTTGTTGCCGCCGGTGAAGGGCAGGCGCCCGGCCAGCATCCGGTACATGATGATCCCGAGGCTGTAGAGGTCGGCCCGGTGGTCGATCTCGCCCCCCGCGGCCTGCTCCGGGGAGAGGTACTCGGGCGTGCCGAAGACCGTGCCCGCCGCGGTCAGGGTGCGCTCCCCGGGCCGCGTCTCGAGCACCTTGGCGATCCCGAAGTCGAGGATCTTCACGAAATCCGGGAATTCTTTGTCGGTTGCCAGGAAGATGTTCTCGGGCTTCAGGTCCCGGTGGATCACCCCCTTGCGGTGAGCTTCGGCGAGACCGCTGCAGACCTGGCGCATGACGTGGACCGTGCGTTCGGCGAGCATGATGTGCTCGTCCTTGAGGACATCGAACAGGTCCTTGCCGTTGAGGTGCTCCATCACGATGTAGAAACTTCCGTCTCCCGCGATGCCGAAGTCGGAGACGAGGATGATGTGCGGGTGCTCGAGCTGGCTGGCCGCGCGGGCCTCGCGCTCGAAGCGCAGCACCGCCTGCTCGTGCGCGGAGAGCTCCCGGTGGAGGATCTTCATCGCCATGAGCTTGCCCATGGCGACGTGCTCGACCTTGTAGACGGCGCCCATCCCGCCCTCGCCGATGCGGGAGAGGATGCGGTACTTGCCGCCGACGATCGCGCCGGTCTGGTCCTCGCGGGAGGGCGTGGACTCGAGCTGCACGAGGGGCAGCCCGTGCTCGGGGCAGAACTTCAGCCCGGTGAAGGTCCCCCGGCAGCGGGGGCACTGCGCTGCCCGCTCGGCCACCTCTCTCCCTCCTGGGCGCCGCCGGGCTCAGCGCCCTCCGGCGGGGCCGCGTGCCGCGTCCCTGGCCGGCAGCCGGGCCAGCAGCTCGCTGGCCCAGCCCGGCACCTGATCGATGGGGATCTCCTGGGGGCAGTAGCTGGTGCAGGCGCCGCACTCCGCACACGCGGCGTACGGCAGCAGGTCCAGCCGGGCGTCCCGCAGCAGCGGCGCCGCACGGGACAAGGTCAGCACCAGGTACGCGGGCCCCGGCGCAGCTCCGTCCAGGGAGCCGAGCAAAGCACAGCCCGAGTCGCAGAGGCCGCAGCCGTCGCACCGGGCCAGCCGGGCGATGAACTGCTGGTCGCGGGCGGTCAGGGGGACCAGGCCGTCGGCTGCGTAGCGCTCCTGCAGCAGCCGGCCTCCCTGACCGCCCCGTCGCCAGGGCCAGGCCAGCAGGTGCCCGAGCAACTGCCAGGCGAGCAGCAGCAAGGAGCTCAGCCGCCCGATCATGAGGCCTCCTCGCCCCCGGCGGCGAGGCGGCCCGCGCGCCAGCCGGTGACCAGGGCGATCCCGCTGCCGCCCCGCCGGGCGCCGGCGTCGTGCCCGGCGAGGAGCCCGCCGCAGACCCGCACGTTGCGGAAGGCAGGGAGCCCTTGCCGGTCGAGGGGGAGCTGCCGCAGGTCGCAGGCGACTCCCGCACCGAAGACGGCCGAGGGGGCGGTCGGATCGTCCGCGAGCGCGACGGCCAGGGGCCGGGTGGTGGGGCGGTGGTGGCCGGCGCGGCCGGGCCCGGCCACCACCGGCAGCCCGAGCAGCGCCTCCTGGGGTTGGCCGCTCCAGACCAGCCCGCCGCCGTACAGCCCCCCGGTCGCGAGCACGACCTCCTGGCAGGCCAAGAAGCTGGTGGTCTCCGGGGGCGTGCTGATCCGCAGGCCGACCACCTGGCGGCCGTCGTCCGCGAGCTCGTAGGCGTCCACCTGGCCGAGCAGCCGGCGCACCCCGAAGGCCTCGGCCAGGTCGTGCAGGGCGTGGTGCAGCCGCAGGCCGGGGCAGGGGGCGTTCACCGCGAGGGGCTCGAAGACCGCCAGCCCCGTGCCCGCACGCAGCCGGGCGAGCAGCCCGGGCGAGCCCGAGAGGCCGAGCACCGGCGGGAGTAGCAGGTGGGTGAGGCCCTGGCCCTGGGCCAGCTCGGTGAGCGCCTGGCAGAGCAGCTCTCCCTGGTCGGCCTCGAGCGCCCGGGCGAGGGCCACCGGACGCTCCCAGCAGCCCTCCCCGAAGCGCAGCTCGGGCAGCAGGGGCACGAAGCCGTCCGGGGTCTGCAGCCGGTCGGCGAGGGCCACCGCGAGGTAGCCGGGGTCGAAGCTCGGCAGCTCGGGCAGGCCCACGACGCCGACCCGGAAGAGGTCGACCCGGCTGAGGTCACCGGCCTCGCAGACCGCAGGGGCGAGGTCGATCTCCCGCAGGGTCCCCCGCTCGGTGGGGAGCAAGAAGGGCGGCTCCTCCGGCCCGCGCCAGGCGAGGGGGGCGCCCAGGAGGTGCTCCCGCAGGAAGCGGGCGGCCTCGACGAGGTCTTCCAGGGTGCAGCCGGCGGCCGCCAGCGGGTGCTCCGGCTCCTCCCGCTGCAGCCGCGCCCAGCGCGCGGCGAGGGTGGGCCGCTCGAGACGCCAGGCCCCGCTGGCGAGCGGCCAGGAGGGGAGCAGATCGACGCCACCCATGGACAGGGCCGTCGCGCCCGGGGCCCGGCTGACGAGGGTGACCGTCGCACCGGCGCGCGCCGCGGCGACCGCCGCGAGGATCCCCGCGAGCCCTCCCCCGATCACGGCGACTTGGCGGCTCAGGGCGCCTCCTTCAGGTCCCGGGCGGCCGCGGCCAGCATCCGGCTCTTCGCCAGCCGGGCGACCCCGGCCTGTCCGAGGACCTGCCGCTGCTGCCGCCAGCAGCGACGCTGCTCCCGTTGCACCAGCTCCTGGACCTGCCGGGGGCCGTACCCCAGCTCCATCCCCAGGAGCTGCGCGGCCCGGGCCAGACAGCGGGCCCCGCCGCACTCGCCCCCGCCCAGCCCGGTGCGGCGCCGCAGCATCGCCAGGTCCCGGGCCCATTCGTGGCGGACCACGTAGCGGATCTCGGCGGCGGTCACCCCCTGGCACGGGCAGACCAGCTCGCGGTCCAGCGGTCGGTCGGCGAAGATCTGGCGCACCCGGTCGCCGTGGCGCTGGAGCAACCGCTGGACGACGCTCTGCGGCAGGCCGAGCTGGGTCGCGAGCGCGTCGCCCGCGAGCTGGCGCTCGCCGCCGGGCAGGGGGACTCGCCCGGTGCGGCAGGGGGCCGTGCGCCCCAGCCGGAAGCAGACCCGGTCCACCGTCTCCTCGGCCAGCAGCCGGTAGGAGGCCAGCTTGCCGCCGATCACGGAGATCAGCCCGGAGGCCCCGGAGAGCCCGTGGTCGAGGATCTCGTGGTGCCGGGAGAGGTCGTCCTCGTAGGGGCCCCAGCGGAAGACCGTGGGCCGAATGCCGACCATGGTACCAAGGATCGGGTACTCGAGGATGCCGGGTAGGACTTCCGCTACACCACCGAGCAGGTACTCGATCTCGTCGGCCGTCACCGCCACGTCGTCGGGATCGCCGAAGTAGTCGTCGTCGGTCGTGCCGATCCAGGTCGCCTGCCCGTGGGGCAGCAGGTAGATCTCCCGGCCGTCGATGGCCCGGGCGACCAGCGCGTGGTTGGTCAAGCGGCGACCGTAGACGAGGTGGATCCCCTTGGCCGGCCGCAGCCGCAGGGGCTGGCCGGCCAGCCCGGCGAGGCCGGGAGACCAGGCGCCCGTGGCGTTGACCACCACCGCGGCGGTCAGCTCCCGGACCCGCCCCGTGGCCAGCTCTCGCTCGCGTACCCCGTAGACGCGCCCCGTGGCGGTCTGCAGCAGCCCCTCGACCCGGTGGCCGAGGAGGATCTCGGCGCCGGCCTCGAACGCGGCCAGGGCGTTGGCGATCACCAGGCGGTACGCGTCGATCCCCCACTCGTCGAACACGATGCCGCCGACGGCCGCCGCGGCCAGCCCGGGGATCGCCGCGTGGACCTCGGCCCCGGAGAGGCGCAGGTGCGGCAGCCCGTTCTTCAGGGGCTGGTAGCGGTCGTACGCGGCGAAGAAGGTCTCGGCCAGCTCCAGGTAGGGCCGGGCGAAGGGCTGGGACCGGTAGACCGGTACGACGAAGGGGATACGGAACAGCAGGTGGGGGGCGATCTGCTGGATCCGCCCCGAGTCGAGGCAGGACAGCCGGGTCACCGCGCGGTCGGACAGCAGGTACTTCACGCCGCCGTGGATCATCCCCGAGGAGTTGCCCGTGGCCCCCACCCCGAGGTCGTCCTTCTCCAGGAGCACGACCCGCAGCCCCCGCAGGGCCGCGTCCCGGGCGATCCCCGTGCCGTTGCAGCCCCCGCCGATCACCAGCAGGTCGTACTCGGGGCCCCGCTCGCCGAAGACCAGCGGGCTGAGGTTCCGACCGTCCGGTTCCGGGGCTTGGCTGCTCAATCCGGCTGCTCCCTCCGTCGCAGGGCGATGCCCAGCTCCGCGAGCTGCGCGTCCGGGACCGGGGAGGGCGCATCGCTCATGAGGCAGCCGGCCCGGGTCGTCTTCGGGAAGGCGATGACGTCGCGGATCGAGGCCGCCCCGGTGAGGATCATCGTCAGCCGGTCCATGCCCAGCGCCATCCCCGCGTGGGGCGGGGTCCCGTAGGTCAGGGCCTCGACGAAGTAGCCGAAGCGGTACCGGGCCTCCTCCGGGGAGATGCCGAGCAGGGAGAAGATGCGGGCCTGCAGCTCCGAGTCGTGGATCCGGATGCTGCCGGAGCCCAGCTCCATGCCGTTGAGGACCAGGTCGTAGGCGTAGCTGCGCACCGAGCCGGGGTCGTCCTGCACCCGGTCCAGGTCCGCGGGGTGGGGGCTGGTGAAGGGGTGGTGCGCCGAGGTCCAGCGCTGCTCCTCCGCGCTCCACTCGAACAGCGGGAAGTCCGTGACCCACAGGAAGCGGTCCTGGCTCCGGTCCACCAGCCCGAGGCTCTCGCCGAGCTGCAGCCGGACCCGGTTGAGGGCCTCCCGGGCCACGGCCGGCGTGTCGGCCACGATCAGGGCCAGGTCGCCCGGCTGCAGCCCGAGCGCGACGCGCAAGGCCTGGCGCTGCGCGTCGGTGAGGAACTTGTCGATGCCCGACTGCAGGGCGCCCTCGCCGCCGACCTTCACCGGGATGACGCCCTTGGCCCCGTAGCTCTTGGCCAGCTCGTTGAGCCCGTCCTGGGCCTTGCGGGAGATCTTCTCCGCGGCCCCCGGCACGCGGATCCCGAGGATCAGCCCCCCGGACTCGGCCGCGGCCGTGAAGGCCTTGAACTCGCTCTGCCCCAGGGCGGCGGTGAGGTCCACGAACTCGAGCCCGAAGCGGAGGTCCGGCTTGTCGGAGCCGTAGCGGGCCAAGGCCGCGGCGTGGGTCAGCCGCGGGAAGGGCCGGGGGAGGTCGATCCCCTTGATCTCGTGCCAGATCCGGCAGACGAGCCCTTCCATGACCGCGAAGACCTCCTCCTGGTCTGCGAAGGAGAGCTCGACGTCGATCTGGGTGAACTCGGGCTGCCGATCGGCCCGCAGGTCCTCGTCGCGGAAGCAGCGGCAGATCTGGAAGTAGCGATCGAAGCCCGCCACCATGAACAGTTGCTTGTAGAGCTGCGGCGACTGGGGGAGGGCGAAGAACTGCCCGGGCTGGACGCGGCTCGGCACCAGGTAGTCGCGGGCGCCCTCGGGGGTCGACTTGCCGAGGATCGGCGTCTCCAGCTCCAGGAAGCCCTCGCCCGCGAGGTACTCCCGGGTGAGCTGGTTGACCCGGCTGCGCAGGATCAGGTTGCGCTGCAAGGGTGGGCGGCGCAGGTCGAGGTAGCGGTGCTTCAGCCGCAGGGTCTCCTGGGCGTCCGTCTCCTCCGCGATGCGGAAGGGCGGCGTCTGGGCCGCGGAGTAGCGCACCAGGCGGATCCCCTCGACCTCGACCTCGCCCGTCGGGATGCGCGGGTTGACGTTGGCGCCCCGGCTGACCACCTTCCCCCGGACCCCGACGACGTCCTCCAGCCGCAGCTTCTCGGCCAGCAAGAGCTCCTCCGGGCCGGAGATCGCCGGATCGAAGCGGACCTGGGAGAAGCCGGTGCGGTCGCGGACGTCCACGAAGAGACAGCCGCCGTGGTTGCGCAACGCCCCCACCCAGCCCATGAGGACGACCTCGGCGCCGATGTCCGTGGCGCGCAGCTCCCCTGCCTTGTTCGTTCTCTTCAGCTCGCCGATGAACTCGCTCACCCTCGCCTCCCGTCGTGGTGCCTGAAGTGGCGAAGGATACTAGGGGCGCGGCCCGATCCCTGTCAATCCGCGCCGGCCGCCCCGCTCGTTGCTGCTCCCCCCGGTGGTTGGCGCTCCTTCCGGGGGCTGCCCCGGGTCGTGAACGGTCGAGCTCGCCGTGCCGAGCGACGTGTGCGCCAGCCCCGGAGCTCGCTTGGGGATCGGCCGCGTCCCGGATGGGGACCGGCCCCGGCGCATGTCCGGGGCCGTGTGCTGGCCCGGAGGCCGGCACCCACCATGCTGCAGGCGACCGCTCGAGACCCGCGGGTCGGGGGACTAGTCCTTCTCGGGCGAGAAGTTGTACCGGGCCAGCTCATGGCGGATGCCGAACCACATGGGCATCATGTCGGCCTCGATGTTCACGAAGGTCGGCTCGGAGATCTTGGCGCCCCAGTAGGACTTCGAGCCCTTGCAGTTCACCGTTCCGGTCCCTTGGTACTGCAGGGTGCCGTCCCGATGGGTGGTCGGTGGCTGGAGCTTGACGTCCGTGAGGCGGCAGAAGCTCTTCTTCTCGAGGGCGCTCTTCACCGAGCCCTCGGAGGGGGAGCAGCCGGTGAGGCCCAGCAGCATCAGCACAAGGAGCGAACCGAGCAGCCATCCAGCGCGCATCACGACACCTCCGTGTCCGGATCCTGGTTTGGTCTACACTACCCCCGCAGTGGTGACCGAGGCAACTCCTTCGCCGTCGTGGTCGGGCCCGGCGCGTCCGCGCGGGTCGCGTCCACCGCGTCGCCGGTCGCGGCCACCGCCTCGCTCGTCGCGGGCCGGGGCCGGGCCGGGGAGCCGACGCGGACGCGCCGGCCCCCCTTGCGGACCATGGCGCGCGCAGCCAGGAGCAGGAAGACGCCCACGCTCAGCGGACCGAAGTACCGGCCCCCGCGCTCGTAGAGCGTCGGGCCGAGCTTGCGGACCGGGACGTCGTGCAGCAGCACCTCGGCGTGCTCCACGTCCGTGTGCTTGGCCACTCTCCCCGAGGGCTCGATGAACGCGCTCACCCCGGTGTTGGTGGCGCGCACCAGCGCGACCCGGTGCTCGATGGTGCGGAACACCGTCAGGGCGAGGTGGAGCCAGGGCTCGCCGCGCTTGCCGAACCAGGCGTCGTTGGTGATCACCACCAGCACGTCGGGGAACGGGGGCGGGTAGCGTGCGGGGAAGTCCGCGAGGATGGCCTCGTAGCAGATCTGCGGCCCGAGGCGGATCCCCTGCCAGTCCAGGGGAGTCGCCCGCGTGCCCGGGGTGAAGCTCGCCACGGCCGGGAGCAGCTCGTACAGCCAGGGGAAGGCCCGGCCGAGGGGGAGCCGCTCGCCGAACAGGAGCAGCTCGTTCTTGCGGTAGCTCTCGCCCACGAGCTGGCCGTGCGCGTCCAGGAGCAGCAGGGAGTTGTAGCGGAGTCGCTGCCAGCGTGGCCCGGGCGCGGGTGGGGCGGGGTCCGGCTCCCAGGTCACCGCGCCGAAGAGCAGCGGAGTGGCGAAGCCGCGCTGGGGAGCCACCCGATCGCTCGTCGCCAGGGCGCCGGTGCTGGTATTTTCGTCCTGTTGCGGCCGCGGGAGGGGGGGCAGCCGCAGGTGGTCACCCCGTCGTCCCGCGAGCAGGGGGTCCCAGACCGGATCCGGGGGGAGGGGCCGGGTCGACGGCGGGAGCCGGCGACTGGCCGCGGCGATCCAGCGCACGTCGTACGCGGACTCGGGCCAGACGATGAGCTCGGCCCCCTGGGCCTCGGCCCAGCGGGACAGGCGCTGGTGGATGCTCAGGTTGGTGGCCGCGCGCCCGGGCTGGCCCTTGTCCCGGATGCCGATGTCGGCCTCGACCAGGGCGATCCGCCGCGTGGGCACACCCGCGAGCTCCTGCTCGACGTCGGCCAGCCGCCAGGTCCCCCAGCCCACGACGCCGACGGCGACCAGGGCCACCACGCCCCCCGCGGCCAGGGCCCGGAGGCGTGACGCCCGGCCCCGGGCCGCGAGCAGGGTGCCCAGGGCGCTCCCGGTCGCGGCGAGGAGGAAGGACAACCCCGCCACCCCGGTCAGCTCCGCGAGCTGGGCGACGGCGAGGGATGCGTGCTGGGAGTTGCCGAGGAACCAGGGAAAGAGGAAGGGCACCAGCAGCTCGGCCGCGGTGAAGGTCAGGCCGTCGATCACGGGCCGGGGGAGGCGGGGCCAGCGGTCGGCGAGCAGGCCGCGGCCGAGGGTCCAGAGCCCGAACACGAGCCCCTGGTACAGGGCCAGGACCGCGTAGCCGCCCACGGCCACGGGCCGGGGCAGGTGGCCGAAGACCTCCAGCAGGTGCACGAGCCAGTAGAAGCCGCCGAGGTTGGCGATCCAGCCGGCGCTCCAGCCCAGGACGAAGCGCTGGCCGGCGCTCCAGCCGCCTCGCTCCAAGACGAAGCCCAGGGGCGCCAGGGCGATCCAGGCCAGCCCGCTCAGGTCTGCCTCGGGGAAGGCGAGGAAGGTGAGGATGCCCGTGGCCGCGGCCGCGAGCACCCCGACCGTCCAGCGGCCGGCCGTCACCCTCCCGCCGCTTGCCCTGGCCCCGTCCACCCGGCTGTTCCTCCCCGGCCGGATGCCGTCCGACCGCCGCGTCGATCCTAATGCAGCCGGGCCTCCGAGGTGAAGCGCCAAGGCCGCGCCGGAGCCCCGTTGCTCCAGGTGGATGGCTCTTGCTCCACCTGCAGGCGCGCGGTCGCCGTTCACTCTGCGGTTCTGCTCGGTTGCTCGGGTGGGTGCCGGACGACAGGTCGGCACCTGCACGACCGGCGTGCAGGCCGCTCGCCACCAGATGCTCGACCGGCCATCTTCGCGGTGATGGGGTACCAGAGCACCAACCGGGAATCGGGATTTTTTGTTCAGTTGTTTCCATTCCTGCATTCCTGCATTCCTTGGAAATCTCAGAAAGATCCCTGAGGAAGGCAGGAACGAAGGAAGGATTTTCGATGGGTGCAGCCGGTCCGAGTGGGCGGCTTCCTTGCCAATCTCCTCCCGTACCCGGCTCGAGCTGCAAAATCTCTCGCAGAGCCGCAGAGTTCGCAGAGAAAAGTGCTCAGCTCGCTGAGCCCTCTGCGGCTCTGCGGCTCTGCGAGAAAATTCTTTTCGTGCGGGGAGTTGTGCCAAGGCCTCGCTGCTCGCTCACCGGGATGATCTGCACCTATTTTCGATGGGTCCCTGATCGCCGCTCTAGCTGCTGGCACGAGAGTTGCTTTCCGCCCCCTCGGGGTGCTGCGCGGTACCGGCGGCAGCAGGTGGCTGCCCGGGGAGCCAGCCGGCGTTGACATCGGGATGACGGCGTGGCAGAAGGAGCGCCGACCCGATGGCCGAGGTGGGAGCATGTCGTCGAACGTGAAGGTCCTGGACCGGCTGCGCAGGGCAGGGGCGGCCCCCTCGCCGGCGTTGCCGCACGGGCGGGTGGCGGTGGCGAGGGACGTCCAGGAGTTGCGGCCGTACGAGGCCGTCTCCTCCCTCGATCAGATCCAGGCCAAGCCCTGGCAGACGCCGCTGAAGCTCGACTGGAACGAGTCGACCATCCCGCCCTCACCCCGCGTGATCGAGCGGATCACTGCCTTCCTGCAGAACACGCACCACCTCAACTGGTACCCCGATCTGGCCGCGCGGCGGCTGGTGGAGGCCCTCTCCCGCTACACCCGGCGCAGCGCCAGCCAGTTGCTGGTCACCAACGGCTCGGACGACGCGCTCGATCTGATCTGCAAGACCTACCTCGATCACGACGAGCGGGTGCTGCTGCCCTACCCGACCTACACCCACTTCTTGGTCTACGCCGGGGCCCAGGGCGCCCGCTTCGATCCGGTCACCTACGACGACCCCTTCGTCCCGCAGCTCGAGCGGATCATCAACGCCCTGACCCCCTGGACCAAGCTGGTCTACCTGGTCAATCCCAACAACCCGACGGGGGTGCTCTACTCGCCCGACGAGGTGGAGACGCTGCTGCGCCTCGCGCCCCACACCCTCTTCGTGGTCGACGAGGCGTACTTCGAGTTCGCCGGCAGCACGGCCGCCAACCTGGTCGACAGCTACCGCAACCTGATCGTCACCCGCACCTTCTCCAAATCCTTCGGGATCGCGGGCCTGCGGGTGGGCTACCTGATGGCCAACGCCGAGGTCGTCCAGGAGCTGCGGCGGGTGCACAACCCCAAGTCGGTCAACGTGCTCGGCCAGATCGCCGCCACCGCCGCGCTCGGCGACTCCGACTACCTGCAGGCCTACCTCGCCGAGGTCGCCGCGGCCAAGGAGATCCTCGTCCGGGCGCTCCTGGAGCGGGGCATCGAGGCCCGCAACACCTCGGCCAACTGGATCCTCGCCCGGGTCCAGGAGCCGGAGCGCTTCTGCGCCGCCCTCGCGGAAGAGGGCGTCTACATCCGCAACCGCTCGAGCTTCCCCCAGCTCAACGGCTACGTCCGGATCTCCCTCGGGACCCGCGCCCAGCTCCCCGAGATCCTCACCCGGCTCGACCAGGCCCGCGCCCGCCTGGTGGATTGACGCGGTCGGTCCCCCCCCGCCGGCTCCGCACTCCCTGTCCCCCGTCCCCCGCCCCCCAGCACGAGCACGAGCACGAGCACGAGCACGAGCCACGGGTCGTGTGCTCATCGGGGGAGTGGGAAGGGGGAGGCAGGAAGGGAGGCGGGGCCCCCGGGGGAGCCCCGCCCTGGTCGGGCTACTCGGCGTCGCCCAGCCGCTCCTCGGTGTAGAAGGTGGCCTCGGCGAAGTCGATGGGCCAGTCCGCGATCTTCAGGCCCGCGCGCAGGTTGCAGCGCTTGTCCTGGGCCTCGGCCCCCATGGTCCAGAGGGTCATCCGGCCGTTGTAGATCTTGAAGGCCATCTTGCAGGCCTTGCGGTCCGCGGCGGGGAGCTCCTCGAAGGCATCGCTGGTGCCGACCACCAGGGTCGAGCCCGAGTCGACCTGCAGGCCGACGAGGTAGCTGGTGAGGGTGTCGACGAGCACCGGCACGCCGGCCTCGCAGATGCTCTTGGTGACGTCGCGCCAGGTGGCGTTGTCCTGGGAGACCTTCCAGGAGAGGGCCTCACAGCAGTTCTGCATGACCGTGCCGGTGCCCGCGTCGACGCACTCCTGGCCCGGGTACTGGGGGTGCTCCTCGGGGTACTTGCCGCCCAGCATCCAGAAGACCAGGTCCTTGAGGTTGGTCGCCTTGCCGTCGGTGACCGCCGGGATCACCAGCTTCTCGACCACGCCGAGGATGATCGCCCCGTAGTTGAGGGCCAGGGAGTGCTGCTTGATGGTCAGGTCGTAGATGTTGCGCACCGAGGCGTCGAAGCCGCCCTCGACCGCGGCCATGGGCTGGCCGTTGGTGCCGGGCGCGACGAACGAGGAGAGGGAGAAGGGCGTGCGGCCGCACATGTTGGTCGGGTCGGGCGTCAGCCCCTGGCAGCGGCCCAGCCGCCAGTTGAAGTACAGGGTGTCCCACTTCTCGACCTGCGCGCAGGGCTGCCCCTCGGTGCAGGCGGGGAAGAGCAGGAGCCCGGCGTCGGAGTCGGAGGCGACCGGGTTCTGCTTCAGGTCGTAGGTGCCGACCACCTCGAGGTCCTGGAGGATGGTGAAGATGTCGCCGCCGACGGTGAAGATGTTCTGGGCCCAGGGCGGCAGCAGCCCCTCGAGGATGGCGTTGATGATCCGGGCCAGGGTCGGCTTGAAGGTGTCGACCGTGCCCGAGGGGAAGCCCGCGAACTGGCTGGCGATGAGCTCGGACAGGGTGGTGATCACGAAATCGCCGGGATTCGTGAAGAAATCGGCGACCTTCTGGACGTAGAACTCGATGCTGCCCTGCTCGCTGGCGTCGCCGGGGATCATCGCCAGGAAGTTGAGGAACATGTGGAAGCGGTAGCGGCCGGTGTAGTTGAAGACCAGGTCGGTGAGGGTCAGGTTGACCGTGACCTCCTCGCCGCCGGTGATGACCGCGCTCCCCTCGTCGCAGGCGGACGCCACCGCGGCCAGGGGATCGCCGACGTTCATCGCCTTGCGGGCCACCGCGACCACCGTGTACTTCTCGCCGTTCTTCAGGAAGGAGGCCTTGCCCTGGTTCGGCAGGGGCAGGGGGATGTTGACGTTGACCTGCCGGGGGGTCGGGTTGTCGTCGATGTCGGTGTCGATCACGGAGGGGTTGATGTCGGCGCAGGTCGGCCAGTTGGGGTTGGCCGCGTCGGTGTGCTTCCAGCCGTAGACCTTCACCTCGCCGAAGCCGGAGTTCTTGAAGGCGCCGGCCGGGTAGGCGACCTTGACGAGCATCGAGCCCTCTTCCTTGCTCATGGCGTCGATGGTCAGCTCGAGGTCGGCCGCGCCGTAGGCCGAGATCACCAGCTTGTAGGAGCCGCGGGTCTTGCCCGACTTGATGGTGTTGGTGGCATACCCCTGGGCATCGGTGACCGTGCTCGACTCCTGGGGCCCGGCGCCGTTGGCCGGCGTCACGAGCTGCGGGAACGCGTTGGGCAGGTCCTTGGCGGTCCAGGACACGGGCGCGCCGGGCACCGGGATCTTCTGGCCCGAGGGATCGGGGCGGGTGTACCGCACCTTCACGGTCTGCTGGCCGTTGAGGAAGATCGAGATGTTGGCCGAGACCGGCTCGACGAGGTCGATGCTGGCGCAGATCTCGCCGGCCGCCACGTCGCAGGTGGGCATCCCCCCCTCGCCCTCGCCCTCGGCCCCCTCGCCCTCGCCCTCCGCCGGGGCCGACTCGTCGGCGCAGCCCGCGCCGCTGGTCAAGGGCAGGACCAGCAAGGAAATCACCAGCAAGCTCTGCAGTTTCCGCCAGATCATCTCGGGCCTCCCGTCCGGAGAGAAGTACGCGGTCAAGATACCGTCTCGCCTGGCTCCAGGTCAAGCTCGCCGGCAGGGTCCCGCAGCCTCCGGCTCCGGGCCTCCCCGGGCCTCAGTCGCCGAACTGCAGCGGCTTGAAGTCGCCGAACTTGCCGAACTTGTCGTCCTTGCCCGGAGGGGTCGGGGGCGGCGGCGGAGGTGGGGTCGGGGCCGGGGTCGGCGGCGGGGGGGAGACGCTCCCGCCCGTAGGGAGGGCCGCGGTCGGCGTCGAGGGGGTGAGGGGCTCGAGCTGCACGTTGAGCTGCTGATCGTGACGCAGGTCCGCGATGGTGGAGCCGTCCCGGTACCCGGACTTCTTGACCACGAGCGTGATGGGGATCAGGCCTTTGGGCCTAAAAAGCGTGGTGGGGGTGAGGCCGACCTGGACCCCATTGACCAGCACCATCGCTCCTGGTGGAGCGGAGGTCACCTTCAGCCGGACCTGGCCGCCGGGGGCGCGCACGTCGCCGCCGCTCCCCTCGGGCGGTGGCGTCTTCCCGGGGGTGGGCCGGCTCTCCGGAGGCGGTCGCCGGGAGGGTGGAGCCGTGCTCGCGGTCGCCGGGGGGCCCGCGTCGGCGCTCGGGCTCGTCGCATCGGGGCTCGCCGCGGTCACCACGCCACCGTCCGGACGTCCGGGGGGGCCCAGGTCGTCCGCGGGCGGCTTGGCTGCCAGCGCGGCCGCGGCGGGCCGCGGGCCGGCGTCGGGGGCGGCCGCGGGAGCCGGCGGCCGGGGCCCGGCGAAGAACCAGGCGGCGGCTCCCCCACCGAGCAGGAGCAGCAGGGCGGCCACCAGGGGCAGCCGCTTGCTGCCGGGCCTCGGCGACGGCGCGGGTGGCGGCGTCGCGGCCTCCTCGCCGGAGAAGTCCCAGGCCGCGCTGGGATCGGCCGGCCGGGGCGCGGGCGAGGGGGCGCCGGGGAGGGGGGCCGGGTAGCCGGCCGGGAGGTAGCCGCTGCCGCCCGCGGCGGGCACGCTGCCCGTCCAGGTCGCGACCGGCGCGACCCCGGTCCCGACCTGCAGCAGCACCTCGGAGGGGCGGGCGGCGAAGGTCAGCAGGGCGTCCTCGAGCTCGCGGCGCAGCTCCGTGGCCGATTGCTGGCGCAGCCGCCGGTCCTTCTGCAGGGCCTTGAGGACGACGGCCTCGAGGGCCGGGGGCACGAGCCCGGGGGGGAGCGGCGGCGGCTGCTCGTGGACGTGCTTGATGAGGATGGTCAGGGGCGCGTCCCCCGTGAAGGGGGGGGTGCCCGTGAGCATCTCGTACATGATCACGCCGAGCGCGTAGAGATCGGAGGTGGGATCGAGGTCGAGGGACTGGGCCTGCTCGGGGGACATGTACTTCGGGGTACCGAAGATCATGCCCGCCTGGGTCAAGGTCCCGGCGCTGTCGCCCGTCCCGCCCGGGTCCTTCAGCTTGGCGACGCCGAAGTCGAGGACCTTGACGAAGTCGGGCTCGTTGCCGCGATTGAGCAGGAAGATGTTGTCCGGCTTGAGGTCGCGGTGGATGATCCCCGCATCGTGGGCCTCGGCCAGGGAGCGGCAGACCTGGGCCATGATGCGGACGGTCCGCTCGGGCGCGAGGGGCTTCTCCCGGGCGATCACCCGGTCGAGGGGGTCCCCCTCGAGGAACTCCATGACGATGTAGAGGGTGCCGTCCTTCGCCTGGCCGAAATCGTGGATCGTGATGGTGTTGGGGTGGTTCAGCCGGCTCGCGGCGCGCGCCTCCTGCTGGAAGCGGCGGACGTTGATCTCGTTGGAGGCCAGGGAGCGCAGGAGCACCTTGACCGCGACGATGCGGTCCATGGCTGCCTGCCGGGCCCGGTAGACCGCGCCCATCCCGCCGGCGCCGATGCGGGCGAGGACCTCGTAGCGCCCTTCCATCACCGTGCCGATGAGCGGGTCGGGCTTGCTGCGGGCCGTGGTGGGGGCGATGGTCGTGACGTCGGCGGCCGCGGTCTCGGGCTGGGTCGGCTGCTGGACGAGCTCCGCGGGGTCGGCCACCGGCTCCAGGGCAGCGCCGTCGTGAGGGCAGCGGAGCTCGCTCCCTCGATAGCCGCACTCCGGACAGCGGTTCATGCCCTTCCCGTCGCGCACCCGGCGCACCCCGAACAGCCGCCACAGTAGGGGAGCCCATGGGGCAAGTCAATCGCCAGGGGGGAGCCGGGGCGCCCGTCCCCGGCCGCGCCTTTCGGAGTTGGCGAGGGCGGAAGGTCCCGCTGGAGCGCCGCGGATGGTACCTGAGCTCTCCCTGCGGGCCGTTGCCAGGCATCCCCGGGAGGGGCTATGCTGGACGCGCCCGGGGAGTGGGGGGTCCTCCTCCGCCGCGCGCGGGTGGGAGGGCCGAGCTTGGCGGCGTCCGGATTCAGCCTCAAGTTCATCTCGGGGAAGTATCAGGGAGGCGAGTTCTCCCTGCCCGACGGGGGCGAGATCACCATCGGCCGGGCCTCGGACCTCGAGATGGTGCTCATCGAGGACATGGTCTCCCGGAAGCACGCCCGCATCTCCTGTCGGGGCGCCGAGGTCCTGCTGCAGGATCTGGGCAGCACCAACGGCACCTTCGTCAACGGCGAGCGCATCCAGAAGGTGCGCCTGCGCTCCGGCGATCGGATCCTCGTCGGCACCTCGATCCTCAAGCTCATCGACCGGACCGCGGGGGCCTACTCGGAGATGACCTCCCTGGAGCAAGCGCAGCGGGGTGAGCAGCCCGCGGCGCGCGGCTCGGCCCTGGCCGGGCGACTGGAGGACATCACCCTCCCCGAGCTGCTCCAGCTCTTCTCCGCGTCTCGCAAGGACGGCGTGCTCGTGTTGCGCGGGCGCCGGCACCGGGCGCGCATCCTCCTCGAGGAGGGCCGGATCGTCGGCTGCAGCATCACCGACCGGGAGCGGCTCGATCCGCGCAAGGCCTTCTACCGGCTGCTGACCTGGACCGAGGGGAGCTTCGAGCTCCAGAAGGAGGCCGGGGAGCGGTTGGGGACCCCCATCGCCGAGTCCACCGAGGCCCTGCTCATGGAGGGCGTGCGGCAGCTCGACGAGCTCCGGCACATCGAGGCCGAGCTGCCCCGGCCCGATGAGGTGCTGCTGTTGCAGCATCCGATCTTGCCTCCCCTGCGCAGCCTCACGCCGGAGCTCCTCGACACCTTGCAGATCGTCCACAACTTCGGGCGGGTCGAGGCCGTCCTCGATCAGAGCGCGGCGAGCGATCTGGACACCTACCAGGAGCTGCTCTACCTGCTGACCAATCGCTACCTGCGCCGGGCCTGAGCCGTCGGTCGAGGCGGCCGCCTCGCCGCGGTCGCTTGACCCGGGCCGGCGAGGATGGTATCCCCTGCAGAGCAGTGCTCTCGAGGCTCTCGCCCGCGCCGGCCGGTCGCGGCAGGGCATCCCGATGACGAGGAGGAACACGATGAGGACACTCCGCCCGGCTTCCCGACTCCGCTGCGCCTCGCGGCTGGCCCTCGGGCTGCTCCTGGTCCCCTTGCTCGGCTGTGGCTCCACGGAGCCAGACCGCGCCTCGGGGGTCGATGGCGAGCGCTTCTCCGCGCCCGGCGCGAAGCTGAACGAGGTCTTCAGCGACACGGTCGACTACGACGCCGGGGACGCCACCGACTGGCGCAACGTCATGATCGGCCAGCAGGGCATCCTCACGGTCACTTGCCACTTCGACGAGATCGACGCCAAGACCGTGATCAACGTCCGCGACGCGGTCGGCAACATCCTCGCCACGCAGTACCACAACGGCCAGCCCCGCCAGGAGCTGACCGCCAAGGTCGACGAGGGCAAGTACTACCTCGAGGTCCACGCCATGGAGGAGGGCTCCGCGTCCTCCTACACCTGCGAGCCCAAGTTCGACCCCGTCGTCTGGAACTGAGCCGCCGGCTCCCCTTGTCGCGTGCCCCGCGCCCTCTCCGCCTCGCCCGTCCACCCGCTTGCCGCTTTCCTCCGCCACCCGACCGCGTTACCATGCGGGCGACCGGGGCGATGACGCCGTACTCTGGTTCCGAGGTCAGAACATGGGCACGCCGATGAAGGTGATCTCCGCAGGCCTCTCCGACGTCGGGCAGGCGCGGGACAACAACGAGGACAACTTCCGGGTCGTCGAGGAGGAGGGGCTGTTCGTCGTCTGCGACGGCATGGGCGGGCACGCCTCCGGTGAGGTGGCCAGCCAGATGGCCGTGGACGAGATCGCCCGGTTCTTCGCCGAGACGCGCAAGACCCTCGGGATGCCGGTGTCGGGCACCAGCCACCTGTCCCCCGAGGAGGTCGCCCTGCAGGAGGCGATCGCCGTGGCCAACGAGCGGGTCTTCTTCCACTCCCTGCGCAACAAGGAGTGCGGCGGGATGGGGACCACCGTGGTCGCCCTGCTCGAGGCCGGCGACAACATCGTGCTCGCGCACGTCGGCGACAGCCGCATCTACCGCCTGCGCGACGGCAACTTCTCCCAGGTCACCGAGGACCACAGCTTGCTCAACCACCTGATCCAGACCCAGGGGCTGAGCGAGGACGAGATCGCCCGCTTCGAGAACAAGAATGTGATCTTGCGGGCGGTCGGCCTCAAGGACGTGGTCGAGGTGGACACCCAGGTCGCGCACAAGTTCCCGGGCGACATCTACCTGCTGTGCTCCGACGGACTGTCCGACATGGTCGACGACCGGGAGATGGGGGAGATCCTCCAGGATCACGCCAACGATCTGCCCGAGGCCTGCCAGGCCCTCATCGACGCGGCCAACCGCAACGGCGGCCACGACAACATCACCGTCGTCCTGGTGCGGGTCGTCGTGGAGATCAACCCGAAGCCCGCGTTCCGGCCCCTGACCTCGGTCAGCTAGGGCCGGACCGGAGAGGGCGGCGCCCGGGTCCGCGCCCGCCGCCGCCGAGGAGCTGCGCGTGTCTGTCACCGATGGTGAAGCCAACGGCCTGCTCGCCCTGGCGACCCTCGAGCGCTTCCTCGAGGAGGACGGCTGGCACCCCCAGCGGCTCGGCGACAAGCCGATCTACCGGATGGGGTTCGCGGGCCGCAACGGCCGCTTCGCCTGCTATGCGCAGGTGCGGATCGACCTCGAGCAGCTCGTCTTCTACGTGATGGTCCCGGTCAAGGCCCCCGAAGAGCAGCGTCCCCTGGTCGCGGAGTTCGTCACCCGGGCCAACTACGGCCTGCGCATCGGCAACTTCGAGCTCGACTACGGCGACGGGGAGGTGCGCTTCAAGAGCAGCCTGCACTTCGAGGGCGTGCCCCTCGACCCCCGGCTGATCCGGGCCGCGCTCGAGCCCGCGGTGACCACCCTGGACCGCTACCTCCCCGGGCTGATGGCCGTGATCTACGGGGGGCAGTCGCCCCTGGAGGCCATCGGCCAGATCGAGGGGTGACCGCGCACGGTCCGGAGGGCGCGCTCAGCCGAGGGCCGCGAGGGCGCGCTCGTAGTCTGGATTCTGGGTGATTTCAGGGACTTGTTCGGTGTAGACGACCTGGTCCCGCTCGTCGAGCAGGATCACGCAGCGCGAGCAGAGGCCGGCCAGCGGGCCATCCGCGATCTGGAGCTGGTAGTCCCGGGCGAAGGAGGAGCGGAAGGTCGACAGGCTCTCGACCCCGTCCAGGCCCTCGGCCCCGCAGAAGCGGGCGTGCGCGAAGGGCAGGTCCGCGGACACGTTGAGCACGACCACGCCGGGGCGGGCCGCGGCCCGCTCGTTGAAGACCCGCACCGACCGGGCGCACACGGGTGTATCGACGCTCGGGAAGACGTTGAGCAGCTTCTTTTCGCCCGCATGGTCCGCCAGGCGGACCTCGCGCAGGTCGCTGCCGACGAGGGTGAACGGGGGGGCCACGCTGCCGATGGCCGGCAGCTCGCCGACGGTGTGGATCGGTGTGCCCTTCAGGGTGATCTGCGCCATGACCGGACCTCCTGGGTTGTCGAGCTCCGCGCAGCATAGGACCGATGAATCGGATAATCAAGGTCCGATTTCGTCCCCCTCCCCCCACGGCTTGTGGCCCGGGGCCGCGGCGAGGTAGGGTGCCCAGCAGCTCGCGGATCGCGGCGCCGGCGGCCAGGGAGGTCGGGATGAAGCAGGAGGGCAGCGGGGGGGGAGGCGCAGGTCCTGCCCCGGACTGCGTGGCCGCGAACCTGGAGCAGCTCCGGCGCCTCTTCCCCATGGTGGTCCGCGAGGACGCCGCGGGCCCGGCGGTCGACCTCGCCGCCTTCCGGCAGCTCGTCGGCGACCGCCTCCTCGACGAGCCGGCCGAGCCCTACGGCCTGACCTGGCCCGGGAAGCGCGCGGCCCGGCAGCGGGCCCTCGCCGCCGGCACCGCCACCCTGCGTCCCCGCCCCGAGGAGAGCCGGAGCTGGGAGTCGACGCAGAACCTCCTGATCGAAGGGGACAACCTCGAGGCCCTCGCGCTGCTGCGGTCGAGCCTCGCCGGCCGGGTGGGGCTGATCCTCATCGACCCGCCCTACAACACCGGCCAGGGCTTCGTTTACCGAGACCGCCACCCGGGGGAGCCGCCGCGAGGCCGCTCCCGGCCGGGGCGCAGCCCGGCGGGGGCGGCTGGTCGAGACGCCGCCGCGGTCGCCGGCCAGCGGCATGGCCCCTGGCTGAGCCTGATGTACTCCCGGCTGCTCCTCGCCCGGGAGCTGCTCGCCCCGGACGGGATCCTCCTGGCCCACATCGACGAGCACGAGGCGCCCTCGCTGGTCCTGCTCTTGCGGGAGGTCTTCGGCGAGGACCAGGAGCTCGGGGTCTGCGTCTGGGACAAGCGCAACCCCAAAGGGGATGCCCGGGGGATCGCCTACCAGCACGAGTCCATCGTCTGCTTCGCCCGGGACGCGCCGCGGCTGTTCGCCACCAACCCCCTGAAGCGGCCGAAACGCAACGGGGTGCGGATGCTGCAGGCCGCCCGGGAGGCCGTGAGCCAGGCAGCCTCGCCCGCGGAGGCCGCGGCGCGCTATCTGCGCTGGCTCCGGTCCCAGCCGGACCTCACGGGTGGCGAGCAGCGCTACTGCCACCTGACGCCGGAGGGGCGCGTCTACCGGCTCGTCTCCATGGCCTGGCCCAACAAGAAGCGCGCGCCGGCGGCCTACTTCGAGCCCCTCGTGCACCCGCGCACGGGCCGCCCCTGTCCGGTGCCCGCACGCGGCTGGCGCAACCCGCCCGCGACCATGCAGGAGCTCTTGCACGCCGGGCTCATCGAGTTCGGCCCCGACGAGACGGTCCAGCCGCAGCGAAAGTACTACCTCGACGAGAACCTGGACGAGAACATCCCGTCGATCCTCCCCTTCGGTGGGTCCGACGATCGGCTGCTGGAGGAGCTGGGCGTGCCCTTCGACCAGCCGAAGCCGGTCGCGCTGACCGCCGCGCTCGTCGGCTGGTGTCTGCCCCGCCCGGGGACCGTCCTCGATTTCTTCGCCGGCTCCGGCACCACCGGCCACGCGGTCATGCTCCAGAACGCCGCGGACGGCATCGCCCGCCGCTTCGTCCTGGTCCAGCTCCCCGAGCCCCTCGATCCCGGCAGCCCGAGCCAGGAGGCCGCGGCGCGCTTCTGCGACCTGCTGGGCCGGCCCCGCACCATCGCCGAGCTCACCAAGGAGCGGCTGCGCCGCGCGGCCGACGGGGTGCGGGCCGCCCACCCCGCGGGCGCAGGGGACCTCGGGTTCCGGGTCTTCCAGCTCACCCCCACCACCGGCCGGGAGCCGGACCCGCAGCCCGAGCACCTGGCCGGGCAGGGCACGCTCGACCTCGCCGCCCGGGAGTCCGACCTCGACCTCCTCGCCGCGCTGCTCCTGGAGCTGGGCCTCGACCTCGGCGAGCCGATCCGCGAGCGGACGATTGCAGGCCAGCGCGTCGTCGCGGTCGGCCGGGGGCGCCTGCTGGCCTGCTTCGCCCCCGAGATCTCCCGGGCCGACACCGTGCTCCTCGGGCCGGGCCTGGTCGCCTGGCGGGCCGAGCTGGTGCCGGCGGGCGAGACGACCTGTGCCTTTCGCGACATCGCCTTCGTCGACGAGGCCACCCGGGCCGACCTGACCGCTTTTCTCCAACAGCACGGCGTCGCGTCCGTGCGGAGCCTCTGACACCGCCCGCCAGGAAGTGATTCAGAAGATTACCTGCTTTTCAATCATTCACCATCATAATCATGAAAATAATAATTTCTACACAATAACTTGACCTATATTTCACATTTATGTCCAAAAAATCAATTTATATTACACATTAAACTAAAATAAAATCAAAACAATCAAGATTTTACAAAAAAGCAACTATTTTAATCGAATATTCACACTTACATTCATGAAATCAATATTTTTTTACATAATAAACAAAAACCAACTCAAAAACGATCAAACCAACCAAGATTTCACATTCAAGAATCAAACAAGTAACTCGAAAACCCACAAAGGAGAGTCACGGCAGCGCCCATCCCGTCCCCCGAACCCCCTCCCCCGCAGGGGGAGGGGGCT
>JAVEVO010000037.1:0-49464 GCA_034005005.1 Myxococcota bacterium
CTCAAGGACGTCATGCGGGTGCTCGGTCCGGCCGGGCTCTTCGTCGCCGCCTTGCCCAACCCTCTCCGGGCCAGCCTGCCGATCCCGGCCTCCCACGACACCCACGACGCCGCGCCGATCACCCCTCATCAGCTCGGCCTGGAGCTGCACCGGACCTTCCCCCAGGTCCGGCTGCTCGCCCAGAGTCCCCTGATCGGCTACCTGTTCCACGACCTCGCTCAGCCCGAGGCGACCCTGCGGACGCTGCAGGTCGATCCCCTCCTCGTGGAGGGCCGGCTCGACGAGATCCACACCTGGCTCGCCCTCTGCAGCCGCGTCCCCGAGCCCGCCCAGCCACCGACCCTCGTCCGGCTCCCGTTCGACGACCTCGTGCGGGTGCTGCAGGAGGAGGCCGAGCTGGGCCAGGAGCGGGCGCGCTCCTTGCTGCCCGAGGAGGTCCGGCTCCAGGGCTTCCAGGAGCGGCTGGTCGAGATCCACCAGACCTTTGGTCAGGGCGAAGACAAGGCGACGCTCGCCTTGCGCTCCCCGGATGAGCTGCGTGCGGTGTCGGTGCGCACCGCGACCGCTACGGGAGAGCCGCCGGTGACGCCCGTGGTCGGGCTGGACGCCGAGCTGGAGTCGTTCCGCCAGACCCTGCTGGCCCGGGAGACCCAGATCGAGGAGCTGAAGCTCGCGCTCGCGGCGCGTGACGAGTCGGAGCAGCGGCTCCGGGAGCAACTCGCGCGTCAGGCCGGGCTGGACGGTCTTCTGGCCGAGACCCGCGCCCAGGCTCACGAGGAGGCCCAGCTCCTGCGGGCGCAGCTCTCCGAGGCCGAGGAGCAGCGACAGAGCCTGGAAGCTCGGCTGCAGGAGGCCACCGACCAGGCCGCCGCAGCCGAGCAGACCGGCGCGGACCTGCACGAGCAGCTCGAGCTGCTGCAGGGGCACCTCGCGGCGCTCGCCCCCTTGGCCGCGGAGGTGGAGGAGCTCCGGGAGCAGGTGGCGGCTGCGGCCCCCCTGGCCGCGGAGGTGGAGGAGCTCCGGGAGCAGGTGGCGGCTGCGGCCTCCCTGGCCGCGGAGGTGGAGGAGCTCCGGGAGCAGGTGGCGGCTGCGGCCCCCCTGGCCGCGGAGGTGGAGCAGCTCCGGGAGCAGGTGGCGGCTGCGGATCCTTCGGCCGCCGAGGAGCTCGTGCAGTTGCGTGGGCACCTGGAGGCCCTCGCGCCGCTCGCCAGCGAACACGAGCAGCTCAGCGCGCAGGTGGCGATCCAGACCGAGCAGATCCAGGAGCAGGAAGAGCGGATCCTCGAGCTGGAGAGCGAGACGGGCCTCCTCCAGGCTCAGCTCGCCGAGCGCGAGCAGCAGGCGGCCGGCCGGCTGGCGGCAGCCACCCAGCAGGATCGGCAGCTCGACGACCTGCAGCGCCAGCTCGCCGAGCAGACGCAGCAGCTCGAGGCGAGCGCGGTCGCGCAGGCCGGGCTCGTCGAGGAGCTCGCCGAGCTCCGGCGCCGTGGGGCCGAGGCGGAAGCGGAGCTGGCCATTTTGCAGCCCGAGGCTGCGGCGGCCGCAGCCTTGCGGTCAGAGCTCGCCGTCCAGGAGCAGACCGTCGCGAGCCTGCAGGCCGATTTCGAGACCGCAGCCGAGGAGATCGTCCTCCTCCGGGGGCAACTGGACGAGCTCACCGCTCAGCTCGAGGCCGCGACCGCGGCGGCTCAGCAGAGCAGGCTGGAGCTGCAGGAGCTGGAGGTCGCGCAGGCGCGCCTGCACGAGCAGGAGCGCGAGCTCGTGACCCTGCGGCGGCAACTGGAGGAGGTCAGCCAGGAGCACCGGGCGCTCCTCACCGAGCTGGATCGCGGCCTGACCGATCGGGTCCAGGAGATCCGGGGGCTGGAGCAGCAGATCCTCCTCGAGAAGGACTCCTCGGCCGCGCTGGAGCGCCACGCCACCTCGGTGGAGATCCTCGCTCGCCGCCAGCAGGAGGAGATCGAGCAGCTCCGGTCCGTCGCCGAGGAGAACCTGTCCAAGTCGGCCTCGGCCCAGGGGACCGTCAGCAAGCTGATCAAGGTCATCAAGGCCCGGGACCGACGTATCGCCACCCTCGAGGAGCGGCTCAGCAGCACGGCCGTGTCCCTGGAGCAGTCCCGTGGCCGTCTGGCCGAGCTCGAGCGGGCCGGTGGGTCGATCTCCGGTGGGGGCGATCCCGCGGTCCAGGAGCGGCTCGAGCTCGAGAACGAGCGGCTGCGCGAGCAGCTCGGGGAAGCCCGCCACTACCTCGCCGAGAACGAGCGGCTGGCGGCCGAGGCCAACGAGCGGCTGCTCGCCGAGCGTGCCTTGCGCGAGCAGACGGCGTTCGCCCTGGAGGATCGCCTGGCGCAGCTCGAGGAGTCCCTCGCCGGGAGCCAGGAGCGGGTCGAGCAGGTGGTGGCCTGGCTGGAGGGAGCCTTCCAGCAAGTGGCTCGGCTGCAAGAGGCGAGCGGCGGCTGAGGGCGGCCGGCCCATCCTCCTGCCGGCGACGGCTCAGCCTTCGCCCTGGCCCACCGAGGAGTCCTTCCCCGCACACAAGGCGCCCAGGGCGATGGAGCAGAGCTTCGCCTCGACGGTGTCCGCCCGGGAGCAGATCAGCACCGGGGCGCCGGCGCCGACGATGACGTGGGCGAGGGTCTTGTTGGCGTAGTACATCAGGGCCTTGCCGAAGATGTTCCCGTTCTCCAGGGTCGGCATGATCAGCACGTCGGCCTGGCCGGCCACGGGTGATTCGATGCCCTTGATGCGCGCCGCCTCCGGCGAGATCGCGTTGTCGAGCGCGAAGGGGCCGTCGACGATGCAGCCGGTGATGACGTCGCCGTACGAGGCCATCTTGGCCAGGGCGACGGCGTCGATGGTCGACTGCATGTCGGGGGTCACCCGCTCGACGCCGGAGAGCAAGGCCACCTTGGGGCGCTCCAGGCCCAGCCGCTGGGCCACCCAGACCGCATTGCGGATGATCTGCACCTTCTGCTTCAGGTTGGGGGCGATGTTCACCCCGCCGTCGGAGCAGAGGATCAACCGCTGGACCGACTCGCGCTCGTCCTCGAACGCGATGACGTCGGAGAGCAGCCGACCGGTCTTCAGCCCGCTCCCCGGGCCGAGGACGGCGTGCAGCAGGGAGGCGGTGGACACGCTCCCCTTCAGCAGGATCTCCCCCTCCCCCCGGGAGACCAGCTCCACGGCCCGGATGGCCGCCTGGACCGGGTCCGCGGCGTCCTCGATCTCGAAGCGGGAGGCCGTGACCCCGAGGTGCTCGAGGCGGTCGCGGATCAACCCGGCGGGGCCCACGAGGACGCCGCGGGCGAGCCGGCACTCGTCTGCGGCGATGATCGCCTCCAGCGAGATCGGGTCTCCGGCCGCGGCGACGACCACCACCGGTGGCGTGCTGCGCAAGGCAGCCTGCTTGAGCTCGGCGAGCGTACGAATCCTCATCCCTGTCCTCCTGCCTCCCCTCCCCGCGTGCTGGTGAACCGTGCTCTCAGCCGTCCCCGAAGCTCTCGAGGTCGGCGGGCTCCAGGGTGCGGACGCCGTTGCGCGCCAGCACCGATGCGGCGAAGGCCGGATCCTGCACCCTGAGGATGACCCAGGCCCGGTCCTCGTGCCGCGTGAAGAACGCGTAGCAGTAGTGGATGTCGATGCCGCGCTCGGCGAGCAGTCGCACGATCTGGGCGAGTCCGCCCGGACGGTCGGGCACCTCGGCGGCGAGCACCGGCACCTCCCGCACCGGCAGCCGGGCCTCGGTCATGACGCGCATCGCCTGGGCATGGTCGGAGACGATCAGGCGCATCGCCCCGTAGTCGCGCGTCTCGGCCATGGAGAGGGCCCGGATGTTGATGCCTCCGGCGGCCAGGAGGTCCAGCAGGTCGTGCAGGGCCCGCGGCCGATCTTCGAGGAAGACCGTGATCTGGGGTATCGGCATGGCATCCTCCTGGCTGCTGGCGCGTGTCCCGGCGTTCGTCGGGGCAGGCTGACGGCCGATCCTAGCCAGAAAGAGGCGGTCTGTCGATGCGTTGGGTGTGGGATCGCGGGCGTCGGTAGGCCGCTGATTGCCGCCCGGGGGGCGGCGCGACCTCAGGCGAGGCCCAGGCGGGGAGACGGGCCGCGCCCCCGCTGGCCGGAGCGGGGCCGGGGGGGCGGGGTCGGCACGGTGTCCGCGGCCTCCCGGGCGAGCGCGGCGGCCGGTCCCACGACCGTGGCCTCCTCGAGCCGGCGTCGGGCCAGCTCGACGTAGCGGCTCTCCCGCTCGATGCCGAGGAAGCGCCGGCCGTTCTCGAGCGCGGCCACCCCCGTGGTGCCGCTGCCGCAGAAGGGGTCGAGCACCAGGTCGCCCGGGCAGGAGGTGGCGCGGACGATTCGCTCCAGCAGCCGCAGCGGCTTCTGGGTCGGGTGGTTGCCGTGCCGCTTCTCCTGTTTCCCCGGCGTGGGGATCACCCACAGATCGCGCATCTGCTTGCCGCCGTTCTCTTCCTTCATTTCACTGTAGTTGAAAGTGTGCAGCAGCCGCCGCCCGCGCTCCGGCGACGCCCAGAGCAGCAGCTCCGAGGAGTGCGTGAAGTAGCGGCAGGAGAGGTTGGGCGAGGCGTTGGGCTTGAACCAGGTCACCGTGTTCAGCAGGTGGTAGCCCAGCTCCTGCATCGCGAAGCCGATGGAATAGATGACGTGCTGCGTCCCGCTCACCCACACCGTCCCGGTGGGCTTCAGCACCCGCTTGCAGGCACTCAGCCAGCGGCGGTTGAACTCGTGGTCCTCGTCGACCCCCTCGCTCTTGTCCCACTCGCCCTTGTCCACCGAGCTCCAGCGTCCCGAGCGGCACGTGGAGCCGCCGTTGGAGAGGTTGTACGGCGGGTCGGCGAAGATCAGGTCCACCGAGGCCTCGGGCAAGGCCGCCAGCATCTGCAGGCAGTCGCCGTGAAGCAGGCGGAAAGGCTCCGGGCCGCCCTCCCAGCCCTGAACCACCCGCGTCCCCCGCTCTACGACCTGCAACACTTCGCTCATCCCGGACCCCCTGACTTTCTGTGGGTCAATGTAGGTAAGAGTCATCTTACTCCCTACCTGTGGGGTGTCCACTTTTTCGTTACCCGGATGGGAACACGAGGCCGGGAAGGCGGGTTCGGTCTGTGGTATAGGGAGCTATCCCGGGCCTCTTGCGGTCCGGCGGGAGGAGTGGCGGCGATGACCGAGCAGCAGCAGCGGATCGATGAGCTGGTGCGCCAGATCCTGGGCGAATCGTACCTGCACCTGCGCGTGGACCGGATCTACCTCGAGGACGACCTCTCCACCGGGCGCTGTTCGCTCCGCTGCGAGCTGCACCATGCGGCCTCCGGGCAGCCCATGATCATCGCCGGTGAAGGGGTCGGCTTCCTCGATGCGTTCTTCCATGCGGTGCGCGACCGGCTCGCGGTGGAGTACCCCAGCCTCGACACCCTCGCGATCCTGTCCTTCAGCCTCGCCGCCGACCTGAGCACGCGCAGCAAGACCTTCGGCGCCGACGCCGTCGGTGAGGTGCGCCTCGACGTCCGCAACTCGGAGGGGGCGGTCTTCTCCTTCGGCGCCTCCTCGCGCAGCATCACCGCCTCTTCGGCCGAGGCGTGCCTGCGGGCCTGCGAGTTCTTCGTGAACAGCGAGCGGGCCTACATCTCGATCTATCGCGCGCTCCTCGACGCCCGGTCCCGGCGGCGCGCCGATCTCGCGGAGCGGTACGTCCAGCAGCTCGGGGAGCTGGTGCGCAGCACCTCCTACACCAAGGTGATCGAGGAGATCCGGCGGGAGCTCGAGGGCCCGGCGAAGGGCGGCGCCGCGGACGACTGACCGCCGCCGGCCTCAGAGGAACTGGCGGAGCAGGTGGCGGAGGCCTTCTCCCGTGGGGAGCTCCGGGTCCACCAGCAGGGTCGGGAGGCCTCCGGCGGGATCACGGCGCCGGTAGATCCCGCTGCCATCCTTCTGCCAGGAGGGGATCTGCGCGACGTCGACCCGATGCTCCGTGAGCGCGGCGATCAGCTCCTCGCTGGTCGCCCCCTGGACGTTGCGGTGCGCGGCATCCCGGTCCACGCCCTTGGCCAGCAAGGCCTGCTGGCAGTGCTCGGCGAGCGCGGCTCGCCGGGTGGTCTCCTGCTGCCAGGCGAAGTACTCCTCGACCAGCTCCCCGCCGGGGAGCAGGTAGATGCCCGGCTCGAAGGCCACGGGCTCCCCGAGCTGCAGGCTGAGCCGGGCGCTCGCCAGCGAGGCGGTGGCCGCCACCAGCGCCCAGGGAGAGCGGCGGTCCCGGTGAGTCGTCATCTCGAGGAGCAGGGAGATCTCCGCACGGCCGACGAACGCGAAGAGGAGGTCGGTCCGCTCCTGCAGCAGCAGGGTCGCGGTCTTGACCAGCGGTTTACCCAGCCGCGGGTCGAAGGGGCCATCGAACAGCCCCTTGTCCCGGGAGAGGGCGAGGATCCCTGGGGCCTGGAGCCGTACCACGGTGAAGGTCTCGGGCGGCAGGGCCAGGGTGTCGAGGAAGAGGAAGGAAGCGAGCCGTTGCTCGGTGGTGCCGTACATCCGACCTCCGACCGGGAGAGTGCTGCGGCGACAGGGGAGATCTAGCAGGCAGGGTGCAGGCCGGTAAAGAAATCGCCCGCCCCCCGTCGCCTCTCCGGCTGGCGGCTCAGGGGCCCGAGCCGGCCAGTCCGCAGGCGCGCTCCAGGGGCACCGGCCAGGCGTCCAGCAGGCGCAGGCTGGCCGCCTCGAGCACGAGGAGCTGCCCGGGCTGGATCAGGTAGAGCAGGGGACCGGCCTGGGCGACGCCACCGTACGGCCCGCTGGGCAGGGGCACCTCCCGGAGGAGCTCGCCTCCCGGGAGCTGGACCCCGGCGAGGTGCCAGCCCGGCGCGCGCCGCCACGCGACCAGCCCCTCCGTCGTGCTCGTCTCGAGCCCGCCGAGCAGCTCGGCCTGCGCCAGGTCGAGGGAGCGGATCTCCTGGCCGGTGAGGGGGGACAGCACGCGCAAGCTCCTGGTGCGGGAGTCGGCCAGCAGCAAGAGCCCGTCCCGGTAGCCCAGCCCGACGGCCCCGTCCCCGGCTGGGTTGGCCAGGGTCGCGATCAGCTCGCCGAGCAGGGGGCCGACGCGCTGGATCCCGTGCGCGGGGTTGCCGCCGTCGACCAGCAGCAGCGCGCCCGAGTCGTCCAGCGCGAGGCCGCAGCCCGGGCCCCGTAGCCCCAGGGGGGCCTGGAGCTGCTCCAGGAGCTCCCCGCTGCCGGGATCGAGCCGGATCAAGGTCCCCTGGTCGAGCTCCGCTGCCCAGAGCTGGTGGACGGCCGGGTCGGGGGCGAAGCAGGTCGGCGCCGGGCTCGCCACGGTGGCGAGGCAGAACGAGCCGGCCTGGCAGCCGGCCCCTGCGGGGTCGCAGGGCTCGCCGGGGCCGGGCAGCGGCAGCAGCTCCACGACGAGGGAGAAGTCGCCGGCCGCGCCGGGGGAGGCGCCGTCGACAAATAGGTGATAAGTTCCTGATTCCAAACGAAAATCGATGGAGTCTCGACCGCAGCCGAGGGGGACGCCGGCGAGGCAGTCGCCCGCGACGAGCTGCAGGGCGCCCGCGAAGCCGTACCCCGTCAGCGTGGCCCGGAACCGGACTCCCTGGGGGAGCGTGAGCGCGTACGCGACCTCGCCGGCAGCCGTCCCGCCGCAGGCCGAGGCGCGCAGGTCGCTGGCCCCCAGGGTCGTGCCGACGAGCCGCTGCCGGGTGAGGGACGGGTCGAGCGGGACTGGCTCCTGGCACCGGTCTCCGGGCGGTGAGGGCTCGGCGGGCAGGGGAGTGAGCTCGAGCCGATAGGGGGCCGGACCGAGGCCGCCGAGCTGGACGGGCGCCCGGAAGACGAGGAACAGCTCACCGGCGGGGAGCTCCCGGAGTTGCTCCTCGCCCGCCCGGAGGCAGAACCCGTCCTGGTCGCTGGCGCAGGCCAGCCGGGCCGCGAGCCGCACGCGGGGGTCTCCCGTGAGGTTCAGCCCGAAGCGGGTCGGCCGGAGCAGGCGCAGCCGGTGGATCTGCTCGAGGGAATCGGTCTCGACGCAGCCCTGGTCGATCAGGGCGCCCGCACCCGCGGCCACATCCCCCGTGATCGTCAGGGATCCTTGCGCCGGATCCCAGCTCGTTTCGAGGGGTTGCTCGCAGGATTGGCCCGGCCCCGGGGGGCCGAGGCGGTCGAGCTGGATGGTCCCGCTGAAGCGGCCAGCCTGCTGCCCGTAGCCGTCCACGGCCAGCCAGTAATCGCCGGCCTCGAGTCGCGGCAGGAGCAGCTCCTCGGGATCGTCCTGGCAGCCGAGCAGCACGCCCGTCGGTCCGCAGTCCGACAGCAGGTACAGCACGCCATCCCACCCGTAGCTGCGCACGTCGACCGTTACCCGCAGCGCGGCGGCCTCGGGCAGGTGCAGGTGATAGAACACCTCGTTCGCACCGTTCCCGCCGCAGCTCGCCCCCCGGTCGTCGAGGGCCGGCAGGGTGTCGCCGGCGAAGAGCGCCCGGCCCTGGGCGTCGGGGATCAGGGTCGTCGCCTCCGGGCAGCGGTCGTTGGCTGGCGGATCGCCGAGGGGGAGCCAGGTCACCAGGGTCGCGATCTCTCCGGGGTCCCAGGAGCCGTCGATGAACAGGAAGTAGGTCCCGGCGGCGAGCTGGGGGAGGACGAGGCGGGAGAAGCCGCACTGCTCCTCGGGACCGTCGCAGGTGCCGGCCCGCAGGTAGAGGTACGGGTAGCTGCCCGAGGCGTCGGTGACCTGCAGCCGGCCCCGCGTCGGCAGATCCAGCCGGTAGATCAGCTCCGGTGAGCTCCCCCCGCCGCAGCTTCCGGAGTTGCCGTTCAAGGAGTCGAGGAGGTTGCCGGTGAGCTCGACGCCGCCGTCGGTCACCACCTCGGGTAGGGCCCGTGCGTGCTCACAGTCCACGTTGAGCGGGCGCGCCGCCGCGGGGAGCTGCTCCACGGTGAGGGTGAAGTCGCCCCGGGCGCGGCTCCCCCGGCCGTCGACGATCAGGCGGACGTCTCCCGCGGGGACGAAGCGGGCGAGGGCCTCGCTCCCCGCGGAGACGCACAGCAGCTCCGTGGCGGGGTCCGCACACCGGGTGCGCAGCGAGACGAGGCCGTCGAAGGGCGCCTCGAGCTGGACGCGCAGGTGGCTCTCCACGGGCACGGTCAGGTCATAGACGAGGTCGCCGCCGTTCTCGCCGCCGCAGCTCGCCTGCAGGTCGTCTCGCGCCGTGGCGGTGGTGCCCGTGATCCGGGCGGTCTGGGTCAGCGGATCGAGGAGCAGGGGCGTCGGCGCGTCGCAGGTGTCGTTGGCCGGCGGCTGCGCGTCGTCGATCGCCTCCACGGTGAGGGTGAAGGGGCCCGTAAACAGGCCTGGATAGCCGCGCACGGCGATGGTGTAGTCCCCCGCCGCGAGGGGGTCGAAGAGCTTCGCCGCCCCGGTCCCGCTGCAGAGCAGCGCCGGCCCCGGCTCCTCGCAGACGGGGCGGATCCCCACGGCCATGAACCCCTCGGCCTCGAGCTGCACCTTCAGCAGGAGGCGGCGAGGCAGCACGAGGCCGTAGACCAGATCGGGCAGGCTCGCGTTGCCGCAGCTCGAGTCGCCGAGGTCGGCGGTCGCGGCGGCGAGATCGCCCGTGACCTGGGCGCGCCCTTCCTGGTCCAGCAGCAGCAGTCGCCGCTGCGCACACGTCTCGCCGTCGCCGTCGGGCAACCGGCGAGCCGTCAGGCGGTACCCACCGCGCGCCTCGCCCGCGGCCTCGACGAACAGGCGGATCTCCCCGCCGGGGGCGGCGAGCACCAGGGGGGCACCTGCCTCGGCGCAGCCCAGCTCGCTGGCCGGATCCGCGCACGCCCCGCGCGCGTACAGCCTGCCCGACCAGCCTTCCTCGGGCACCAGGTCGAAGCGGTAGTGGCCCGGTCCGGGCAAGGTGACCTGGTGGACCGCTTCGACCCCCGGCGTCGTCGCGCAGGAGGCGGTGGCCTCGTCACGCGCCCCCCGCAGGGTGCCGACCAGCTCCACCGGCTCCTCCGTCCAGGGGAGCAGCGTGGGTGCGAGGCAGCTCCCGGGCGGCAGGTGGCCGGGCACCCGCTGCCGCGCGGTGATGGTGAAGGCCCCCCCCGCAGTCGCCTGCTCGCTGCCGACCACGAGGGTGTAGCGGCCCGGCGACAGCTCACCGGTGACCAGCGACTCGGCGCGCGGCAGGCAGGACAGGGCCGCGGGTAGGCAGTCGGCGTCCAGCACCAGAAGCCAGGCGTCCGCGAGCTCCGCGGCCAGCTCGAGCTCGAGCGCGCCCGGCTCCGCGAGCTCCAGGGGGTAAAGTCGTTGCGGACCGGCCAGGTCGAGAGGGCCGCTCCCGGGGCAGGCGACCCCGACGATCGGTCGCGAGCCGGCCACCGTGCTGCCGGTCAGCTCCACCCGGCCGTCGTCGGGAGCGAGGGGCAGGGGCCGAGGCAGGTCGCAGAGGCTGCCGCAGCCGCCGGTGGGGCAGCCCAGGTCCGGGGTGCCGAGGTCGGCGGGCGCACCCTCGTCCGCGAGGTCTCGTCCGGCGGCGACGTCCTCGGGATCGGGATGCAGGTCGGGGCCGGAGGCGCCGTCCGGGGAGCTGCCGAGGTCCTGGGGATCGGGCTGCCCCGGGCGGCCGGGATCTTCGCTCTGGGCGAAGCAGCTCGTCAGGGCGAGGGAGAGCCCGAAGAGCAGGAACGACCGCAGGCCAAAGCCCGCAGGCCGGCGAGATCGTCTCATCCGCCACCCCCCACGCAGCAAGACCGCCTCTCGTACCGCCAGGACGGGGAATCGCCGTGCTGGAGACTGGGTCGAGGTACTAGCCCGAGAGGTCGTCGTTGGCCAGTCGGACCATCCCCGTCCGGGACCGCTCCTCCAGACCGTCGATCAGCCGTTGCAGGGTGGCGGGACCTTCCCGGGGCCAGCGTCGGGCTGCCTCGGCGAGCAGCGTCACCCCGCCGAAGAAGTCCCCGAGGTGGATCCCCTCGGCGGCCACGCTGTAACCGTCCTCACCCGAGTTGTGGTAGTTGGCGAGGGGGAACGCGAGGCAGGCGGTGGGGTGCCCATGGGCCGCGAAGAGCGTGCTCTCGCAGGTGCCCCGGTCCATGAGCGCGCGCTGCCAGGCGAAGTCCTTGAAGAGGCCGGCGATCCCCTCGGCGACCTGGCACAGGAAGTGGGTCAGGCCGAAGTCGAAGACCCCCAGCCGGTCCCCGATCCGCACCACCGGCCCACGTCCGAGCTGGACCGCGGGCAGCTCGCCCGAGCACTCGAGGGTCACCACCGGCGCTCCCTTCGGGAGCAGGTCGCCCTTGAGTAGCCCCGTGGCGCCGAGGAAGCCGACTTCTTCGGCCCGGGTGAAGACGGCGAGCAGGTTGACCTTGTCCTCGCGGGCCCACAGCAGCTCGAGCACGGCGAGGATCGCCGCCACCCCGACCAGATCGTCGGCGGCGCGCAAGGCGAGGTTGGGGGGATCGACGCGGAAGGGCTTCAGGGCCCAGGAGCCGAAAGCATCCGGGGGCACCTCGCCGTCCATCTCGAGGAAGATCTCGCTGACCCGGCCCTCCTCGTCGGCGTTGTACTTGACGATCCGCCCGGGCACCGGCTCCTCGCCGAACACCTCCACGTCGGCGTCCGGGAAGTAGTCGGCCGCGACGCCGCCCATCCAGCGCGCCCGGACGAGGCCGTCCTCGACGCCGGCCACCTCGAAGCCCGGGTGATCCATGTGGGCGGTCAGCACGAGGGGATCGGCGCCGCCAGGGTGCTGTTCGAGCAAGAGGATCACGTTGCCGTAGGGGTCACGCCGGCAGGACAGACCCCGTTCCCGGGCGAAGGCCTCCACGTGACGGATGACGGCCCCCTCGTGGTAGGGAGCCGTCGGCAGCGAGGTCACCTCTTCGAGGATGTGTAGCAGTACCCGCGCATCCATCTATTCTGTCTCACCACCTCGGAGCCGTTCGGTGTTGCGCCCGACCGCCCCATGATAGCGTGCTCGGCCCTCGGGGGGAACGAGGAACGGTTCAACCGGCGAGGATGCCGAGACTTTTTGCGCGACGGCGATCGCTGGCGCGTCGGAGGATCAGCGGGGCTCGTCGTCCCCGCCCTCGTCGTCCTCGTCGTCCTCGTCGTCCTCGTCGTCCTCGTCGTCCTCGTCGTCCTCGTCGTCCTCGTCGTCCTCGTCGTCCTCGTCGTCCTCGTCGTCCTCGTCCTCGTCCTCGTCCTCGTCCTCGTCCTCGTCCTCCTCGTCCACGTCCTGCTGGGCCAGACGCGTGAGCCGGCGGGCGTCGTGGATCCGCTCATGATGATCGAAGACGATCCAGGCCTCGTCGAAATCGGATGCGATTTCGAGGATTTCGGCGAGATCGGCGTCCGAGTAGCGCTTGCGCAGGCCGATGAGCGCGCGCAGCCGGAAGTAGCCGAGCGGGGACGCCGGAGGTGGGTCGCGCAAGGGGTCGAGGGCCAGGACCAGGCCCAGCTCGCCGGCCAGCGCGGCGGCCTCGTCGGCCTCCCAGAGCCCGCTGGGCTCCCAGGCGAGGCGGAGCTCGCCGAGCTCCGGGCGGACCCGCTCGACGAAGCGGGTCAGGGCCTGGCGATTGATCGCCGAGGGGGTGAACGCGCGGGGCGTCCGCAGCAGGATGCCCCGCGCGTGGGCCAGGCGGGCGGCCGCCAGGGTGGCCGACCAGCCCCGCGCGACGGCCGGCGTCTCCCGGAGCAGCCCACACGGCCCGGCTGGCCGCTCCGCCGGGTCGATGCGGAAGGCGGGATCCTCCGCCGGGTGGGTCACGAGCTGGTTGGCCGTGACGATGACGAGGTTGCCCGTCCCGGCCACCTGATGGATCCCTTTGAGGGCCTTCTCCCGGGGGAAGGCGGCGAACGTCTCGGAGAGCTCCACCAGGTTGAGCTCCTTGAAGTACTTGTCGCGCGGCCCCACGAAGCCCGCGCAGCCGATGAAGATCCTGGCCATGCACCCTCACCTGGGCCCCGTCCGGGCAGGGCCCGTCACCGATCACGCCCCGAGTTGACTGCCTCGTCCGACAGGCTTACGCTGGGAACGAGGTGGGCGGCATCCTCGTCTCCTCGCGGAGGCCCCGTGGACCAGCAGAAGATCCGCCGGTTTCTCGAAGGTGTCAATCAGGGGCTGGAGGTCTCCCGGCGCCGCCTGGAGGCCGAGCGGGAGTATCTCGGCCGTCTGGAAGTCCACGTCGGCCCGCTCCGTCTGGCGCTGCAGCGCCTGCACGGCGACCCCGGGAGCTTCGCAAAGCGCAACTCCTGATCCCCCGCAGCCCCGCCGCAACCTGCCCGTGGCGATCGGTCGCGCCGCCAGCGGTGGCCGTCGCCGGTCGTGAGGGCCGGACCTCGGGACCACGACCGACCCATGACGATCCGCCCCGACACCAGGGCCAAAGTACCAACGCGACCGTGGGGATCCTCCCGGCGCCCCGCACACTCGCTGCGCCGGCTTCGACGGCCACCCGGGCGAACGCTACAGGGGCAAGGGCAGGTCGATGGGGAAGGTCACCGTGGCGCCCTGGCTGGTGGGGAAGGTCGCGGTGCGGATGGTCCAGACTGCACACTCCCGCATCTCGGGCGTCGCTCCCGACTCCGCGAGCACCCGGACCCGGCCGACCCGGCCGCCGGGCTCGAGGGTGACCTCGGTGCTGATCGATACCTTCGTCTTGGGTCGGATGCGTGGATCGGTACCATAGATCCGTTGGTGGCAGCCCTGGACCGCCACGAGGATCCGGTCGAAGACCTGCTGCAGGTTGCGTCCCGTCACCGGCTCGCGACGCGCCCCGATGGTCTCCAGCAGCTCCCTGACCCGGGCGAGGGCCGGGGCATCGGCCGGCTGCAGGCGCAGCACCTCCTGGTAGGCGGCCAGCGTGCTCCCGACCTGCCCCTGGGCATCGGCGCAGCGCGCCAGGCCGCGCCAGGCCTCCAGGTCGTCGGCCGCGGCCGAGGTCAGCTCCCGGTAGAGGGGTTGGGCCCGGGTGCAGTCCCCCTTGGCGCGCAGCAGCTCGGCCAGCTCCCGGCGCGCCTGGGGGTGGGTGCTCTGCAGCTCCAGGACCTTCTCCAGGTCCTGGATCGCCTCGTCGGTGCGACCGAGGGCCCTGGCAGCCGTGGCCTTGCCGTACCAGGCGCGGACCTGGTTCGGGTTGTGCTGGGTGACGCGGGCGAAGACGGGCAGCGCCTCCTGGAGCAACCCGTCGGTGAGCAGCAGCTCGGCGAGCAGCAACTGGAGTTCCTGGTCCCGGTGGGCCAGCTCCGCCGCCCGGCCCAGGGCCTGGCGCGCGCCGGCCCGATCACCGGTCTGCAGCAGCAGCTCGCCGAGCGCGCGGTGAGCCGGGTAGCTGGCCTCGTCCCGCTGCAGGGCCTCGCGGAAGGCCGCGATGGCCTCGGTCGGCTTGCCCTGCTTGCGGAAGATCTCGCCCTGCACGACGTGGGCGTAGCCGATGTCCCCCCGAGCCGCTCGCGCCCGCTGCAGCCGCTCGTTCGCCCGCGTGAGGATCCCCATCTCGAGGTAGGCCTCGGCCGTCCCCAGGTTGCCCCAGTAGCCGGCGGGCGCGAGGGCGAGGGCCCGCTCGTGGTGGGTGAAGGCCGCGTTGACCTCGGGCTGCACTCGCCCGGCGAGGAAGTTCACCCCCGGGTCGTCGGGCCGCTCCGCGAGGAGCTGGAGGGTCTGGCTCCGCAGGGACTCCAGCTTGCCCTCGAGGCGCGCGGCGTCGATGGCCTGCGCCCGCAGCAGGACCTCTTGATCGGTCAGGAGCGGCGGGCCCGCAGGCTCCGGGGGGGGCGCATGGGCGCAGCCGAGCAGCCCGAGCAGCAGCCCGCAGCGAGCGATCGTCCGCGGCACGCCCGCGCGCCCGGACCGTTCACGCCCGACCCGGAGAGTGGGATGGTCGTTGCCTTGCATGGTTGCTGTTCCTACCATAGGAGGCCAGGAGCAGTAAAGCCGTGAGGCGCGCGCCCATGGGCCAGCAAGAGGAGCAAGATTTCATCCTCGCGCTCAAGCGCCGCGACGAAGCGGCCTTCAGCGAGCTGGTCCGCCGCCACCAGCACCAGGTCTACAACCTCGTGCTGCGCATGCTCGGCAACCGGGAGGAGGCCGAGGACGTGGCCCAGGAGGTCTTCGTCGCCGTCTTCCGCAGCATCGACGGCTTCCGCGAAGAGTCCAGCCTCGCCACGTGGCTCTACCGGGTCGCGACCAACCACTGCAAGAACCGGTTGAAGTACCTGGGGCGGCGGCAGCGCGGCAAGCTCTGCAGCCTCGACGTCGTGGCCGAGCACGATCTACGGCCGACCGCGACCCAGGAGCACTACCACCCGCCGGACCAGCTCCTCGAGGGGCACCAGGCCGAGCGGGAGGTCCAGCAGGCCATCGCCGGCCTCGAGCCGGAGCAGCGCCTCGTGATCCTGCTGCGGGAGGTGGAGGGGCTCTCCTACCAGCAGATCGAGGAGGTCACTGGCCTCCCCCCGGGCACGGTCCGCTCCCGGCTGCACCGCGCCCGCCTGGCCCTCAAGGAGTGGATGGCACGTCATGGATGAGCGGGAGCAGCGGTCGCACGCCGAGTTCGAGGAGCTGTTGAGCGCCTTCCTCGACGGAGAGCTGTCACCGGAGGAGCGCCGCCTGGTCGAGGAGCACCTCGCCACCTGCCCCTCCTGTCGGCACCTGCTGGGCCAGCTCGGCACCACTCACCAGGTGGTCGCCCGGCTCCACCGGGCCGAGGCGCCGGCCGATTTCCTCGGCAAGGTCCAGCGGCGGATCGCCTTGCGATCGAGGGGAAGGTACTATCGTACCACGATCCACCGCAAGAGGGCGACTTCCGACCTGGTCATCTTGACCATGATCCTCGTGCTGCTGGGCCTGCTGGTGATCGCCCTCGTCCAGGGCGTCGCCAGCTTCTACCTCATCGCCTTCCCGGAGCCCGGTGGGACGGAGGCGCCTCTGCCGGCCACGGCCTGGGAGGGCCCGCCCGCGGGTGGCTACCGGGTCGTTGTCGAGCCGGGAGTCGAGCGGGCGCGGCTCCAGGAGGTGCTCGTCGGGCTGGCACGCGCCCACGGCTCCCCGCCGCCGCCCCCCGGATCGCGGACGGTGAGGCTCCAGTTGCCGGCGCGGGAGGCCGTCCCCTTCCTGCGCGAGCTGGTGGCGCTCGTCCCGGTCCACGTCGAGCGGGAGCAAGGCGCGCCGCCACCGGTCGACGAGCTCGCCCCGGTGCGGATCGAGGTGGAGCTGAGTGGCGAGGAGGAGTAGGCTGCCCCGGGGCGGGTGACCAGCGGTGGTCGGCGGTCGACTCGCGGCCGCGCCGCACCGGGCGCGTCGCCGGCGCTCAGGGGTGAGGAAGGGATGATCATCGACGTCGTCGTGCTCTGCTTCCTGCTGGTCTTCGCCGTCCTCGGCTGGAAGAGCGGGCTCGGCCGGCAGCTCGTGCACTGGGTCGCCCTGGCGGCCGCCTCGGCCCTCTCCTTTCCCCTGGGGGCCGCGCTGGTCCCCCTCCTCGAGCCCCAGCTCGCGGGGCACCGCTACTGGGTGATCCCGACGGTGGCCCTCCTACTGGCCTGGCTGCTGCTGTTTTTGTTCTTCGACTTCGCGGCGGTCATGCTGCACCGCCTGCTGCGGAGCACGCGCGAGGGCGGCCTCGTCAAGAGCACCGATCGCGTGCTCGGCGTCCTCTTCTCGTGCCTCAAGGGTGCGGTGATCCTGCTCTTTTTGGCGACGGGGCTCTACCTGCTGCGCACGCCGTTCTCGACGGCCTTCCCGGCGCTCAAGCCGGTGATCGCCAACTCCGCGACGATGCAGGTGATCGAGGAGTACAATCCGCTCGTCAACTCGATCAAGGAGTGGCGCCGGGGGATCCAGAGCCAGCGGCCGCCGATCGGCTGACGGGCTGGTCGGGGCCCCCTGGGGAGGGCGGGCCCGAGGTCAGCACCCGGCGGTCGAGCAGCGAGTAGTGGCGCCAGTTGGCGCTCATGTGCGAGCCGATGGAGGCCACCACCGTGGCGAGGATGAGCAGCAGCAGCCGGTGATCGGGGAGCAGGTGCACGAGGCCGAGCACCCCCAGCTTGAGCCAGATGGCCACGCCGCTGCCCTGGTAGATCACGACGCCGCTCTTGGCCAGCTCCAGCAGCAGCAGACCGAGGCCGCTGGCCGCGGTGAGGAGCAAGGCCAGCCGGAGCTGCGCGTCCGGGGTCGCGGCGGCGGTGCCGCCCAGCAGAAGCCCCATGGTCACGATGTGCAAGGTCCGCAGCCCGACGCCCACCGGTCGCAGCCACCGCAGCCGGCGCGCCGGGCGGCAGAAGAAGCCTCGGCGCCAGGTCTCGAGCAGGCTCATCCGACCTCCCGCTCCCGCCACAAGACCCCGGTGGCGCAGGCGATCGCCCCTTCGGCCTTGATCAGCTCCGGGACGGCGAGCTCGAGGCACTCGACCCCGGCCGACTCGAGGAGCTCCCGGGTCTGGGGGCAGCCGGCGGGCATCAGGACCCGGTTGCGGCGGAGGGTCACGAAGTTCAGGGCCATCCCCACCTCCCGTTCCACGGCCGAGGGCAGAAAGAGGATGCGGAACCCCCGGGCGCGCAGCAAGGCGATCGCCGCGTAGGGGGTGCACCCGGGCCAGGCCAGGGCCAGGTCGGGGCCGATGAAGTTCAGCGTGCCCAGCAGGTGCATCGCGCCCACGGGCAGCCCGGCGCGGTGCACCTCGATCCCGGCGCTCTGCAGCAGGCTCTCCACCTGGCGCGCACCTTCGGCGTTGGTGCGCAGCCCCTGGCTGAGCAGCACGGTCTGGCGATCGACCCACAGCAGCTCGGCCGCGCCCTCGAAGGTCCCCGGCCCCCGCACCGTGAGGAGGATCGGCACGCCGAGCGCGGCGAGCCGTCGGGCGACGTATCGCTCCTCGCCCGCGCGCACCCGGGAGGCCATGCGCGAGACGATCGCCCCCTCGGGCGTCATCGCGAAGATGTCCCGACAGAAGACCAGGTTGGGGGGCGCGTCGCCCTCCGGTTCGACCCAGTGGACCGCCACTCCGTTGTTCCGGTAGACCTCGGCGAGCTGGTCGATCTCTTCCCGCAACCGCACCGGATCGGGCCGGTCGGCCATCTGCAGCAGGTCGGGATCGCCCAGCAGCTCCAGCTCCTGGCCGGGGCGGTGCAGCAGGACGGCGCGCAGGGGCTCCCACTCCGTGCACACGTGCTGCGGGCTCCAGAGGGTGCCCAGCTCGTCGCGCAGGCTGGGGCAGCGGGGGGCCCAGCCGGGACCGCCGTACGCGGCCATGTCCACCAGGTTGCGAAAGGTGCCCTGCTGCATCGTCGGCTCCTGCGCTCCCCGCGGCCGTCGCCGGGGCGGGGGTTCACGTCCTCGTCGGGGGCTCGGGGAGGAGGCTCGCGAGGAAGGGCTGCACCTGCTCCTGGAGCCCGGTGCGCAGGGCCGGGTCCCCGACGCGGGCCAGGCAACTGCCGACCAGGTCGGCGAGCCGCGGCCGCGGGGCGCGCCCCTCCTCGCCATAGGCCACCCCCTGGAGGATCGCGTCGGCGAGGTCGAGGGCCCGGACGAGCTGCGCCTCGGGGCTCTCGCCCGCCTCGTACTCCTCCCAGAGCTGGCACAGCCTCCCTCTGGCGTCGGCCTCCCGGTCGATCTGGCCGATGGCCGCTCGCTCGCGGCGGCGCTTCTCCGCGGGGGGGAGCTCGCCGGGCACCCGGTCGCCCACCAGGCTCTCCGGGAGGTCGTGGACCAGGGCCAGCAAGACGGCGCGTCCCTCGTCCAGCCCGCGACGGCGCGCCTCGAGCAGGGCGAGCAGGGCCACGCCCGTGGTGTGGGCCGCGACCGTCTCCGGGTGGTCGACCCCCCGCTGGACCCAGCCGGTGCGCGGGAGCTGCTTCAGGCGGCGCAGGTGCGGATGGAGCCTCCAGGGCATCGCCGAGGCTACTGCCCGGCCGGGGGTGCCGGCGGGGGGGCCGCGGGTGCCGCCGGGGGCGTCGCGGGTGCCGCCGGGGGCGTCGCGGGTGCCGCCGGGGGCGTCGCGGGTGCCGCCGGGGGCGTCGCGGGTGCCGGTGCGACCGGCGCCGCTTTCTCGAGCCAGGGGATCGCAACCTCCTCGCCCACCGCCTCCATGTAGCGGCGGAACCGGGCCTTCAGGAAGCGGTGCCGGGGCTTGAGCTTGGCGAAGACCTGGGGGTCCTCGTTGCAGATGTCGACGCTCTCCTGCTCTCCGTCGAGGCGGACCCGGGCGCAGACCACCTGGATCTTGCGATGGGTCCGCTTGCGGACCGTGTAGTCTTTCTCCTGGAGGCCGATGGATTCGACGACCCCGGCGCTCTGGCTGAAGTAGTCCCGGCTGGAGAAGAGCAGCGCGGCCAGGATGATGCCGCCGATCACCAGGAGGATCTTCCCCTGGTTGGCGCTGATCGCCCGGGACAGGTCCTCTTCCATGTGGGTCTTGCCGACGTTGCGCGCCATGGTGCCTCTCTCCGACCGTCGCTGGCGACGCTCTGGTGTAGCCTGCTCCTCGGCGGTGGTCAACCTCGGGGGAGCCGGTCCCGCCGGACCCGCGCTACTCCCGCTTGGCTTTCCTCCCGGGGCACCTTAGAGTAGAGCAAGTCCCGGCCCCAAAGCCTGGTCACGTGTGAGGTCGCTGCCATGGGTGCTGCCGTCTGGCGAGACGAGGAGGGTCATCTGCGCTGCCGTCGCTCTCCGGGCGGCACCGCCTGGTACGTGCACGTGCCGCGCACCTACGTCTTCGAGCTGACCGAGGAGCCGCCGTCGGCCGAGCCCCCGCCGGCCGAGCCGCCGGAGGTCGAGGCTGCGGCCGCGGCCACGGACGAGGACGAAGGCCCGGCCCCCACGGTCCTCGGCCCGGAGACGGTCGCGGCCGGTCGGGTCGCGGTCGGTCGCATCGATCCGGAGACTGCGGAGAGCATCATCCGCTTCCTCATCCGGGAGCGGCGGCAGCGGGACGAGGAGGAGCCGTCCGCAGCCCCGGCGGCGGACGACACCGCCGAGGACGCTCCTACCGCCAGCGACGAGGAATCTTGACACGCGGCCCGGTTGGCTCTCTCCTGCTCTCAACCGACCTGGTCTGGAGGAGAACGATGCGCCTACACAAGCTGATCCCGCTGCTCTGTTCGCTGTCCTTCGGGCTGGCGCTGCTGCTCGCCAGCTCCCCCGGCGCGGCCACCCCGCGCTTCGTCGACGCGCAGGCTCTCGGCTCGGGTGGCGACACCGGCTCCGGGGGGAGCTGGGGTGCGAGCTTGCTGCTGCAGCTCGGCCTCGGCGGCAGCTTCGACTTCGATGGGGGGAGCGACGACGCCAGCCCGACCCTCGGGGTCACCCCGGTCTTCGAGCGCCGCTTCGGTCCCAACTTCGCGCTCGGCGGCGAGTGGATGTTCCTGTGGGTCAAGAGCTCCGACTCGGACGAGGACCGCGACAAGCTCTGGCTCCCGCACCTGCGGGCGCGCATTGCGTTCCCGGTCTACAAGAACGTCGAGGTGGGCGCGATGCTCGGCCTGGGCGTCGGCATCTACCTCGGCCGGGACGAGGTCGGCGGCAACGCCTTCGTCTTCCCCTCCTACCGCTTCGCGTTCGGGGGCTCCTACGCGATCAACCCGGCCGTGAAGGCCTTCGCCGACTTCGGCTATCTCTCCGCGGCCTTCACCCAGGAGATCGCCGGCAAGGACATCGACACCGAGTTCTCGACCCTCCTGCTCTCCGTCGGGCTGATGGCCGCGTTCTAGTACCCCGTCACAGGGATTCCGAACAGTTGCTCTGGTGGGTGCCGGCCTCCGCGCCGGCACCTGCGCGACCGGCGCGGAGGCCGGTCGCCACCCGAAGCTCAACCGGTCATCTTCGCTGTGTCGAGGTACTAGCAACCGACCGCCCCGCCGACTCCCGCCGCTCCCGTCGCCGACTCCCGTCGCGGCCCCCGGGAGCGACCGGCCCGGACGCCGCGGTCTGCAGGCTCCCGAAGACCGGAACGCCCGTCAACTCCATGGAATGACTTGCATCTTCGGCTGTGAGCCGTCTGGGCTCTGGTTCCCGCCGCGGAGCTGTGGCACCCTGAACCTCGGTGGACCCCAGCCAGCGAGGAGCGATCGATGAGGGTGCTGCAACCAGGGGACTTCATCGGTCCGACCCATCAGGTCGTCGAGGTGCTGGACGAGGCGGGCGCCACGGCCATCTACCGGTGCCGCCACCTCCTGCGGGACGGGGACGAGGTGGTCAAGGTCCTCGACGAGGAGCTGGCCGCGTCGCCGGCCGTGCGCGAGGCCTTTCGCACGATGGCGCGGGAGGGGGAGCAGCTCGCCCACCCGAACATCCTGCCCTTGCGGGAGCTGCTCCTCGGCGGGGAGCTGGTGGCCCACGTGCTGCTCTTCTCGCCGGGCCAGTCCCTGGCCGAGGTGCTCGCGCACCGCCCGGAGCCGCTGCCGCGCCCCCAGGCCCTGGCCCTCGTCGCCCAGACCGCCGGCGCGCTCGCCGCCGCGCACCAGCGGGGCCACGTCCACGGGGAGCTGACTCCCTCCCGGCTCTTGCTCGAGCCAGATGCCGGGGGAGGCTGGCGGGTCCTGCTGCTGGACTTCGGGGTCTCCCGTCTGCGGGCCGCCCTGCGCCAGGCCGGGCTCCCCAGCCGCATCCCCTACCTGCACTACCTGGCGCCGGAGCTGCTCGGTGAGTCGCCCGAGGAGCCGCAGCCGGCCGCGGACGTCTACTCCCTGGGGGTGCTGCTGCACGAGCTGCTCGTCGGTCACCCGCCGGTCGTCGGCGACACGCCGGCGGAGGTGCGGGCCGCGCTCTCCCTGCTGGCCGGCCGGCCCGTCCCGCTCCAGCCCGCGGATCCGGCCCTGGCCCAGCTCGTCTCCGCTTGCCTCGCGACGGCGCCTGCGGATCGTCCCCCCCTCGGCACCTTGCGGCAGGCGCTCGCCAGGCGGCTGGGGCGGGCGGACTCGGCCGGGCCGGCTGCCGATCCGCGTCCTCCGGCGTCCCCTCCGACCACGGCCGCCTCGCCCTCCCGGCCGGCCCCGACCGCCTCGCCGCCTCCTCCGGCCGTCGCGGCCTCGTCGCCCCGGTCCGCCGCGACCGACTCGCCTTCCCGGCCGGCCCCGACACCCGAGGACGAGGACGAGGACGAGGACGAGGCTTCCCCGGCGGCCGAGGCGGCCCCGACCAAGAAGGGGTGCGGCTGCCTCGCGGGGTTGCTCGGCGGGATGCTGCTGCTCGCCATGGTGTTCTTGGGGCTGCTGATCTACGTCAGCGCCCAGGGCGGGCTCGAGTCGACCTTCACGGAGATCCAGGAGCTGTGGGGCGGCTCCAGCCGCGCGGACGAGGAGTTCGTCCAGGAGCTGGATGGGCTCCTGGACCAGACGCCCCCCGCGGCCGTCGAGCAGCCGGCGTTCCTCGCCGAGGAGATCAAGGCGCTGCAGGACGCCACCCGACGGGCCAACCAGCAGCCATCACCCGTCGAGGAGCCGCCGGACCCGCCTCCGGCCGCGGCGGACACGGCCCCTGACTCGCCGGAAGCCGCCGCGCCGGCCCCCGATCTGGCCCAGGTCGAGCTGTACCAGCTCGTCCATGCGCATCGCGGCTCGATCTTCCGCTGCTACCAGACGGCGCAGCGGCGCCGCCCCGATCTGGAGGGGACCCTCGAGCTGACCCTGGAGATCGGTCCCGACGGCACCACCACCGACGCCCGGGCCGCCTTGCTGCCGGCCCGGGATGCGGGGATCGAGGGGTGCGTCAAGGCCCAGGCCTTGCTCTGGCGGTTCCCGGCTCGGCAGGAGCAAGCCCCGCTCACCCTGCAGGTGCCCTTCCTGCTCCAGCCTACGAGGGGCGACTAGTCCACCGTCACAAGGATTTCGACTGGTTGCCTGCTGCCGGGTGGGTGCCGGCCGACAGGTCGGCACCAGCCTCCTCCCCCTTCAGATCCTGGCCCTGGCGGGCAGAGGAGCAAAGCGACCGGCGCGGAGGCCGGTCGCCACCCTGCGGAGGCCGGTCGCCACCAACCACCCTCTGTCTGCCCACCGGTCATCTTCGCGGTGTCGAGGTACTAGCCCGCCAGCTCCGCCGCCGCCACCGGATCGAGCCACCAGCGCACCTTGGTGGCCAGGCGGACCACCCGGGCCGCGGGGAGCTCCGCCCCCGGCTCCTGTCCGTGCACCCGGCGCAAGGCCGCGCCCTTGCCCGGGCCGCCGACCACGAACCAGACCTCGCGGGCGGCGGCGATGACCGGATAGGTGATCGTCAGGCGCGTCGTGCCCAAGGCGGGTACCGGGTTGGCGACGAACAGCCGCTCCTCTTCCTCGAGTGCGGGCGTCCCGGGGAAGAGGGACGCGGTGTGACCATCGGCCCCCAGGCCGAGGAGCAGCAGGTCCACGCGGGGCCGGCCGGCCGTGGTGCCGGGCACCGCGCGTCGCAGCTCCGCCTCGTACGCCGCCGCGGCCGGCGCGAGGGGCCGCTGCTCGCCGGCTGGCCGGTGCTGGCCTGCGGGTGGGGCCGGCAGCCGTGTCAGCAGCGCGCGCTCCAGGTTGCCCCAGTTGGAGTCCGGGTGCGCGGGCGGCACGCTCCGCTCGTCCGCGAGCCAGAGGTGCAGCCGGGACCAGGGCAGCCGGCTCGCCAGGAGGGGCTCGGCCAGGGCCCGGGCGAGGGCCGTCCCGGTGCTGCCGCCCGAGAGCATCAGGTGGCAAGTTTCCTGGTCCTCGAGGACCAGTTCGACCTGTGTTAATAGTGCGAAGGCAACATCTGTCGCCAGTCGCTCCACGCGCTGCACCGCCGCGGCCGCCTCGGCCGTCGTCGGGCTCATGGGTTGCGCCAGGTCGCGCCGGCGCGGCTGGCCAGCGCGTCCGCCGCGAGGGGGCCCCAGGAGCCGGGCGCGTAGGGGAGGGGACCGGTCGGCGCGGCCTGCCACGCCTCGAGGATCGGCGTCATGAGGCGCCAGGCCGCGGCCACCTCGTCGCGGCGCGTGAACAGCGTCCCGTCGCCGCGCAGGGCGTCGAGCAGCAGCCGCTCGTAGGCCTCGGGCGCCGGCGTCGGGTACTCGTCGCGGTACAGGAAGTTCATGCGCACCTGCTCGAGCTGGATCTGCATCCCGGGGCGCTTCGAGCAGAAGTGCAGCGAGATCCCCTCGTCGGGCTGGATGCGGAAGACCAGCCGGTTGGGCTGGGCCGCGGTCAGGTCGCACAGGTCGCCCTGGCACGCCACGTGGGTGAACAGGTCCAGCGGGGGCTGGCGGAACTCGACCGCGATCTCGGTCACGCGGCGGCGCAAGCGCTTGCCGGCCCGCAGCAGGAAGGGGACCCCGGCCCAGCGCCAGCTCTCCAGATCGAGGCGTAGGGCGACGAAGGTCTCGGTCCGCGAGCCCGGGGCGACGCCGGGGGCGGCGAGGTAGCCCCGCTCCTCCTCGTCGTCGATCCACCCCGGGCCATACTGGCCGCGCACCGTCCGCTCCTCCACCGTTGCGGGGTGCGGCGGGCGGATGGCGCGCAGCACCTTGACCTTCTCGTCGCGGATCTCCTCCGCGCCCAGGCCGCTCGGCGGCTCCATCGCCACCAGGCACAGCAACTGCAGCAGGTGGTTCTGGACCACGTCTCGCAGGGCGCCGGCCGAGTCGTAGTACGCGCCCCGACGCTTCTCCATGCCCAGGGTCTCGGCCGCGGTGATCTGGACGTGGCTGACGTAGCGGTTGTTGAACAGGGGCTCGAAGATGGCGTTGCCGAAGCGGAAGCTGAGGATGTTCTGGACCGTCTCCTTGCCGAGATAGTGGTCGATGCGGTAGATCTGCTCCTCGGCCAGCACCTCGCCCACCTGCCGGTCCAGCTCCTGGGCCGAGCGCAGGTCGCGGCCGAAGGGCTTCTCGATGACCACCCGCGTACAGGGGAGGGCCCAGCGGCGGCTGACCAGCCCGGCCTCGCCGAGCCGGCCGACCAGCGGGGCGAACGAGTCCGGGGCCACGGCCAGGTAGTGCAGGCGCGGGCACGCGCCGCCGAGATCGGCCTCCAGGGCCTCCAGGCGGAGCCGCAGGCGGGAAAAGCTCGGCGGATCGTCCAGGTCCCCGGGCTGGAAGCGCAGCCGCGCCAGGAAGTCGGTCAGCTCTCGTCCCTCGACCGGGAGCCGGGCGAAGCGCCGCAGGGAGGCGGTCACCTCGTCGCGAAACGCCTCGTCCGACCACTCCCGGCGCCCGAAGCCGACGATGACGTAGCGGTCGGGCAGCGAGCCGAGCCGGTGCAGGGCATACAAGGCCGGCAGGAGCTTGCGCGCGGCCAGGTCGCCGGTGACGCCGAAGATCACCAGCGAGAAGGGCTCCGTGCGGCGGTAGGCCGGGAGGGTCAGGGGCGGCGGGGTCCGGGTGACGCGGGTCTGGGCGGGCTCGTCCATGGCTCCTCCGGCGGGCCGCGGGTCGCGGTCGGCCCCGCGATTGTCGGGCAGGCGGGGTCGGGGCGCAACCCGCACGGGTGTTCCGGGCGCTGCCGCCGTCGGTCCCTCACCCTTCCTGCAGCAGGAGCTGCGCGCACGCGACCTCGAGCCAGAGGTCGAACCACTCGCGAAAGCTCGGCAGGGGCGAGAGCTGGCGCTGCGTCCAGGGCCCCTCCGGCCCGGCGAGCCATCCTGGCGGCGTCCGCGCGGGGGCCCAGTTCCCGTCCCAGTATTCGATGCAGCCTGCATCCCACACCGTGCCGGCCAGCGGCCCCGTCGTCACGAGGGCGGACCAGAACGTGCAGCCCTGGTGGCCGATGGGGATGGCCCCGGAGGCGGGCCAGGTCGCGTGCAGGGCACCGTCGGGGTTGCCGAGGAGGTCCTGGATGTCCGCGGGACCGAAGGGGAACGGGTCGGCCGCCTGTACCATGACGTTGGTCTCGATTTCCATGTCGCGGGTGAGCCCTTCCTGCTCGGCGAGGATCGCCGCGGGACTCCAGAGGCCGTAGTAGGGCCCCGCCCCCCAGCCGATCTCCAGGAGGAAGGCCCGGTAGTCCGCGGGGAGTCGGACCCCGAGCCGTCGCTCGAGCGCGGCGAGCTCCTCGGGAGCGGTGGGGTGTGACGTGTACCCGTGGTGGCTCGCCCCGAAGATCCGCGGCGCCGGGCCCGGGTCGAGGGTGCGCAGCGTGTCCAGACGGGACCGCAGGGAAGGGGCGTCGGAGGATGAGGAGGACATGGGGCGAGGATCCCACGAAATCGGGGTTCCGTGCCAGCGCGGGTCCGTCGTCCCCGCCCGTCCCCGACTCCGACTGGACCCCGCTCAGCCCCATCGCCGTACCAGGATTTTTTCAGAGCCGAGCCTCCGCCCCCTCCGCGACCGGCCTCCTCCGCGACCGGCCTCCTCGCCGCTCGGGCCGTGACGGTTGCCGTGGGCTCGTCGTCGTCGTAGGCTGCGCGCCGGGGGAGGAGCTGGCCGGGGTGCGGCCGGCGATCCCCGGTGCACGGGAGGTGGAGCGTGCGCACGTCGAAGAGCGGGATGCTGCCTGGTCTGTGGCTGCCGACGCTGGTCGTCACGCTGCTCTCCCTCCCTGGGTGTGATCCACCGCGGCGTGGGGGCGCGGGAGCTGGTGGTGGGGAGGGCGAGGGTGAGGGGGAGGGCTTCGAGGGGGAGGGCGAGGGGGCGGAGGGTGAAGGGGCGGAGAGTGAAGGCGCGGAGGGTGAAGGCGCGGAGGGTGAAGGTGCGGAGGGTGAAGGTGCGGAGGGTGAAGGTGCGGAGGGTGAAGGTGCGGAGGGCGAGGGAGAAGGCATCGCGCAGAACCAGCTCGCGCTCTACAAGAGCGGCAGCCGGCTGAAGGCCGTGGTCGGCCGCACCCCCGATGGCGCCCAGGCCTGGCTCGGCTGGTGGGACGACGATCTGGGGATCGACTGCACTTTCCAGTTGACGGACGATGGGGAAGAGCGGTGCATTCCCACGCGATCCAACGGGCAGATCCAGTACTTCACCGATCCGGGCTGCAGTCAGCCCTTGTACAACTATTACGAAGCAGCACCTCGTTGCGAGCAGGACGAGATGATCGCGATCTGGGGTTCTTCTGTTGAATTATGCAAACAGACCGTTGTTGTGTATGAAAATGATGGTGTTTTTAGTGGAGAATTCGTCTATTACAACAACAATGGCACTTGCATGAGCTACAATCGCACTGATTTTCAGGGTTGGGGTTTCATCCGGCTCGGCGCCCGGATCCCCCTGGACCGGTTCGTCCCGCTGACGAGGACCGTCCTCGAGCCCTGAGCCCGGCGCGTCTGCGGACGCTGGCGCCCTGCATCTGCCACTGTCGTTTTCCGGAGACGGAGGCCACCCTGCAGACTTCGCCCCCCCTCTTCACCCCGGCCCTCGTCCTGCGGGAGTTCACCCTCGCGGACGCGGCCCGGGTCTTCGCCATGAGCCAGGAGGCCGGGATGCGGGCCTGGATCCCCGACCAGGTCTACGCGGACGAGGAGGCCGCCCGAGAGGTGCTGCGCTTCCTGATCGCCGGCTACGCGGCGCCCGACCCGGCCCGCCGGCCCTACGTGCTCGGCCTCGCGCTGCGGGAGACCGGCGAGCTGGTCGGCCACGTCGGGCTGAGCCCGTGCGGTGACGGGGTCGAGATCGGCTACGCGGTCGAGGACCGTCAACAAGGTCGCGGCCTGGCCACCCAGGCCGTCCAGGCCTTCACCGCGTGGGGGCTGCGCCGCTTCGGGCTGCCGGAGGTGCGCGGCGTCGTCGCCAGCGCCAACCGGGCCTCCTGCGCGGTGCTGGAGCGGGCGGGCTTCGCACTGGTCGAGGAGGGCGTCTCCCTGCTGCACGGCCAGGAGCGGTCCGTGCGGCGGTACGCCCGATCCTCTCGCGGGCTCCCGTGGGGCTCCGGAGGGTGATCCTGACGGGCAAGCCGATCGTTTCGTGGTGGCCCGTGGACCGTCGCGCCGGCCGGGCGCTCGATCCCGTCGGGCAGGAGCAGAGCCGATGAACGGATCGCTGGAGCCGCGCCTCGTCGAGCTGGAGATGTGCCTCACGCACCAGCAACGGCTGATCGAGCAGCTCAACGAGGCCCTGGTGGGCCAGCAGCGCCAGCTCGACCAGGTCACGGCCGAGCTGCAGCAGTTGCTGGCGGTGGTCCGCGCCGAGCCCTGGCGCACGGAGGCGCCGCCCGCGAACGTCCCGCCGCCGCACTACTGAGGTCGGTGTGCTGGCAGTCTGGTACCAAGGGACTACTGCCTGAGGGTCAACCGGAGCACCACCTCCTGCACCACCGGCAAGGGTGGGGCGAGGATCACCTCCACGATCACCCGCCCCTGGCCCCGCTCCTCCGGGGGGTTGAGCTCCTCGTCGCAGCGTGCCCGGTAGCCGCGCGTCTCCCGACCGAAGAAGCGGGCCAGGGCCGAGAGAGTGTCCCGCTCCACCCGGTGGCAGAGCCCGGTGTCCCAGGAGGTGCCCGCGTGGTGGGCCAGGGCGTCGGTCAGGTGGGTCACCAGATCGCCGAAGGGGCTCCGGGCGACCTCCAGCCGCTGCTCGCCGGGGATCGGGGGCGCCCCGGGGAGGCGAGGCAGGCCGAGGCCGCCGAGCCAGCCGCCGCCGAGGGGGCGCAGCAGGATCACTCCGGCCGCCCGCAGCTCCTCGACCTCGCCGTCCGCAGGGGGCGAGACGAAGCTGAGCCCCGCGCCCGCGATGCGCGCCGTGCCCCCGGCCATGACCAGGCCCGCGGCCAGGGCCGCCGGGCTCACCGGGCCGGGGCGCGAGGGCCCCTGGACCGGCGCCGCGCCCAGGGCCGGGGGCGCGACCAGCCGGAAGCGCCCGCCGCCGGCCGCGAGCAGGTCCCGGGAGAGCCCGGCCAGCCCTGCAGGGTCCCGGGCCAGGAGGCGGGGCGCATCGAGCAGCACCAGCGGGCTCGGGTCGGGCCAGGGCCCCGGCAGGGTGGTCAGGTCGAGCAACTCATCGGGATCGTTGGCGATTCCGGGAAGGATCACCAGGGGCGACGGTCCGCTGCCGAGGCCGGCCGCGAGGGCTGCGGCGAGGGCCTCGCGGCTCGGTGGTGTGGGCGGTGGGGCCTCCTCCGGGGTCAGCGCGGCCACGATCGCCCGGCTGCCACCAGAGCGAAAGTACCCCCAGACCGCGCGCAGCAGGGACCCCGGTGGCCCGCTGGCGTCGTCCACTCCCTCGCCGCAGAAGCGGCGGAACGCGATCAGCCCGTCGACCCGCACCGGCGCGCTCAGGGGCCTGGCCGTCCGACCGATGAAGAGCGTCTCCAGGCTTCCAGCGTGCATCCGACCTCCGGGAAGAGCCCGCCGCCAGGCGCGGAGCGCCCGACGGGCGGCCCCTCGCGATGATCGAGAACGGCGCCGCGCTCGCTCGACGCAAGCGCACCGTGCGGTCAGCGGCGGCGACGGACGGAGAGGGTCAGGACGAAGCGGGCAACCTCCACTTCCTCCCCGTGCTCGCGGACCGTGGCCTTGACGTGCACCGGCATCCTCTCGCGCTCACCCGATTCCATGGCCCTCCGCACCAGCCCCCGCACGCTGGCGAGCTCGCTGCAGGTGAACCGCACGTCCCCGTGGGCCCTGCGGAGGAACTCGGCCTGCACATCCTGGAAGACGCCGGTGACCTGGTTGCCCAGCCGGAACATCTCCTCGAAGCCAGCCAGACCTCCCGCCAGATCCGCCCCGGTGGCGAGTACCCCGAAATACATGGATTTCAGATGGTTGCGGGTGAGCCAGTTGAGAGGGATCCGGACAACGCAGCGGTGCTCGTCGTACTCCTCGACCACCGGTCTCACCAGCGCCAGGAGGCGGATGCGGGTCAGGCCGAAGGTGGTGAGCAGCACCTGCGCCTTCCAGCGGCCGGGCAGCCGCTCCATGGCATTCAGCAAGGCACGGTGAAGAGGCATCTTTCGCTCCTGCCAGCTTCCATCTGCAAGATGCACTAGCTGGTCCTGCTCCGTTCGTCGTCTCTGCACCAAGAGGATAGCATCTGCCCGTTGTTCCGGCGAGCGGTCCGCGACCGCTACCTGCCTGGGCTGTACCAGAGGCGCCCCTTCGCCGGCCTCGGCTCGCCCGCGCCGCGCGTGGTGAGGGTCTTCCGCTTCACGGGGAGCGTCTCCCCAGCGCGCACACCCGCTCCACGGTGAGGGTCGTCGCGCCGAACTCCTCCTCCACGCGGCCAGCGAGCAGGTAGGGCCGGCCCCAGTCGAGGATGTCGCAGAACTCCCGGTAGACCCTGGGGAAGAAGGTCGCCTCGACGGTGTCGGTCTCGTCCTCGAAGGTCAGGAACTCCATGGGCTCGCCCCGCTTCGTGCTCACGAGCTTGCCGGTGATCAGCCAGCCCGCGCCGCGGACCCGGCGGCCCACCTGCCCGGGGAGCGCGGCCAGGGGCAGGGCTCCCTGCCGCGCGGCCTCCTCCCTGAAGAAGACCATCGGGTGGCGGTCGCAGAGGAAGCCGAGGACGGCGAACTCGTCCCGCAGCCGCTGCCGCTCGTTGCCGGGGGGCAGGCGGGGCGCGGGGGCCTCGTCGGTGAACAGCTCCCCGGGGATCGGCGCTGCTCCGACCGCGGCGTCCCCCGGGCCCGCTCCCGCTGCCGACCTCCTCCCGCCTCGGCCGGGGGAGGGTCGGGCTTCTTCCCGCTGGCGGGCCCAGCGCGCCGCGTGCCAGAGCAAGGCGGCCCGGTCCTGCCCGTCGGCCAGGGAGTCGCAGCCCCCGCACTGGATCAGGGCCCGGATCTCCGCCTCGTCGGGCCGGACCCGCTCCAGGAAGTCCTCCAGGGACAGGAAGTCCCGTTGCTCCCGGGCGGCCACGATCCGCTCCCGGGTGGCCCGGCCCAGGGCCTTGATCGCCATCAGGCCGACCCGCAGGGTGGTGCCGGCGCCCGTCCAGCGCTCCCGGCTGCACGTCACGTCGGGAGGCCGGATGGTCAGCCCCAGACGGCGGGCCTCGGAGACGTAGGCGAAGGTCCCGTAGAACCCCCCCTGGTTGCTGATCACCGCGGCCATGAAGGGGGCGGGGTGGTGCCGCTTGAGGTACGCGGCCTGGCAGGAGACCCGGGCGTAGGAGGCGCTGTGGGGCTTGCAGAAGGAGTAGCCGTCGAAGCTCATCATCATCGCCCAGATGCCGTCGATCTGTGTATCGCTCACCCCGCGGGCCCGGGCCCCGGCCGTGAAGCGAGCGCGATAGTCCTTCAGTCTGTGTGCGCGGTCCTTTTTGGACAGGACCTTGCGCAGGGCGTCCGCGTCGGAGTGGGAGAAACCGGCCACGGCCACCGCGGTCTTGGAGACGTCCTCCTGGTAGACCATGATCCCCAGGGTCTCGTCGAGGACGTCGGCCAGCAGGGGGTGGATCGGCTCCCAGGCCCCGCCCGCGAGCCGGCGCAGGTACTCCCGGATGTACTCGTTGGCCGCAGGGCGGATGATGCTGGAGAAGATCACCAGGTGCGCGAAATCCCCCTTCCTGGCCTTGCGGAGCAGCAGCCGCATGGCGGGACTTTCGATATAGAAGCAGCCCATGGTCCCTCCCCGGGCGATCAGCTCCCGGGTGGCGAGGTCCTGCTCGGGTTCCCAGCCCCGCTCCTCGAAGGCCAGCCCCGCGTCCCGGATCCCGGCGATGGCGTCCCGGATCACGGCCAGGCTGCGGTTGCCGAGCAGGTCGATCTTGACCAGCCCGGCCTCCTCGGTGCCGTCCTTCTCCCACTGCAGGATCGGCACCCCCTTGGCCGCCTGCTGCACGGGCGCGTAGTCGGCGACGGGGCGGGGGGTGATCACCAGGCCGCCGGGGTGGACCGAGAGCAGGCGGGGGGTGCCGAGCAGCCGCTGCGCGAGCCGCAGCACCGCGGGCCAGGGCTCGGGGAAGTCGAGCTGGCGCAGCTCCGGCATCCGGCGCAGCCGCTCCTCGAGCTCCTGGGGGTTCTCCGGGGTCTCGTCCCCGATCAGGGTGTCGGTGCGCCAGAACCAGGGGAGCCGGCGGGAGACCTGGCCGATCTCCTCGTCGGTCAGGCCGAAGACCCGGGCCACCTCGCGGATGGCCATCCGGGGCTGGAACAGCACGTGGTTGCAGACCATGGCCGCGTGCTCCCCGTGCCGGGCCAGCACCTCCCGGATGACGCCATCTCGCTCGTCCCAGGCGAAATCCACATCGATATCGGGTGGATCGGTGCGGCCCGGGTTGAGGAAGCGCTCGAAGTAGAGGTTGTGCGCGAGGGGGCAGACGTTGGTGATCTCCAGGCAGTAGGCCACCAGGGAGGCTGCGCCCGAGCCGCGGCCGCAGGTGCGGGGGCTGCGGCGGACGATCTCCTGGACCACGAGGAAGTACGCGGAGAAGCCCTTGGCCTCGATCTGGCGCAGCTCGTGCTCCAGCCGCTCGACGACCGGCTCGGCGAGGTCGTCGCCGTAGCGACGGCGGGCCCCCTGGTAGGCCTCCTCCCGGAGCAGCTCGGCCGCGGTGCGGCCCCGGGGGTCGTGCCAGGGGGGGAGCACGGTGCCGTGGTGGGGGCCGGCATAGCCCTGGCAGCGCTCGGCCAGGGCGACGCTGGCCGGTAAGGTCTCGGGGAAGAGCGCGAAGCGCCGGGCGTACTCGTCGGGGGAGGCCAGCCACGCGTCCGGCGGGGCCTGGTCCTCCGGGCCCAGGCGGGAGAGGGAGGTGTTGCGGTCGATGGCGCGCAGCACCTGGTGCAGCTCGCGATCGGCCGGCGTCAGCAGGAAGCTCCCCGGCACGGCCACGAGGGGGACACCCAGCCGCCGGGCGTCGTCGCGCAGCCGCGCCGCGCCCGGGCCGGCCCGCCGGGGCAGGGCCGCGTGCGCCGGGACCCCCGCCGCGTGCAGCTCCCGGAGCAGGGCCCGGCTCGAGGTGAGCAGCACGAGCCCGCTGGCCTCCCCGTCGCCGGCCGCGGCGCCGAGGGCCGGGGTCATCTGGAAGTCCGGGTCGGTGTGGCGCCTCGTGAGCAGCCGGCAGAGGCGGCGGAAGCCCTCGTCCGCGGTCACCAGCAGGGTCGCGCGGGGGCCCCGGGAGGGGTCGTGCGGGTCGGTCAGCTCCGCCCCGACGATGGGCGTGATCCCCTCCCGGCGGCACGCCGCGAGGAAGCTCCAGAGGCCGTAGAGGTTGTCGGTGTCCGTGAGCGCGAGGCGGTCGTAGCCCAGCCGCCGCGCGGTGCGGACGAGCTGCTCCACTCCCGGGACGCCCCACATGAGGGAGTAGTGCGAACGAACCACCAGGGGGATCATTTCTGGTTGCTTGGGCCTTGTGTGTCGTTCATTCCGGCCCCTCCTCGCCTCCAGGACGACACGACCGGCACACCGACCCGAACGTGGAGGATCTGTAGAAGTTGCGGTCGGTTGCCCACCAACGAGCACACACTCCCGATCCTAGCGTTCGAGGCCGGGGAGGGCAAGAGAATACTGAACATCCGATCAGGAAAAAGTCTGGGGGCGGTAGTCCGGCGCTGGTGCCCCAGGTGACGCCTGCTGGGTCTTCCCGACGATGTGAAGGCCGAGCTGCCGGCCGTCGCCGATGTCGCGCTAGATTGTTGGGTAGAGCTCTACCTCCGGCCGAACGCGACGTTTCGGCCCCTGGATGTCGCGTTGGGGGCCGGGTAGAGCTCTACCTCCGGCCGAACGCGACGTTTGGCCCCTGGATGTCGCGTTGAGGGCCGGGTAGAGCTCTACCTCCGGCCGAACGCGACGTTTGGCCCCTGGATGTCGCGTTGGGGGCCGGGTAGAGCTCAACCTCCGGCCGAACGCGACGTTTCGGCCCCTGGATGTTGCGTTGGGGGCCGGGTAGAGCTCAACCTCCGGCCGAACGCGACGTCTCCGCGGATCCGTCCAGCCTGGTCCGGCCACCGGTGGTCTCCCGTCTCGAGCAACGGGGCCACCGTCCAGCCTCCTCGTCATGGCAGCTCTCGTGTAGCGGCACCCGGAGCAACACCATCATCCCGAGCAGGCGTACGAGGCTGCTGCGCCGGGGAGCGGTGAGCCTGGCGAGTCGTTGCGGTCGGGTTGGCGGAGCGGGAGTGAGGGGGCCCCGGGAGGGGTCGTGCGGGTCGGTCAGCTCCACCCCGACGATGGGCGTGACCCCCTCCCGGCGGCACGCCGCGAGGAAGCTCCAGAGGCCGTAGGGGTTGTCGGTGTCCGTGAGCGCGAGGCGGTCGTAGCCGAGCCGCCGCGCGGCGCGGACGAGCTGCTCCACTCCCAGGACGCCCCACAGGAGGGAGTAGTGCGAACGAACCACCAGGGGGACGAACGGTTCCATCGTGATCGATCTGCCTCGTCGGCGTGCTCGTGCTCGTGCTCGTGCTCGTGCTCGTGGTCGTTTTTCGCGTGGCGTGGCGCGTGCCTCGCGGGGGCGTGCTCCGGCCTCACCCCGCCGCGGCCAGGGTCCGGCCCACCTGGATGGCTCCTCGTCCGAAGCGGCCGCGGATCCGGTCGAGCGCGTCGACGAGCCGCTCCTCGGGGGCCGGCCCCGCGTCCGGGTCGGTGAAGAGCTCGAGCTGGGCCGGCGGGAAGCGCAGCCGGTCGCCGCGCAGCCGCAGGTGGCGCAGCCGCACCCGTCGGCACCAGGCGAGCGCGAGGGCCTGCCGGGCCAGGGCGAACAGCCGCCGGTCGTTGGCCGTGGGGACCGGGGCGGTCGCCTGGCGGGAGAGGCGCACCCCGTCGGAGTAGTCGAGGGTCAGGGTGAGGCCCGGCGCGGCCAGCCGCCGGGCGCGCAGCTCCGCCCCCAGCTTCTCCACCAGCCGGTAGAGCAGCCCCTCGATCCGGGCCTGGTCGTTGCTGTCGTCCCCCAGCTCCTCCTCCGCGACGACGCTCGGCCGCTGCTCCCCGGCCCGCAGCACGGGCGAGGGGTCGACGCCGCGCACCAGCTCGTGCAAGGTGCGGGCGTGGCTGCCGAAGAGGACCGCGAGCTGGGCCAGCGACCAGCTCGCCAGCTCCCCCACCCGGTGGGTGTGCAGCTCGGCGAGGCGCTGCAGCTCCTCGGGCTCGAGGCCCGGCAGCAGTCGCAAGGGCAGGGGGCGCAAGAAGGCCTCCTCCTCGCCCGGCTCGACGATGCACTCGCCCACGGGCTTGACGATCCGGGTCGCCACTTTGGCCAGCAGCTTGTTCGCGGCGAGGGACCAGATCGGGTCGAGGCGCAGCTCCGCCCGCAGTTGCTTGCGGAGGCGCCAGGCGACGTCGGGGGGCGGGCCGTGCAGGCGGCCCGTACCGCTGAGGTCGACGAAGAGGTGGCCCTTCTCGTCCACGGCCTCGATCCGCGGGGAGAGGGGGAGGACCCGGTGCAGCAGCTCGCGCATGGCCCGCTCGTAGCGGTCGGGGTGGGGCGGCAGCAGCCGGGCGTCGGGGCAGAGCTTGCGCGCCCGGCGCAGGGCCATCCCCTTGCGCACCCCCGCCCGGAAGGCCTCCTCGCTCATGTCGTAGATCGCGGCCCGGGCCGCCCCCTGAGGCGCCACCAGCACTGGCCGGTCCTTCAGTCCCGGATCGACCACCCGCTCCACCGCGACCGCGAAGTCCGCGACGTTGAGGTGGAGGATCGCCCGCTCCCGGGAGGGGAGGAGGGGCCCGGGCGTGCTCGTGCTCGTGCTCGTGCCGTGCTCCTCGCTCCTCGCTCCTCGCTCCTCGTCCCTCGTTCCCGGCGGGGGAGGGGAGTCGTGCCGGGTCACGGGAGCTCCTCCTCGGCCGGAGTGCGCTCCGCCCTGGCGAAGAGCTCGCCGGGATCCTCGGCCGCGGCGACGGGCGGGACCACCGTCCAGCCGCGGTCCCGGAGCAGCCGGGCCAGGGTCAGGGCGTTGCGCGGGGCCTGGGCCCGGACGTGGTTGTTGAAGAAGAGGGCCGCGCTCCGGGCCTGCGCGGCCAGGGGGCCGATCACCTCCGCGATCATCTGCTGCAGCTCTTCCTCCGGGTAGTCGTAGTCGAACTGCAGTTGCATCTTGCCCGAGCGCCAGCCGTGCGCGTTGCGGCCGTGGAAGCGGACGTAGACCAGTGCGGGGTTGGTCGTCACCGCCAGGGCGGGGAAGAGGCCGGGCAGCGCGGGCTCGTCGACCGTGACCAGGGTGACCCCCCGCTCCTGCAGCCCGGCGAAGACCCGGTCGTGGGCCCAGCTCGCATGGCGGAACTCCACGGCCAGGGGCAGCCCGGCGAGCCCATCGAGGAGCGCGTCGAGGTAGCGGCGGTGGGCGGGCGCGCGGTCGAAGCCGGGGGGGAGCTGGACCAGCACCGCGAGGAGCTGCCCGGCCTGGACCAGGGGGGCGATCCCCTCGCGATAGGCCCGGAGCTGGCCCCTCCAGGCCTCGGGCTGCACCTCGTGGGTGAGGCTGCGGGTCAGCTTGGCCGTGAAGCGGAAGCCTGGCGGGGCCTGGAGCCGCTGCCGCTCGACGGCCTCGGCCCGGGGGAGCTGGTACCAGGTGTGGTTCAGCTCGGTCACCGGGAAGCTCCGGGCGTAGAGGCGCAGCATCGCCGCATTCCGGGTGCCGGGGGGGTAGAAACCGGCCTCGAGCCACTCGGTGTAGGAGTAGCCGGAGGTGCCGATCCACAGGAGGCAGTCCGCGGTCGTTTCTCGAGCAGTCCCGGTCATCTCTCCCCTCCTTGGGGTACTGGACATTTATACAGTAGTCTCTCGGCGGGGGGGAGTCAAGAATGGGGGGCGGCCCGGTCCCGTCGCTTGTCCCCGCCGCGGCGCTGCACTACCCTGAGCGGGCGGGCGAGGCCCGGTGGAGAGCGAGCGTGCCCGTGCTCGTGCTCGTGCTCGTGCTCGTGCTCGTGCTCGTGGGAGGTGAGGCGTGGCCGTGGAAGGTGAGCCGTGGACGGTGCCGGTCGGGTTCTGTCCCCCGTCCACGTCCCCCGTCCACGTCCGGCGATCCCACGATCAACGTGCACGCACGCGCGCACGCGCACGCGCACGAAGACCTGGGGGCATCATGGCGTGTGACGTCGTCGCGCCGGCGGATCTCCCGTGAGCCCACTCCACGCTCACGCCCACGCTCACCCCCACGCCCACCCCCACGCTCACTCCCACGCCCATCCCCACCCTCCCGGCTCCTCCGGTCCGTCCCTCCCGGCCGGCGGCCAGGACCGGGCCGGGCCGGCGCCCCCTGCCGCGGAGCGGGCCCTCTGGATCGCGCTCGGGCTCAACGCCGCCTTCCTCGGGATCGAGGTGGCCGTCGGGCTCTTCGCCAACTCCCTGGCCCTGCTCTCCGACGCCGGGCACATGCTCTCCGACGTCGCCGCGCTCTTGCTGGCGGTCCTCGCTCTGCGGTTCGCCCGGAGCAATCCGGGGGGCTCCTTCACCTTCGGGCTGCGGCGGCTGCCGGTGCTGGGCGCGTTCGGCAACGCCTTCTCCTTGCTGGCCATCGTCGCGATCATCTTCTGGGAGGCGGGGCAGCGGCTGGTCGCCCCCGCACCGGTGCTGGGCTGGCCGGTGCTCGGCGCCGGGGTCGTCGGGCTGCTGGTCAACGGGGTGTCGGCCTGGCTGCTCCTCCGCTCCGGGGACGGCAGCCTCAACGTGCGGGGGGCGGTGCTCCACCTGCTCGCCGATGCGCTCGGCTCGCTGGGCGCCATCCTCTCCGCGGCCGTGCTGCTGCTGACCGGCTGGGCCGCCATCGATCCGCTGATCTCCGTGGTCATCGGGCTGCTGATCCTCTTCGGGACCCTTCCGGTGCTGCGGGATTCCCTGAAGGTGCTCCTGCAGGCCGCGCCCGCGCGTCTCGACCTGGACCGGCTGCGGCAGCTCCTCGTCGCGGAGGAGGCGGTCTTGCGGGTGGAGGACCTGCACGTCTGGGAGCTCGACAGCGGCCAGGTGGTGCTCACCGTGCGGTTGATTTGCGATCCGGCGCGGGGCGGGCTGGCCGAGCTGCAGGACGCCGCGGACCGGCTGCGGGAGCGGCTGGCGCAGGAGCAGGGGATCGGGCACGCCACGTTCGAGTGGCGGAGCAGCGGGGGGCTGCCCCTCGGGTGTGGACACGGGTCGGGCTGATCCTCTTCCGGCCGGCCCCGGTCGAGGTGACCCGGGCCACGCATCGGTCGAGCGCGTGCGGCAGAGCCCGTGGGGGCACGAAGGTGTCCCGGGGAGATGGGAGGGCCGCCGCCCCGGAGGGGGGCGGCGGGCGAGCGGGTAGGGAGGGGAGTCGTCGCGTCGCGCGGGGGGAGAGCGGGGAGTCTCAGAGGTCGTCGTCACCATCCAGCGGGCCAAAACCCCAACCGCCGCCGCCGCAAGGGCCACCGCCCCAGCCGGCGCCGGGCCCGCCGCCCCGGCCGGCCCCGCCGCCCCAGCCGGGGCCCGGGCCGCCGCCCTTGCCTCGACCACCCCGCAGGCCCATGCCGGGGCCCATGCCGGGGCCGCCCTTGCCCCAGCCCGGACCGGAGGTCCACAGGCGGGTCTGCTGCTCCGTGGTCAGCAGGCCGAGGAGCTTGGTCTGGACCTCGCCCCGCAAGGCCTGGATCCGGTCCCGCACCTGGTGGAGCTGGGTCCGCAGGGCGTCCAGCTTGTTCCACGCCGGCGTCGGCGCGGCGCGGACCGAGATCATCTCTTCCCGGATGTCGCGCTGCTGCGCGCGCAGCTCCTGGAACTTCGGCCGGTACTCGGCCTCGAGCGCGTCCACCTGGGTCTGCTGTGGGGCCGTCAGGTCGAGGGTCCGCACGTGGGCGAACATCCGCGCCCCGCCCCGCCCCCCCGCACCTCCCGGGCCCATGGGCTGGGCCAGGGCCAGGGAGGGCAGCAGCATCGTTCCGGCGACCAGCAAGGCCATCTGCACGTGAGTCCTCATGATCCACCTCCCGGAGCCGTGCTCCGATTCCTTGGGGCATCGAGCTCGACGCCCGTCGTTTGCACGGTCTCTCCCTTCTGCAACCCGCGTGCCAGCGAGGGGGAGATGAGGTGATTCTAGCCGATCTTCTCGGAAAATAAGATGATCTTGTTGAGCGAGGCCTGGCCCCGGGGAGCGAGCGAGGTCGGCGTGGGAGGAAGGGGATGCGAAAAGGGGAAGTCTGCCGCGGGATCGTGTAGGTAGCTAGGAGGGCCGCCGAAGCCCAGGCGTCCGGCCGCTCGGGCGGAGGGTGCCCGGCTGGCTCCGACGTGCCGGGGTGGCACGGTGCCCGGGGATACCCGGCGTGCAGCTTCTGCACCTCGACGCCAGGAATGCACCCGGCGAGGCCAGCCTCTACCAGGGAGGCGCGGAGGAGGAGGGATGGACGATCGAGAGACGCTGCAGGCCGTGGTCTCGGCGTTCTCGGACGGCCTCTGCAAGGTCGATGCGGCGGGTCGTGTCCAGTACATCAACGCGGAGGCGCTCCGGCTGCTCGGCCTCACCGCGGACGAGGCCGTGGGCGTCGATCTCTGCACCCTGGCCCGCTTCGCCACTGCTCCCGAAGGCGAGGTGCGCAGCCGCACCGATCTGCGGGCCCTGCTCACGGCCGGCCAGGGGCTGGCCTGTGCCGATGGGCTGATGGTGCAGCAGGAAGGCGATCCCCGTCCCATCTCCTTCTCCTTCAATCCCATCCGTCACGGCGGCGAGCTGCGCGGCGCGCTGGTGGTGCTGCGGGACATCTCGGAGCAGAAGCGGGTCGAGCACGAGCTGCGGGAGGCGCGGCGCAGCGCCGAGGCGGCCAGCCTGGCGAAGAGCGAGTTTTTGGCCAACATGAGCCACGAGATCCGCACGCCCATGAACGGCGTGCTGGGGATGACCGAGCTGCTCCTCGACACCCGGCTCGACTCGATGCAGCGGGAGCTGGTGGAGACCCTGCGCGCCTCGGCGGACTCCTTGCTGACGATCATCAACGACATCCTCGACTTCTCCAAGATCGAGGCCGGCAAGTTCGAGCTCGAGCAGACCGTCTTCAACGTCCGTCAGGTGATCGAGGAGGTCGCGGTCCTGCTCGCGGAGCGCGCCCACCGCAAGGGGCTCGAGCTGGTCTGCATGGTCCGCCACGAGCTGCCGCGGCTGGTCATCGGCGATCCGGTCCGCTTCCGGCAGATCCTCACCAACCTGGTGAGCAACGCGGTCAAGTTCACCGAGGCGGGTGAGGTGGTCATCCACGCCCGGGTCGAGGAGCGCGACGAGGAGGCGGTGACCTTGCGGCTCGAGGTCACCGACACCGGCATCGGCATCGCGCCCGAGGCCTTGCCCCGTCTGTTCCAGAGCTTCTCCCAGGGCGACCCCTCGACCACCCGCCGCTACGGGGGCAGCGGGCTGGGGCTGGCCATCTCCAAGAAGATGGTCGAGCTGATGGGTGGCCGGATCGGCGTCGAGAGCACCCCGGGTGAGGGCAGCCGCTTCTGGTTCGACGTCCGTCTGGGACGAAGGTCCCGGACGGATCGTTGGGACCTCGTCGAGTACGACCTGCGCGGCAAGCGGATCCTCGTGGTCGACGACAACGAGACCAACCGGCACCTGCTCGGTCAGCTCCTCGGGAGCTGGGGCATGGCGAGCCAGTGGGCCGGGGACGGCTACCAGGCCCTCGGCAGCTTGATCCAGGCTCACACGGAGCAGCGTCCCTTCGACCTGGCGGTCATCGACATGCAGATGCCCGGCATGGACGGGCTGCAGCTCGCCCGGATCGTGCGCAGCGATCGGCGCTTCGATCCGCTACAGCTCCTGATGCTGACCTCCATGGGGGGGCGGGAGCTCACCGAGGCGGCCCGGCGCTGCGGCGTCGCGGCCTGCCTGACCAAGCCCGTGCGCCAGAGTCCGCTCTTCGATGCGCTGGTGACGGTGTTCCACGAGGCGGAGCAGCGGGGCGACTTCGTCACCCGCCCCCTGGAGAGCGAGGCCGCGCGCTGCTCGGGCAAGGCGATCTCCCCGGGCAGCCCCCAGGTGATCCTGCTCGTCGAGTCCGGGAACGAGGCGCAGAAGGCGGCGGTCGCCCTGCTCAACCGCTTCGGCCATCCGGTGGACGTCGCGGCCAATGGCCAGGAGGCCCTCGACGCGGTCCAGCTCCACTCCTACGCCCTGGTGCTCCTCGACTGGGACCTGCCTGCCCAGGACGGGGGGCGGCTCACCGCGCAGCTCCGCCAGCTCGACCGGGGGGGGGACGTGCCCCTGCCCATCGTCGCCATGACCGCGTTCCCCGCGGCGTGGCCGGGCGACCTGCCCCTGGCCGCGGCCGTCGACGACGTCATCGCCCGCCCCTTGCGGGCCGAGGAGGTGGCCGCGGTGCTCCAGCGGCGGCTGCGCGCCCCGGTTCGCCACCGGCCGCTGACGACGCCGCCGCGGGGCCGGCCGGGCCTCGAGCCGGCGGGCGCCGCCGCCGACGTCGAGCAGCCGCTCCCCCCGGACCTCGGGCCCCTGGTGCTCGTCGCCGAGGACAACGCGGTCAACCAGAAGGTCGCCCGGGCGATGCTCCGGCGCCTCGGCTGTCAGGTGGAGGTCGTCAGCAGCGGGAACGAGGCGGTGGCTGCGCTCGAGCGGCGCGTGTACGACGCGGTGCTCATGGACTGCCAGATGCCCGGGATGGACGGCTACCAGGCCACCGCGGAGATCCGCCGCCGGGAGCAGGGGGCGCGGCGCACGCCGATCTTGGCGATGACCGCCAACGCGATGCGGGGGGACCGGGACCGGGTGCTCCTCGCGGGCATGGACGACTACCTCTCCAAGCCCGTGCGCCTCGACGATCTGGAGGCCTTGCTCCGGCGCTGGATCGGGCCCCACGTCGGGCGCCAGGAGCCCGAGGAGCCTTCGCCCACTCCCGCCGTGCCCTTCCGCTCCTCGCCGTCGCCGCAGCTCGAGAGCATCGACCTGGCGGTGCTCGACCGGCTGAAGGCGATCTCCGGGGAGGGTGACCGCTTCGTCAGCGATCTGCTCAGCATGTTCCTGCTGGATCTGCCGGGGCGGCTGGCCGAAGTCGAGCGGGCCGTGACCGAGGGCAACGGTGAGCTGCTGCGGCAGGTGGCGCACACCCTGAAGGGGGCGGCGCGCAACATCGGCGCCTCCTTGCTCGCCGAGCTGTGCGCCGAGGTCGAGTCCCTGGCCGACCGGAGCCAGATCCACCGGGCGGGCGGGCGGGTGCTCGTGTTGAAGGAAGAGGCGGCGCGACTCGAGGAGCGCTGCCGGCGGATCATCGACCAGGGCATGACGAGGACGCAATGACCTCCGGGGAATCTCTCCTCGTGGGGCCCACGTCCTGTGGTATCGTGGAGCGAGCATGAGGGTCCTGATCGCCGACGACGACGCCGTTTCCCGCAAGATCATCCAGACTGCGGTGGAGCGGCTCGGCCACGAGAGCGTCATCGCGACGGACGGTCACGAGGCCTGGACGCGCTACCTGGGCGCGGAGTTCGACGTCATCATCAGCGACTGGATGATGCCGGGGATGGATGGGCTCGAGCTCTGCCGCAAGGTGCGGGCGGAGGGGGGCAGCCTGTACACCTACTTCATCGTCCTGTCGGCCCTGGGCGAGCGCAAGGACCGGCTCACTGGCATGCTCGCCGGTGCGGACGATTACCTCACCAAGCCGCTGGACTTCGACGACCTGCAGGTCCGCCTGTTCGCGGCGGCGCGGGTCACCTCCTTGCACAAGAAGCTGGCCGCGCAGAAGGCGGAGCTGCTGCACCTCAACGAGGAGCTGTTCCAGCAGAGCCGCCGCGACCCGCTGACCAAGGTCGGCAACCGTCTCCGGCTGCAGGAGGACCTCGAGACCATGGCCGCGCGGGTCCGCCGCTACCACCAGTGCTATGCGGTCGCTCTGTGCGACGTGGACTTCTTCAAGAGCTACAACGACACCTACGGCCACCAGGCCGGCGACGAGACCCTCGTGCAGCTCGCCGAGGTGATCGTGGCGCTGTGTCGGGCCGGGGACCAGGTCTACCGCTACGGCGGCGAGGAGTTCGTGATCGTCTACCCGGAGCAGACCGTGGCGCGGGCCTCCGAGGGCATGGCCCGGATCCTCGCCGGGGTCGTCGGCCTGCAGCGCGCCCATCGCGGCAACCCCGCGGGCGTCGTGACGATCTCGGCCGGGATCGCCGAGCTGGGCGAGCGCGGCACCGAGGACGTCGACCTGGTGCTGCGCCGGGCCGACGCCGCGCTCTACTCGGCCAAGCAGGCGGGGCGCAACCGGCTGGCGGTCTTCGCCCCCGAGATGCTCCCGGAGAGCTCGGCCCCCGCGGCCTGAGCCACGCTCCGGGGAGGACAGCGAGGTACCCCACACATGAGATCCCGGCCGTCGTCGCGCTGCTGCTCCCTCGTCTGCTGTGCCTTGCTGCTGAGTTTCCCCGCCGTGGCGGGTGCGGCCATCGAGGAGCCCGAGGACGCCGACCCGGCGGCCGCGGACGAGGAGGGAGGCGCAGAGCCCGAGGACGCTCCCGCGGCCGACCCGGGCCCGGGGAAGGATCCGGGCGCGGGGACGGAGGTGGACGGGGGGAAGGGCCAGGGGAAGGTCCAGGAGAAGGGCGCGGGGAAGGTCCAGGAGAAGGTCCAGGAGAAGGTCCAGGAGAAGGGCGCGGCGAAGGTCCAGGGCCCGCGCGGGGCGCGTGCCGCCGAGCCGCCGCTCCCCCCGCCCCCCGGCAATGACCCGGGCCTGGCCCAGCCGCCGCCGGTGCCGCCTTCCGGCACGCTGGAGGAGCGTGTCCGCGGGCTCGTCCAGGCGATCCGGGAGGATCGCCCGGAGCTCGCGGATCCGCTCTTCTTCCCCCGGGAGCCGTTTCGTCGGGTCAAGGCGATCAAGGACCCCGATCGCTACCACGCCACCTTGCTCAAGCTGTTCCGGCAGGACGTGCGGGACCTCCGCCGGGAGCTGATCGACCCGGCCGGGGCCGAGCTGGTCTCCTTCCAGTTGAGCCGGACCCGGCGCTGGATCCCGGCGGGCAAGGAGGCCAACGCCCTGCCCTACTGGGCCGCCTACAAGTCGGCGCTCGTGGTGCGGGACGGCGACCGGACGCGCAAGCTGTTCTTGCGGGTGGCCATCACCTGGGACGGTGAGTGGTACGTGACGCACCTCACCCGGATGAAGTAGCCTCGTCGCCATCTCCCCGGCCCGACCGCGGCGCCGGTCGAGGTTCGGCGACTGGCCGTCGTCCGCGAGCGCCTCCCGGGGAGGCGAGGCGAGTCATGGGGACGTTGCTGCACGATCCGGGGCCGACCCTCCGTATCCCGGCCCGCGGCCACGGCACCGCCGGTCTGAAGATCGGGCTGCTGCTCCTCGTGGCGGTCGTCGTGCTGCTCGCGGCCACCACCGTCCTCGACCTGCGGGATCGTCGGGAGGTGGCCGCCGGCTTCGTCCGGAGCCGGGCGGCCACGGTCATGCAAGGGTTGGCCCGGGCCTATCGCCAGGGCGCGGACGGCCCGGCGACCCTGGCCAGCCTCGCGGCCGAGATCGACGATCCCGAGGTGCTGCTGCTCGAGTTCCTTGGCCCGGGGGGGCGGGTGCTCGCCTCCACGCAGCCGGAGGCGGTCGGCACGGTGCCCTACCCGCCGGCCTTGCTGCGCACGGTGCTCGCCCGGGAGGAGCCCCTGGTGCTGGAGCGGAGGCCAGCCGCCACGCAACTCGACGTCTGGTCCTTGCTGCTGCCGCCCCACGGTCCGTTCGGCCGCGGTCGGGGGCCGGGCGCGGGCTGGCGGCGGGCCTGGCGGCAGGGCTGGCTGCAGGGAGGGGGTCCGGACCCGGTGCGGGGGCCGGACGAGGAGCCGCCGGAGGCGGAAGGGGGCCCGCCGAAAGCGCCCCTCGCCACCGCCGGGGGGATGCCGCCGGCCCCGGGGGTCTCGCCGGTCCTCCCCGATCCGCCGGTCTTCCGGGCGGGGGGCGGTCCGGTGGTCGCCCACCTGGTCTTCTCCACCGCGGAGGCCGAGCGGCTGGTCCAGCAGGCCTGGCTCCGGGCCGGGGTGGTCGGCCTGGCCCTGCTGCTGCTGCTGTCCGGCGGGGTGCTGGTCCTCTTCCTCCAGCGGCGCACCTGGCAGCTCGCGCAAAAGCTCGGCGAGCAGCAGCGCCTGGCCTCCCTTGGCTCCCTGTCCGCGGTGCTGGCCCACGAGATCCGCAACCCCCTGGCCGCGGTGAAGGGCCACGCCCAGTACGCCCTGGAGAAGGCGAGCGATGATCCGGCGCTCGCGGAGGGTCTGGGGATCATCGTCGAGGAGTCGACACGCCTCGAGAAGCTGGTGCGTGACCTGCTCGACTACGCCCGGCCCCGTCCCCTGGACCTCCAGCCCGTGGATCTGGACGAGCTCGTCGACCGGCTGCTGCGCTTGCGGGCGCCTGAGTTCCAGGCCCGGCACGTGTCCCTGGTCTGGCGGGCCGGATTGGGACGAAAGGCTCTTATTGACGGCGAAGCTGTGACTCAAGTCATGCACAACCTCGTCGGCAACGCGCTGGAGGCGCTGGGGGAGGGAGGCACCCTGACCGTGCGGCTCGACGAGGACGGCCCCTGGCTGTGCCTCACCGTGGCGGACGACGGTCCCGGCATCCCCCCCGAGCTGCTCGAGCGGATCTTCGATCCCTACATCACGACCCGCACCCGTGGCACGGGGCTGGGCCTCGCCGTGGCCCGGCAGGCCGTGGAGGGGCTGGGCGGCCGGATCGTCGCCCGCAACCAGGCCCCTCGGGGTGCGGTCTTCGAGATCTCCCTGAGGAGGGCCCCCCGTGAGCGGTAGCCAGACCCCTGCCGGAGCCGACCGTCGCGGCGCCGGCCACTTCCGCGTGCTGGTCGTCGACGACGAGCGCTCCTTGCGCACCCTGCTGACGCGCATCCTGCGCGACGAGGGCTACGAGGTGGGCGAGGCCGCGTCCGCCGAGGCAGCCCTCGAGGAGCTGGAGCGGCGCGCCGCGCACCTGGTGGTCACCGATCTGCGGCTGCCCGGGCTGGACGGGATCGAGCTGCTGCGTCGGGTCCGCAAGAGCTCGCCGGAGACCCTGGTGATCGTCATCACCGCGTTCGGCACGGTGGCCTCCGCGGTGGAGGCGATGAAGCTGGGGGCCGTCGACTACCTCACCAAGCCCCTCGCGAACCCCGACGAGCTGCGGGTCGTGGTGCGGGAGGCCCTGGCGCGGCGGCGCCTGGCCGATGACGCCGCGGCCCTGCGGCCGGCCCTCGGGGGGCTGCCCCTGGCTCGCGACCCCGCCATGCAGCAGGTGCTCGAGCTGGTGACCGCGGTGGCCCCGGGGGAGGCGACGGTGCTGATCACCGGCGAGAGCGGCACGGGCAAGGAGGTCATCGCCCGGGCGGTCCACGCGCTCAGCCCCCGGGCGAGCCGGCCCCTGGTCGCGGTCAACTGCGCCGCGCTCAGCGAGACCCTGCTCGACAGCGAGCTGTTCGGCCACGAGCGGGGCGCCTTCACCGGGGCCCACGAGCGGCGCCGGGGCCGCTTCGAGCTGGCCGACGGCTCGACCCTCTTCCTGGACGAGGTCGGCGAGATGAGCCCGACCTTGCAGGCCAAGCTGCTGCGGGTGCTGCAGGAGCGGGAGTTCACCCGGGTCGGCGGCAGCACCTTGATCCGCGTCGACGTGCGGGTGATCGCCGCGACCAACCGCGACCTCGAGCAGGCGATGCGGCAAGGCCGTTTCCGGGAGGACCTCTACTACCGGATCGCGGTCTTCCCGATCCCGATCCCGCCCTTGCGGGCGCGGCGTGGGGACATCCTGCCCCTGGCCGGCCTCTTCCTCGAGCAGGCCGCGCGGCGGGCGGGCAAGACCCTCGGCCGCTTCTCCCCCGAGGCGGAGCGGGCCCTGGTGGCCTACGCCTGGCCCGGCAACGTGCGTGAGCTGATGAACGTCGTCGAGCGGGCGGTGATCCTCGAGCGTGGCGACCAGGTCCAGCTCGCCCACCTCGCGATCCAGGGGACCACCACCGCGAGCCCACCCCCGGAGCGCCTCAACCTGCGCGAGCTGGAGCGGGACGCGATCCTCCGGGCCCTGGAGCTGACCGGCGGCAACCGCCGGGAGGCCGCGGAGCTATTGGGCATCGGGCTGCGGACCTTGCAGTACCGGCTCAAGGAGTATGCGGAGGGGGAGGAGGGCGGGGAGGAGGGCGGGGACGGAAGGGGGGAAGGGTGAGCCGGGCGAGCAAAGACACCGTGAGCCGCAAGAGCTGGTGTGGCCGGGCGTTGGGCCTCGTGCTGGCGTGCTTCGGGATCGGGGCGTCCGCGCCCGTGGCGGCGGGCTCCCCGTACCAGCTCTCCTGGGGCACCGATGGCCTCGTCGGTGGCCTCGGGCTCGGGGTGGCGGCCACCGGGCACCTCCTCGACAGCAGCGTCACGCCCCTGACGCCCGAGCAGGTGGCCCGGCTCGACTGTGGCGGCATCAACGCGCTGGACGCGACGACGTGCGACAACTGGTCCCCGGCGGTGGCCACGCTCTCCGACGTGCTCGTCGGCACCTTGATCGCCTCGCCCCTGTTGCTGGCCCTCGGCGAGGAGGTGCGGGCGGACGCGGTCACCTACGGGGTCATGTACGCGGAGACCCTCGTCTGGGCCGTCTTCGCCCCCCAGATCTTCAAGGGCACGGTGCAGCGGACGCGGCCCTTCGTCTACGGCGACGAGGCGCCCCTGGAAGAGCAGACCGCGCCGGACGCCCGCCGCTCCTTCCTCTCCGGGCACACCACCGCGGCCTTCGCCTCCGCGGTCTTCTTCGCCTCGGTGTACGGGGCCAATCACCCCGACGGCGCCTCCCGGGGCTGGGTCTGGGGCGGCGCCCTGGCCGCGGCCACGACGGTCGGGCTCTTCCGCTACGAGGCGGGCAAGCACTTCCCGACGGACATCCTCGCCGGCGCCGCGCTCGGCAGCCTGATCGGGTGGGGGGTGCCCTTCTTCCACCGCGCTGGCCGGGAGGCCGACGGGCCGCAGGGCAGCCTCGGGATCGGTCGGGAGGGGGTGCTGGTCTCGATCGGGGGCGCGTTCTAGTACCTCGCTACCAGGGCTTCGTCAGTCGACGTGCCGCGCGATGCGGTAGCGCAGCACGAAGTCGGCCGGGTCGCTGCCGTCCCACATGTCGTCCGGGTGGGGGTCCAGGCGATACTGCCCCCGGCACTCGACGATGCCGCCATCGGGGTCGTAGGGCGCCTGCTCGTAGATGTTTTCCATCGAGGGGCAGCGGCCGATCAGGTCGTGGTCGGCCAGGTCCACGTCGGTCAAGCTGATCATGACGTAGTTGTAGCCGTCCAGTCGGATGTTCTCCGCGATCTTCGCTCCTCCCCAGTCGGGGTACAGGGTGTCGCGCAGCTCGGCGGACTGCCAGCCGAGGTTGCCACCGGTCCAGACCTGGCGGACCACCACCACCGGGTCGGGTAGACCGCCGAACGCGTCCCAGGCGGCCCCGCTGCCCTTGCGCGGCGCGATCTCCGCGTCGTAGAGGAAGACGTCCCAGCGGGTCCCCTCCAGCGCCACGCACCCCCGGCGTTGATCGTAGTGGCACTGCTGGTGAGCAGGGTTGCAGACCTCGCACCGCTCGCCGTGCTGGCAGGCTTCCACCGAGTTGCCCTCCATGCACTGGTCCCCGGCGCAGCAGCCCGTGCACCACGCCCAACTGCAGGGGGCGTCCTGGCACTGACCCGCGATGCAGTCCTGCTCGTTGGGGCGGCAATCGACGCAGTCTTCGCCACCCCGACCGCACAGGTCCGCGGCGATGAACTCGGCGTCCATGCAGCCGCCCAGGGTGGTGCAGCAGGTATCGCAGTTGTGCGGGCCGCAGTCGACCCGGCACTGTTGTCCCCGGCAGTCGAGGTGATCGGGGCAAACCTGGCAGGCGCTGCCCTGAGAACCGCAGGCTTGTTGGACATCGCCGGGCCGGCAGAGGTCGCCATCGCAACAGCCACCGCAGTTGTCGGGGCTGCAGCCCACGGGGATCGGCTCGCACCGGTGGTCCTCGCAGCGGCTGCCCGCGTCGCAGCTCCGGCAGCTCTGCCCGCCCTGGCCGCAGGCCTGCTGCTCGTCTCCGGGGAGGCACACCTCCTCGGCGCAGCAACCGTTCGGGCAGCGCTCCGCACAGGGGGCTTCGCCACAGAGTCCGTCGCGACAGGTCTCACCCGGGGAGCAAGACGCACAAGGTGCGCCCCACTGCCCACAGGCGAAGGGCTCGTCACCGGCGAGGCAGAGCTCGTCGAGGCAGCAGCCAGCGCCACAACGCTCCGCGCAGGGGATCGGCACGCACTGGCCGTACTCACAACGGCTCTCCGGACCGCAGACCCGGCAGATCCCGCCGCCGCTGCCGCAGGCGTGGTCCGCCTCGCCGGCGACGCAGAGGCCGGTGTCGTAACACCCCGCACACGGTTGGCTGCAGAGCTCCGGCGCCTCGTCCGCGCCGTCGAGGCAGTCGTCGCCCCCGTCGCAGACCCACGCCCGGAGGATGCAGGTCCCGTCACCACACTCGAACGTGTCGCCGAGGCAACCGGAGCCGCACAGCTCGACCGCCTCGTCCTCCCCGGCGCGGCAGTCGGCCGCGCCATCGCAGGTCCAGACGGTGGGGATGCAGTGGCCATCGAGGCAAGTGAACTCGTCGGCCCCGCACGGAGCGCTGCCCTCGCCCTCTCCCTCGGCGCCCTCGCCCTCTCCCTCGGCGCCCTCGCCCTCTCCCTCGGCGCCCTCGCCCTCTCCCTCGGCGCGCTCGCCCTCTCCCACGGCGCCCTCGCCCTCTCCCTCGGCGCCCTCGCCCACTCCCTCGGCGCCCT
>JAVEVO010000038.1:0-49346 GCA_034005005.1 Myxococcota bacterium
GCCCTCGCCCTCGCTCCCCTCACCCTCGCCTTCGCCCTCGCCCCCCTCGCCCTCGCCCTCGCTCCCCTCACCCTCGCCCTCGCCCTCGCTCCCCTCCCCCTCGCCCTCGCTCCCCTCCCCCTCGCCCTCGCCTCCACCCTCGCCTTCACCCTCGCCGCCAGCACATTCACAAGGGCTCCAGGTGCCATCCTCCTGGCACTGGGAGACCCCCTCGAGCCCGCCGACGCAGGCGCAGAGCTGTGAGCCGCCCGGCTCGAATTCTGCAGTCGGACTGATGGTATAGGAGAAGCTGCCATCGCCGATGACGAGCAAGGAGAAGAACCAGGAGCCCGACTCGGGGTTCCGGATCGTCAGCCGGCCGGTGTCGGAGACCTGGTCGGCCTCGGGGGTGAGGTCACCGGTCCGCTCGTTGTAATCGAAGCTGACCGCGCGCCCCTTGCGGGCCAGGAGCTGGAAATCGACGCCGCCCCACATCAGGGACTCGGCGTCCACGTCGACGACCAGGCGGGTCGCGCCGCAGGGCACGACGAACGAGTACAACAGCGAGGCGGGCAGGTCCATGCGCATCTGGCCCTGGAAGAGGTCGACGGCCGAGTAGGCGACCCCGGAGTGCGAGCCGCTGCTCTCGAGGGGGATGACCCGCTCGCAGGTGAAGAGGTTGCGCCGCTCGAGGACCTCCCGGATCTGGGCGGCGACGTCGTCCTCGTAGTTGCGCCGGGCAAAGCGGCTGGCGGACTCGGCGAGCTCGGTGAAGTTGGCGGCCGGGCTGAGCAGGTTGAGCACCCCCCACATGAAGCGGGCGTGCTCCTCGGGGCCGAGGAGCGTGCGGATCTCCCAGGCCGACTGCCCCCAGAGCAGGCCGTCGTGGTGGCTCTCACCCTGCAGGTCCTGGGGGCAGGATGCGTCCCCATCCATGACCCGGATCGCCCCATCGTAGTAGCCGATGTACTCGCCGAGCACCGGATCGCCGGTGATCTGGGTCGACCAGGCGTCCGCGGTCCCCTCGTTGACGGCCAGCGGGAAGTGATCGAAGCCGAAGTAGTCGAAGTAGGGCTCGAGGTCGACGACCTTGTCGACCACTGCATGGGTGTACTCGTGGTAGAGCACGTCCGCGTCGTAGACGAAATCCCGGGCCGAATCACCGAAGAAGATGCCACCGTCGGCCTCGCTGTAGTAGGCGTTGTCCAGCTCGTCGATGTTGACGTAGACCAGCAGCCGCTGCAGCAGCTCCGGATCGAGGCCCAGCCCGGCGAAGACCGAGTGGATCTGGTTCACGTGGTAGTAGGCGTGGACCTCGGCGAAGGGATCGTTGCGGCCGCTGAGGCGCGTGGGCTGGAAGATGAAGTTGCCATCCTCGTCGGCCTCGGCCTGGCTGGCGGCCACGATCCGGTTGCCGCTGAAGGAGGCACTCTGCACCCTGGCCCAGGCTCCCATCAGGGTCGTCGCCCCCGGGTCGAGGTCGCGCAGCTCGACGATGGCCAGCTCGCTGACCTCGGGGTTGGTGAGGTAGACCTGGCCCTGGGCCGGCCGCAGGGCGGGCGTGGCCCCGAGCAGGCCCCCCGTGGCTGCGTCGAGCAGGACCGTGAGGTCGCCCAGCCCGCGGGGACCGACCAGGGGGAGCGCCAGCTCCCAGGCGAGCCGGCTGCTGCCGGGGTGAGCGACCACCACCTGCCGGGCGCGGGGAGCGCCGCGCAAGCTGCTGTGCTTCAGGTGGTCCAGGGCCGCCTCGACCGCGGTCGCGGCATCGGGCAGCAGCAGGTGTCGCTCGGGCAGGGCCACCACCGGGTCGAGGTTCCCGAGGAAGAGGAGGCGGGGGTCGCCCTCGCTGAGCAGCAGCCGGAAGCCCCGGCCCTGCACGGGGAGGCCGTCGAGGCGGCGCTCCCCGGCGACGACCGTGTGGCCGCCGGCCAGCGGGACGACCCGGGTGAGGACGATCTCGGTCGCGGGACGGGTGAGGGCGAAGGTGCTGCGGTACTGCGCGAAGAAGGCCCGGGCGGCAGCCTCGGGCGAGGTGAAGTGGCCCGGGAGGGGCGCCTCGAAGACGTGCGGGGTGAGCTGCCCCTGGCGGAACCGCTGGTCGATGCCCGCCGGCGGTTCGGCGCCGGTCGCAGCCCGGGGCAGAGCGGCACCGAGCGCGGCCGCGAGGACGAGGGTCAACAGGGGGCGGTACGCGGCGAGGTGCATCGATCCTCCGTCGTCCGGGGCGGAGAAGAGATCTCCGGCCTCGAAAAGGAGCAAGCAAGCGCGATGCCAAGCACCCGGTCCGGCCAGGAGAAGGCCGAGGTCGGGCGACGGGAGGGGCCCTTCCGGCCAACCCCATGGAATAACTAGATTTTCCTGGAATGTCTGTCGCCGGAGCGCGCGGCGCCGGGGCTGCCGGTGGCGCTGGCAGGGACTCGCCTCCCTGACAGCCTTGCCTTGCCTGGCAACTCGATCCGCCAGGCGGTCGGGACGCGGGGCACCGGCCGGGGTCAGGGGACCACGGCGGGGGGCGGGGTTTGCGGCGTCGCGGGGGCCGGATCCTCCGGGGCGGCCGCCGGGGTCGGATCCCCCGGGGCGGCCGCCGGGACCGGGGCAGCCAGGCTGGCGTCGCTCCCCGGAGGCGGCTCCTGCTCGCCGGCCAGCGCCCGCAGCACCGTCTTCAGCTCCCCGAGCCGCTCACCGTACCTCGCCCAGTCGCCGGCCCGGGCCGCGGCCTCGGCTTCCTGGTAGCGGAGCCAGGCCTGGCGGGCGAGGGGCAAGGAGGCCGTCGGGGCGTCGGGAGCAATCTCCCCGGAGGGGGCCGCGGGGGTGGGGGCGAGGGCCGCGGCGGCCTCGCGCGCGGGGAGCCCTCCTTCCGCCTCCGGGATGCCGGCGGCCCCTGGCCGGGCCTCCGGGCGCTCGCCGAAGATCCGCTGGAGGGCCTCCTCGAGGGTCGGCTCCATCGCGATGCTGTTCTGGTAGCCGACGATGACTCGCTTCAGCTCGGGGATCTTGCCCGTCGCCGCCTTGATGTACAGCGGCTGGATGTACATGAGCGACTCCTCGATGGGGATCACCTGGAGGTTGCCCCAGAGCACCTTGCTCCCCCGCTGGTCCCACAGGGCCGTGGTCCGCGAGATCTCGGGGTCCTGGTTGATCCGGGCCTGGACCTGCCGCGGCCCGAAGATCAGCTTGTGCTTCGGGAAGCGGTACGCGACGAGCTCACCGAGGTGGGGCGCGTCGCAGCGGGCCACCATCCAGGCCGCCAGGTTATCCTTGCGCCGTGGGGTGAAGGGCAGCATCAGGATGAACTCCTCCTGCTCGGCCCCCGGGAGTTTCATCACGATGTAGTGCGGCTTGAGGATCCCGTCGCCGACCACGGGGAGCTCCCACTGGTCCTCCTTGTTGTAGAAGATCCCCGGCTCTTTCATGTGATAGGTCGCATAGACCCGGGCCTGGATCGAGAAATAGTCCTCGGGATGCCGGAGGTGGGAGCGGATGCTCGCAGGCATGTCTGCGAACGGCACGAACATCGAAGGGAAAGCCTTGCTCCATGCCTTGATCAGCGGCTCTTCGGGGGTGATCAGGTAGAATTTTGTGGTTCCATTGTAGGCGTCGATGGTGATCTTCACCGGATTGCGAATGTAGTTGAATCCATTACCCATTTCTTGAGAGTACGGATAGGTCGAGGCCACGGTGTAAGCATCCATGATCCAGTAGAGCCTGCCCTCGACGATGACCATGTACGGGTCGGCGTCGTAGTGCAGAAACGGCGCGATCTGCCGCACGCGGTCCCGGATCTTGCGGTAGAGCTGCAGCTTGGTCGTCTCGTTGAAGTCGGTCGCGAGGAGCACCTTGATGCTGCCGAGCCGGACCGCGAAGAGCAGCCGGCGCCAGAAGCCCGCGGCCGACACGTCGCCCTCGCCGGCGTAAGTGGCGAAGATGTTCTGGTCTCCCGAGGGGTAGTCGAACTCCGCGGTGCCCGTGCTGACGAAGGCGTGGTCGGAGGCGATCTCCCCGAAGTAGATCTCGGGGCGGGTGATCTCGAGCCCGACCTTGCTGGTCTTGGGCGGGAGGTCCTGCACGAAGAGCTCGGGCAGCCCCTCCTGGGAGATCTGGTTCACCGGGCCGAGGGTCAGCCCGTGCCCGTGAGTGAAGGTCAGCACCTCGTTGATCCAGGTGCGGTTGGGCAGGCTCTCCGAGAGCAGCTCGCGGGGGGAGAGCATGGTCTGCCGCAGCTCGCCGTCGATCAGGTAGCGATCGTTGTCCACCGAGACGAACTCGTAGTACGTCCGGATCTCCTGGAGCTGCTCGAAGGTCTCCAGCAAGGGACCTTTGTCCCAGAGCGGGACGTTGTTGATGGTGCCCCGGTTGCGCTGGATCGCCTCGAGGTCGAGCCCCGCCTCGCCGGACAGCACCCGCTCGCTCACCGTGGCCAGGCCGTAGGCCTGGTTGGTGGCGTCGATGTGCCGGGTGAGGAAGGGCCGCTCCCGCTCGAGCTCGTTGGGATCCACGAGGAGCCGCTGCATCAGGGTCGGGACGAAGGTCAGCAGCAGCCAGACGACGCCGAGCAGCCCGAAGCCGACCCAGGCCGGCCGGGCCTTACCCCGCCGCGCCGCGACGAGCACGCCGACTCCGGCCAGCGCCGCGGTGATCGCGGCGGCCGCGAGCAAGGGCAGCTCGCCGTGGATCCCGGCATAGCCGGGGCCCGCGAACAGCCCCTGCTGATCGAACAGGAGCAGATAGCGGTCGATCCAGTAGCCTACCGCCAGCAGCAGCAGGGCACCGGCCAGGAGCAGGCCGAGGTGCCCCCGCACGCCGGAGGTGGCGATGGTCCGGCCGAAGCTCAGGGGGACCGGTGCGCCCTCGACGGTCACCGCGACCACCTCCCGGCGCAGCAGGTAGACCGCCCCGACCAGGCCGATGGTGAAGAAGCCGAGCAGCCAGAGGGTGCCCTTCACCCAGGGCACGAGAGGCAACCAGAAGAGGAACAGGGAGAGGTCCCGGCCGAAGACCGGATCGGACACCCCCGTGGCCTCGCCGTTGATGGCGAGCAGCACCTCGGGCCAGCGGCCGAGCGCGACCAGCCCGAGCAGGGAGGCCGCCCCGAGGCTGACCAGCAAGGCGGTCCGGCGAAGCTGCGCCTCGGTCGCGGGCATGCTCAGCACGCCGCCGGGGACCTGGCCGGGGAGCAGCAAGGGCCGGCCCGGGGTGCGGGCCAGGGCCACGCGCAGGTTGAGGTAGAGGAACCCCCAGGCCCCGAGGGTGACCCCGAGCGCGAGCAGGGCCTCCGCGGTCAGCCGGGTGACGAAGGCTGCGCCGAAGCCGAGCGCATCGAACCAGAGCAGATCGGTGAGCAGCCCGGCCAGCCGTCCACCGAGCAGCAGCAGCAGCAGCGCGCCGCCGACGAGCAGCCAGAGCCAGAATCTCCTTGTGCGCATCATCTCGTCTTCTCCGGGGGCCAGAGGGAGCCGACCTGGCGGCAGATCTCCTGCGCACGGGCCGCGAGGTCCGCAGTGTGCGCGAGCAAGTCGGAACCGATGAGGAAGACCACGTCCCGTCCGTAGGCCGCGGCCAGCTCGGGGAGGCGGGCGCTGGTGACCCCGCCGGCCGGCACGGGGTAGGCCGCGGGCAGCTCGCCGAGGGGGGCGGCCAGGGCCGCGGCGATGCGGGCACAGGTGGCCGGCGTGAAGGGGAACCGCCCGCCGGGGCTGGGGAAGATCACCAGGTCCGCGCCGGCGAGCCGGAAGAGGGTGCCCAGCAGCACGTCGGCCGCGATCCCCTGGCCCGGAGGTCCGTCGCCCTCGACGGGAGGGGCGAAGAAGCTGCCGGTCAGCCCGGGGTGCGCCATCAGGGGCAGGTCGAGCTGCGGATCGGCCGCCAGGGCGCGCAGGGCGTCGATCCCGGTGACCAGGGGAGCCAGGAGCAGGCCCCCGACACCGGCTCGCTGCGCCCAACGGGCGCGCTCCAGCAAGGTGTCGAACCGCTCGGAGAGGCTCGGCAGGTACCGCGCCCGGCGGCCGGTGACCCGTGCGGCCCGGTCGATGGCCGCGACGCAGGCCTCGACCCGCTCCCGGAAGGGGCAGAAGGGGTGATCGGCCAGGCCGTGGTCGTCCTTGATGAGGTCGACCCCACCCCGGGCGAGCTGCTCACAGATCGCCGCGAGCTCGGCCGGCGAGCGCCCCAGGGGCTTCAGGGCCGAGGCCACCAGGGGCCGGTCGGGCACCTCGAGGAGCGCCCGCAGCCCGGGCACGCCGTGGCGTGGCCCGGGGAACTGGGCGACGACGGTCGGGGGCAAGAGGAGCTGCTCGAGGAGGATGCCCCGCTGCAGGGAGATGTTGCCGTACAGCACCCCGAGGAGCTGGGGGAGGCTGCCGGCGACGATGGCGGGCGGATAGGCGATGAGGACCCGGTACTCCGCCCCGCCGAGGGGGGTGATCTCCTGGACCTCGCCGAGGATCTCGGCCTGGATCCAGGGGTCCTGGGCCAGGGACTCCACCACCTCGACGGTCTGCTCGAGGCAGATGGCCCGGGCCAGCTCGGCGATCCGCCCCCCGGGCGGGAGCCGGACGCGATAGGTCGCGACGATCCGGTCCCTGCCGGCGAGACCTGCCGCACCGTCGCCCCCCACGGCCCCGGTGGCGCTCACCGGCTCCACCGCTGCAAGAACAGCCGGGCCGCGGTCGCGAGGGACGCGGGGTCCAGCCCGTACCGGGCGAAGAGGAAATCGGGCGAGCCGGCGCACGCGAAGCGGTCCCGGAGCCCGAGCCGCAGCAGCGGCGTCGGTCGCCGCTCCGCGAGCAGCTCCGCCACGGCGGAGCCGAGGCCACCCGTGGTCAGGGCGTTCTCGACGCTCACCAGGACCTGGGAGCTTGCGGCGGCCTGCAGGACGGCCTCCTCGTCGAGGGGCTTGACCGTCGGCAGGTGCAGCAGGCCGACCGCCACCCCCTCCGCCCGCAGGAGCTCGGCTGCGGCCAGGGTCGGCCGCAGCATGGCGCCGGTGACGAGGAAGGTGAGCGCAGCAGGGGGTGCGAGGACCACCGCGGCGCCGATCCGGAACCGGTAGACTGCGGGATCGAAGAGCCGCACCACCTCCCGGCGCATCATCCGCACGTAGACCGGGCCGGGGTGGGCCGCGACCGCGGGCAGGAGCTGCTGGATCTCCGTGGCGTCGGCCGGGTCGATCACCGTGAAGCCGGGCAGGGTGCGCATCAGCGCGAGATCGTCGATGGCCTGGTGGGTGGGCCCGAGCCGGGAGCTGAGGCCGGGGAGCGTGCCCATGAGCTTGACGTTGGCCCGCTCCATGGCCACCTGCACCGCGACCTGCTCGTACGGGCGGCGGGTGACGAAGACGCCGAAGCTGTGCACGAAGGGGATCAGGCCCTCCTGGGCGAGCCCCGCGGCCGCGCCGACCATGTTCTGCTCGGCCGCACCGAAGTTGAAGCAGCGCTCGGGGAAGCGATCCCGGAACCCGTCGATCTCGGTGGAGTTGCCGAGGTCCGCGCCGAGGACCACGACATCCGGGCGCTCCTCGCCCAGGGCAAGCAAGGCCTGCCGGTAGGGCGAGACACACTCGGCCGGGGTGCTGAGCAGCAAGGAGCTCACAGGGCGTCCCAGTCCGCGGTCAGCTCGTGGCGGGCCTGGTCCGCACGCTGCCGGTCGAGGCGGGCGTAGTGATACTCCCGCTTGCCTTCCATGAAGGAGACGCCGTGCCCACGCACCGTCGCGCCCACGAGGACCGTCGGCGAGGAGCGCGCCGCGCCCGCCGCGACCAGGCGATCGAGGGCGCTGCACACCGCGACCATGTCGTTGCCCGGGACCTCCTCGACCATCCAGCGGAACGCCTGGTACTTCTGGGCCAGTGGCTCCATGTCCATGACCTCGCTGGTGGGACCATCGACCTGGAAGCCGTTCTTGTCGATCACCGCGGTCAGGTTGCCGAGCCCGTAGTGGGCCGCGGACGCGGCCGCCTCCCAGATCTGGCCCTCGTCGTGCTCGCCGTCGCTGAGGAAGACGAAGATCCGGTGCCCGCGACCCTGCAGTCGGGCGGCCAGGGCGAGGCCGACGCCCACGGAGAGCACCTGCCCGAGGGAGCCACCGCTGACCTCGACGCCAGGCACGCTGCCCCGGTGGGCGGCCAGCTCGAGGGGCGAGCCGTCCTCCTTGAAGGTGTCCAGCAAGCTCTCGGGGAAGTACCCGAGATGACTCAAGATCACGTACAGGGGCAGGGCATAGTGGCCCGGCGAGAGGAGGAAGCGGTCGCGGTCCGGCCAGGTCGGCTCGGCCGGTCGTGACCGCACGTAGCCGTGCAGCACGGCGGTCATCAGATCGATCCCCGACAGGGCCTGCGCCAGGTACGCGCCGCCCGTCCGGTAGGCAACGTCCACCAGCGTCCGCCGGTGCCGCACGGCCAGCTCCGCCAGCTCGGCGACCTCCGCGTGTCGTGCCATCCGCATTCTCCCTGGTGTCCCGAGCGCCTCCCGGGGGACGGCCCGGGACTCGCCACCGGCCGCCATCATCGACGCGAGCGCCGCCGGGGTCAACCTGCCGCGGCCCGGACGGCGGCAGCGCGCTGGACACTGGGTGCGCAGGATTGACTAGTGAACGGGTAGTGATTAGAGTAGCACCGTACACGGAGGCCAGGCGCGGAGCCAGGCCTCCCTAGCTCGGGAGGACACCATGAAGCGTTGGCAGCTTCGCCCCGTCGCTCACTGCTGCGGCGGCAAGAGACTCCAGTCCTGGGCATGACGCGAAAAGGCCCACCCACCGGCGCACCCGGGGGGGGAGCGCCGGCCCCCGCCCGTCGCCCGCACTGACCACCCGCCAGAATTCCACCTACCTTTCGCCACGGACGACGCGGGATCCCTCGTGGATTCGAGTCGTGCTCGTGCTCGTGCTCGAACGCCCCGGGCTGGAAGCGATGTGGCAATGGCGGGTGCAACGGCCGGACGCGCCGAGAGGACGGGACCACCCCGGCAGGCTGCCGGAGCGACTCCGTCCTCTGGTCACGAAGGGTGGAGCAGAAGGGATTCGAACCCTCGGCCTCTGGAGTGCGATTCCGATTCCCCTGATTCCCGGCTTCCCCGTCATTGCTCGCAAACCGTTGTTGCGTGCGGACTTCATGCCCGACGCCTGGCGACATCGTGGACCGCCGCGACCCCTCGTGACCGCAAGAAGTGTCCCCGAAGTGTCCCCGGCCAACCGGCCAACCACACCGCCGCCCCGCCGTTGCAACACACCCCCGGTCCGCCCCGCCGGCGCCGAGCCCGCCCCGGAGCTGGGAGCGAGGCCGGAAGCGGCCCCGACCACTGTTGCAACGCGTCGCCGACACACGCCGACAACGCCCGACGCGCGGCCCGCTGGACCCGGCCGGCGCCCCCCCCGGTGACCTGCCCGGCCCGGCCCTCGGCTCGCCGTCGCGGTGGAGGCCTCGCCCCCGGCCGCTGCCCCGGCTCCAGACCAGGTGACCAGGTGGAGCTGCTCTGCCCGCCCTCCTGGTGACCAGGCCTGCCACCCCGGCGCCGTGCCCCCGCTTCCCCTCGCCTTCGTCGGCGCCCCTGCTGCCCCTGCTGCTCCCGAGCCCCTCGCCGCCCCCCGGTGACCAGGTGGAGCTCGACGTTGACCAGGTGGAGGACTTCGAGCTGCTCCCCCTCGCCCTCGCCGTCGTCGTCGTCGTCGTCACCCGCTCCCCCTCCGAGAGGCCGCTTCCAGTTTTCGGACGCTCGCATGATGGCTCCCCGTGCGGGCTTGTAACGCAACGGTCGGTTTGTAACACTTTCAGCTTTACAAGGTGAAGCTGAGTCTATACATTCAAGGTCAGGAGGTGGCCTTGATGGCACGCAGCAACCGCACCCCGAAGACCTCTCGCACCGCCGGCGCCGTCGTGTACTGCCGGGTCAGCACCGAAGAGCAGGCCGAGCACGGCGTCTCCCTCGCGGCCCAAGAGGAGCGCCTCCGGGCTTACTGCACCCTGCGCGGCCTCGTCGTCGCCGAGGTGGTGATCGATGCCGCCGTGTCCGGTGGCCTGCCCATGGCCGAGCGGGAAGGTGGAGCCCGAGTGCTCGCCGCCGTCCGCGCCGGCCGCGCCGTCGCCGTCGTCGCCTTGAAGCTGGACCGCCTCTTCCGGGACGCGGCCGACTGCCTGACCGTGACGAAGGAATGGGATCGGGCCGGTGTGGCCCTGCACCTGGTCGACGTGGGCGGGCAGGCCATCGATACCTCTTCCACCATGGGCCGGTTCTTCCTGACCATGATGGCCGGTGTGGCCGAGATGGAGCGCAACCTGATCGCGGACCGGACCCGGGCCGCCCTCGCCCACAAGAAGGCCCACGGCGAGCGGACCGGATCCGTTCCCTTCGGCTCCCGACTCGCCGCCGACGGCGTCCACCTGGAGGCCTGCCCCGCCGAGCTGGCGGTCATCCGCCTGGCCCAGGAGCTGCGGGCCGACGGCCTCAGCCTCCGGCAGATCGGCGCCGCCCTGGAGGCCCGAGGGCTCCGCCCCCGCAACGGCGCCGCCTGGCACGCCCCGCAGATCGCCCGGATGATGGAGGTGGCCTGATGGACCGGACCCCGAAGGCCCCCAGGGGCCCCGCTTCGCCCTCGCCCTGCTCTCCGCCGGCTGCCTCCGGGCCGCCGGCCCCCGTCGACCTCGGGAAGGCCCGCCAGGCCCGCCGGCGGGAGACGTTGCTCGACGAGCTGGCCGCCGCGGTGGCCAAGGTCGACCCGGACCGGGCCGCCGCGTACCTCGACGCCCTGGCCGACGAAGAGCGCCCTCGAGTTCCAGCCCGAGCTCCCTGCACCCTGCTCGGGATCGACCCCGGCCTGTCCGCCCTCGGCCTGGCCCGCCTCGCTCTGACCCCCGACGGGGAGCGGGTGGAGGCCCTCGCCGTCATCCGGACCGACAAGAGCAGCAAGAAGCGGGAGATCCTCGCGGCTGAGGACAACGTGCGCCGCGTCGGGGAGCTGGCCGACGCCCTCGCCCCCTGGTTCGCCCACCCCGGGACCGTCGCGGTGTGCGCCGAGGCCCAGAGCTGGCCCCGCAACGCCGCCGCGTGCGCCAAGGTCGGGATGGCCTGGGGAGTGATCGTCGCCCTCGCCCGCCGCCACGGCCTGCCGGTGATCCAGGCCGCGCCGCAAGACGTGAAGCGCGCCACGGCCTGGCGGAGGGACGCCAGCAAGGAAGCCGTGCGAGCCGCCATGGAGGCCCGCTACCCCGACCGGCCGCCCTGGCCGCTCCCGGCCGGTGTCATCGAGCACGCCGCCGACGCCCTAGCCGTCGCCGTGACCTGCCTGGAGCACCCCACCGTCAAGCTGGCCCGGCGGATGCTCGCCGCGTAGGAGGTGACCCTTGAAGACGACCCCGAAGAAGAAGACCGCCCCCGCCCCCCTGGTGACCAGGGAAGGCCTCGACGACGAACCCGGGGGAGAAGAGCCGGGGGATCCCCTGGTTCCCTACCCGCTCCGGCTGCCCCGCTCCCTCGTCGAACGGATCCGGGCCCTGGCCGCCGACCTCTCGACCGATCCCGAGCTGGCCGCGCTCGCCCGCGGTCGGGTGACTTCCGGCGCCGTCGCCCGGCTCGCCCTGCTGCGCGGCCTCGACTCCCTGGAGCGGGACCGGCCCGGACGGAAGGGGGCCCCATGCGCTCCCTGAGCTGGCCGCGGCCCCTGGCCCGGCGAGGGACCCCGCCGAAGTGCCGCACCTTGCGCTACCAGCGGACCCCGGCGCCGCTGGACGCCCGGACCCTGCGCCGCCTCCGGGCGGACCTCGGCCTGGAAGAGGAGGAGCTCGCCGGCCTCGTCGGCTGCTCCCGCTCCGCCATCCACAACTGGGAGCGGACCGGGTGTGAGCGGCCGCCGGTTGTGCTCGCGGCCCTGGCCGCGGCCCTCGAACGGGGTTGCCTGCCGACGCTGCGCCCCGAGGCGAGCTACTGGCACAACCTGGCCGACCTCTTCCACGCCCTGGCCGTCGCGCCGCCCCCGGTGGCGCCATGAGCCGCAAACACCGGATGCCGCTGCGCTACCATGCCCCCCGGCCGATGGACGCCGACGACTGCTACTCCGTCCGCCGGGCCCTCGGCCTCTCGCTGGACGAGCTGGCCGGCCTCGTGGGAGCCCCCCGCGCCTCCCTCGTGAGGTGGGAGCGGAACGGCTGCAGCCGGCCGCCGGTTGTGCTCGCGGCGCTTCGCGCGGCCTTGGTCCGGGGCTGCCTCCCCGAGCTCGACCCCGAGGTGAGCTACTGGCGAGCCCTGGCCGGCCTCTTCCGTCGGCTGGCGGATGAAGACGAAGACCCCGCCGCCCTCGGCCCGGAAGAGGAAGCCCGGGCCCTGGGCTACCTGCTCGGGATCTCCCGGCATGGTGGCCAGATTACGCCCGAGCGGATCTCTGCCCGCCTGCATGACGTGATCCGCCGCTGGACTCGCCAGGGGGAGGAAGAAGCCACCCTGGAGACCGCGGCCCGAGAGGGCTACAGCCAAGGCCTCGCCGCCTCGGGCTTCCTGCGACTGCCCCGGCCGGGCACCCCGCCGCGCCGCTCGCTGCCCAACTGACACCGGGAGCTCGCTGCCGCCACCCACTGGACACCTGCACAGCGCACCGTCGGCCGCTGCCGCCAGACACCGGGCAGACCACTGGACACCCGAGCAGGAGCCGGTATCCTGGGCAACATGAGCCCTGCGCACCCCACCCCGACGACCTCGACGACCTGGCCGACGCCGACGCCGACGCCCGAGCAAGTGCTCTGGACCGTCCAGCGGCTGGACCGGGAGGCCCGCACCGGCGGACGGCTCCCCCTGGCTCGGCTGCGCCCCGAGTTCCCCGGCCTGACCCGGGCGGACCTTGACGGGCTGCTCCGGGAGCTCGCCGCGGCCGGACGGCTCCGGCTGGCTCCGCCGCTGGACCCCCGGCGCCACACCCCGGCCGAGCTGGAAGCAGGGATCCCCGGTGGGGGCGCCCTGGTCTACGTCTTCGCCTGCATCCTGCAGCCGCTCCCGGCCGCGCCGCCCGTCTGGACGCCGCCCCCGCCCGAGGCGGACCCGGAGCCCGACCTGGAGACCGAGCCGCCAGCGGCCACACCCTCGCCGAGCTCCCCGAGCTCGCCGGCGCGCTCCCCGAGACGGTCCGCGACCCGCCGGCCGGACCCCGAGCCCCCGACCGCGATCCGGCTGCTGCGCGACGCCCTGGGGATCTCTCAGGCCCGGCTCGCCGCGCTCGTCGGCTGCCAGCGGCTGGCCGTCGTGAGGTGGGAGGCCGGTCGCCCACTGGGTCGGCCGCCGCTGCTCCTGATCGCGGCCCTGGAGGCCTTCGCCCTCGGCTGCCTGCCGCGGCCCGCGGCGGGAGAGCGCCGGTGGAGCTGGCACGCCGCGCTGTTCGCCGCCCTCGACGCCGCCACCATCGACGCCGACCGGCCCGGCAGGTGACCAGGTGGCCCCCCTCGTCGTCGCCCTGCTGACCCTGGCCGCGACCTGGAGGGGAGGCCCTCGCCCCCTGTGGTGAGCTGGCGCCCTCGCCCTTTCCGGCGCTTTCCGCCCTGTTTCCACCCCGCCGAGCTCGACGTTGACGAGCTGCTCGCCCTCGCCCTGGAGGCCGAGCTGAGCGCGCTTTCCGCCGGCGCTTCCACTGAGCTGATCGCGCTTCCCGTCGAGCCCGTCGACCCGGTGGAGCTGCTCGGTCACCCGACCTCTTGCCCTCGCCTGTAGCAAATGCTACATTCAGAACATGGAGGGCAGCATGATGGGCCGAAGCAGCAAGCGGGAGACGGTCGACGGGCAGCGGGTCAAGACCCTCCGGGCCGCGCTCCGGGTGACTCAGGGGGAGCTCGCCGCGCTGCTCGGAGTCGACCGGGTGACCCTGGCCCGGTGGGAAGGTGGCACCCCCGCCCCGTCGTCGCCGACCCTCGCCGCGGCCCTGGAGCTGCTCGCCGCGGGCAACCTGCCCCGGCCGGCCGAGCACCCCGCCTGGCACGCCGAGCTGTTCGCCCGAGCCGCCGGCGCCCGGACGGTGACCGCCGCTCCCCCGCCCCTGGAAGAGCAGCTCTCCGCCCTCCGGGTCGCCCTGGCCGACGAGCGCCGGCGCATCCTCGCCCGCGTCGCCGAAGTCAAGGCGAGCGTGCCGAAGGACTGCCGCCTGCTCGCGACCGAGCGGATCGCGTCGTCTGCCGGCTGCCTCCGGGAGGCCGCGCTGCTGCTGACCGACGACGAGGGCCCGGCCGGCCTGCTGCTCGCGGCCCGACGGGAAGAGCGGGCCCTGGCCGCGGCCCTGGCTGCCGCGCAAGCGGGGGGAGGCTGGGAGGAGATCCGGGACGCCCTGGCCGACGCCGACGCGGTCGCCCTGTAGCATCCGCCACACCCCCGACCTGCACCCCGCCGCCGCCCCCGGTGACCAGGTGGAGGACCTCGTTGACCAGCCGCTCCCGGTGGAGCTCCGCGACGAGCTCGCCGGCGAGGCCCTCGACGGTGACCAGGTGGAGCTGCTCCCGGCGGACCCCTCCGGCCTGCTCCCGCTCCCCCTCCGGAGGGCAGGCCCCCGATTCCGGGTGAGGCTGCCTCGCCGCTGCCCCGCCCTGCCCGTTTCCGACCTCACCACGGACCGGAGGGCCAGGAAGGACCCGATCGATCCTGGAGCCTCCTAGGGCCCTTTCCGGCCGTCCGCGTATCACGACGCACACGACGCTTGCGCCGTCGCCGTCGACCTGGTGACCAGGGGGAGCTGCTCGACCGCCGCGAGAGGCCCCTGACGAGCCATCCGCCGGCGCCGCCGTGACCCGCCCGAGCCGATGGCCAGGGGGAGCGGGAGAGGCGCTGCCCGGGACGCCAGGCCGGCCAGGTCGATTCCGGTTGACGCTAACCATGCTCACGAAGTAGACCATGCAAACAAGGAGGTGACGAAGATGGAAACCATCGCTGTCCGGCTTCCTGACGAGCTGATTGCCCGCCTGGACGCCTTCATTGCGCAGATCAACGAGGGAAGGAAGGGAGCGAAGTACACCCGGAGCGAAGCGTTGCGGGACCTTCTCGGCCCCGCCCTCGCCGCCGAGGGCTTCTAGCGCCGTGCCAAGAAAAGCGGAGGGCCCGGGTGTTGCGAGCACCCGAGCCCCCCAGAGTCAACCCTGGCTCGTCACCATGGCAGACCACACCCCCATGGTGGCAAGCCCGACGGGTCGCGTCAAGCGACCGCGAGGTGAGCCCATGAAGACCACGAAGACCGACACCTGCCCGACCTGCCGCAAGCGCGAGTGCCCCGCCGGCTGCCCCGGCGAGACGACCGCCACCCCGAAGAAGGCCCCGAAGCGGAAGGCCCCGACGCCGCCGCTGGACCCCGAGCCCCCCGCGGCCGTCGCCCGGAAGGCCTCGCCCCCGGCCGCCGCTGCCCCGCCCTGCCCCGCTGGCGTCCACACCCGGACCGGAGGCCCGGCCGCGCCCTCGTCGCCCCGGGAGGCCCCCCAGGCCGACGCGTTCCCCCTGGAGCGGCGCGAGCTGGACCCCGAGGGCTACCAACAGGCCCTCCGGGAGTGGCTGCTGCTGCCCGAGGAGACCCGCAAGAAGACCACGCACCCGAGCAACACCTGGGCACCGCTCGCCGCCGCCCGCTCCCTGGCCCGCTTCGATGCCGCCTTCGGCCGCTTCGCCGATCGGGTCTGCCTGGACGGGATCCGGAGGGAGCGCCTGGAGCTGGGCTTGCCCGAGTTGCCCGACGGTGACCAGGTGGGAGAGCTGCCCGCCGCCGCGCTGCCGCTGAGCTCCCCGAGCACCTCGAGCTCCCCGACGACCTGGTCAACGCCGAGCTGCTCGCCGGTGGCCCCGACCCGGGAGCTGCCCGAGCTGCCGCCACGGCTCCCCATCGGCTGGCGAGCCTGCCGCGCCATCCTGCGCACCCTCGGCCGGGCCGACCTGTGGGGCCCCGACGGGCCCACCCCCGAGGCCCGCGCCATCCTGGCCGCGCACCCCTGGCCCGAGGCCCCCGAGGAGGAGGGACCGACTCGCGCCCGGGAGCTCCAGGTTGCCCTCCGCGCCGGCCTCGCCCTCGCCGGCGAGTGGGGACGGTGCGACCTGGGGGAGCTGCTCGCCCTGGAGACCGCCCCGGCCCGAGCCGTCGCCCTCGCCCTGCTCAGCATGGCCGCCGTCGGGGAGCCGGACTGCCTCTGTCCGGAAGAGGGAGACGACGAGACCGCCGACGCGGCGTGAGGTGAGGTGAGCCATGGGGCAGGGCAAGCAGAAGCCACCAACGCCACCGCTGGCCAAGCGGGAGACGACCGGCAACATGCTGACGGACTTCGTCAACCTGGACTTGACGCGACCGAGCAAGATCCGGGCTTTCTTCCGTCGCTGGCCTTGCCCGTCAGAAGCGCCACACTGGGCGGAACGAAAGATGGACGGCGGACCGTTCGTGACCCTGGGGAGCGGTGAGGCTTTCCACGTCGACGACCTCGGGAAGCTGCCGGACCCGCTACCTCCTGACCAGCCAGAAGACGACGAACAAGCGGAACGCGAGCAGAGCCATGCCCTGTTGGACGAGCTCGACGACCTGGCTGCAGACGCCGACGCGCAAGATCAATGGGCCGAGTTCTACCCGCCGGCCTGGGAAGAGCTGGAAGCCGGAAAGCAGACCAGCATGGGGCGGCTCGGGTTGGACTTGGCCAACGGCTACTCCCGGCCCGACGACGTGGCCAACATGCGCAAGGCGATCCGGGCCATGGGAGAGCTGCAAGCGGAGTTCGCGAGAATCCTCGCCGAGTTGATCGCCTGGACTGCCGGCCTGGTGAGTGGATTCGATGGCTCGCTGAGGTGGTTAGCCTGCAACATGCAGGGCAACCCCGGCTTCTTGGGCATGCAGGGATGGGACTGCCCCGGCTTGGCATTGACCATCGACTCGGGCCGACGGCGCGTCTCCCTGGGCTACAAGGGGATCGGCTACCTGGAGCATCACCTGTTCTCTGTCTTGCTCGATCTCGTGACTATCTCGCCCGCTGGTACAGCAGACCTCTCGGTCAACGAGCGGAAGGCCGGCGGAGTGCCCGAGCTGCTCTACCGCTGCGACAACTGCAAGCTCTTCGGCTGGAAGGTAGACGACCAACCGAAGGTCTACTGTTCCGAGGCCTGCCGCTCTGCTGCCCGCCGCCGCCGCCTCGCCGCCCGACGCCTCCCCTGACACCCCTGGAGCCGCGACCGGACCTTTGCCCGAAAACCGGACTAAGCGCGGTCGACCGGACTAAGCGCGGTCGACCGGACTAGGTCCGGTCAAACAGAAAGGTCCGGTCGCGTCACAACTCGACCTTGCGCCCTCACAAGTAGCTCCCTAGCCTCCTGAGTGTGACTAGGAGGGAAAGCAAGATGAGCGATGCAACGCAGGGATTCGATCGGCTGTTGACCGTCGCCGAAGTGGCCGAGCTGCTCGCGGTCGACCCCGAGAGCGTGCGCAAGTGGATTCGGGATGGCCGGTTGCCCTCGGTCCGGATCTCCCGGCTCCGTCGGGTGCCCCGCTCCGCCGTCGATCGAGTGGCCCGCCAGGGGCTCCCGCACCCCGCCGCCGCCCGCACCGCCGCCGGCGCGGCCGCCGAGGGCTGAGCATGACCGCCGCCAAGGCCGAGCGGGCCCGCTGGGCTCGCTACAAGAACCAGAAGAACCAGCTCGATTCCCTGCTGAGGGGCCGCTGGCGCGAGCTGTACGACCCTGACGGGCTGCTCCGCCAGGCCGGCGGACGCTTCCGGGGACCCTGCCCGGTCCATGGCGGGGACGGGGACAGCTTCACCGTCGACCCCCAGACGCTGAGCTGGGCTTGTCACTCCGGCTGCGACCCCGCCCCCGGACAGAACGCCGCCGGCGGTGGACCGATCGAGTTCCTGGCCTGCCGTGACTCCCTGACCCTGGAGCAGGCCCGGGACCGCCTCGCCGAGCTCGCCGGCGTCGACCTGGACCGGGACACCCGCCCCGGCGCGCTCACCCTGGACGACGCGGCGCGGGCCCTCGACGACTGGGCCCGGAAGCGAAGCCTCGACCCCGGGATGCTCCGGACCGTGTGGAGCTGCACCCCGACCGTCCGCCGCGGCAAGCAGGGCGCGAGGTGGGTCGACCGGCCCGCGATGGACTTCCCCACGCCCGCCGGCCCGACCCCGCGGATCCGCTACCTGGACGCCCTCGCCCCCAAGACCGGCTGGCCGAGCAAGAACGAGTGCGCCAAGCACCAAGGCTGGACCCCGGGCAAGGGATCCTGGTACGGCCTGGAGCAGGCCCTGTCCCTGCTGCCCCCCGCGGGCGGGACCCTCTACCTGGTCAACGGGGAGCCCTCGACGTGGGCCGCGTATCAGAGCAAGGTGCCCGCGGTCTGCACCTGCCAAGGCGAACGGGCCGGCCTGCCGCCGCTCGGGCCCCTGGCCGCGGCCCTGAGCCCGCGCAAGGTCCGCGTCCGCGTGGTCTACGACCTCGACGACCCCGGCCGGGAGGGAGCGGCCGCCGCGGTCCGGGCCCTGCAGAAGGCCGGCCTCGACGCCGCCGCGCTGCAGCTCCCCGACGACCTCGGCGAGCACGGCGACCTGGACGACCTGCACCGGCGGACTGGTGACCAGGGGCTGGCCGCGGCCTTGGCCGCGCTCCCCGAGCTGGCGCCCCCGCCCGAGCCCGCACCGGCCGAAGGCGAGACGAAGGGGGAGCCGGACCCCCGGCCCGAGCTGTTGCTGACCCCTGGCGAGCTGCACGCGCACGCAGAAACCGTGCTCTCCCTGCTCGGCAACCATCCCCACGTCTTCCAGCGAGACAAGATGCTGGTGCGCGTGGTGCAACAGGCGGAACCGTCGCCCGAGAAGGACCGCGTGCACCGCCCGGCCGGCGCCCTCACCGTGCGGCCCGTGCATGTGGGCTGGCTCAAGGGAGCCATCTCCCGTGTGGTCGCCCTGCAGAAGCCCGACGGCCGCAAGAAGGACGGCCGCGCCCCAACCGACGCCCCCGACAACCTGGCCAACTTCATCCTCCAGGCTGGCGAGTTCTCGACCATCCGCCCCCTCCGGGGAATCACCACCGCGCCCGAGCTGCGCGCCGATGGCTCCATCCTGGACGTGCCCGGGTACGACCCCGCAACCGGGCTGTTCTATGCGCCCGTCGCCGAGTATCCGGCCATCCCCGAGCGGCCCACCCGCGAGCAGGCCGAAGCCGCCGCGGCCGAGCTGTTGGACGTGGTGAGCGACTTCCCGTTCACGACACCCGCCGACCGCTCCGCCTGGCTGGCCGCCGTGCTGTCCATCGTGGCCCGTACCAGCATCGCCGGACCCGTGCCGCTGTTCGCCTTCGATGCCACCTGCCCCGCCACGGGGAAGACCCTCGCCGCCTCGCTGGCCGTGGTAGCAGCTACGGGCGCCGATCCTTCCGTGAGCACCTGGACCCCCGACCCCGCGGAGCTGGAGAAGCGGCTGGCATCCGTGCTGATGGACGGCGACCGCACCATCATCCTCGACGAGGTGACGACCGCATTGGGTGGCCAAGGCGCCCTCCAGTCTGCACTGACCTCGGAACAAGTGCAGTACCGCATCCTGGGCAAGACGGAAAAGCTCACTGGCCGATGGCGCGCTGTCATCTTCGCGACGGGGAACAACCTGCAATACGTCGGCGACATGCCCAGCCGGGTCTACCCTGTCCGGATGCAGACCAACCTAGAGAAGCCGGAAGAGCGCACGGACTTTCATCGCCCCCGCATCCTGGAATGGACGCGGACGAATCATCCACGGCTGGTCGCCGCGGCCTTGACCCTGCTGCGCGCCTGGCACACCGCCGGCCGGCCACAACCGCGGCTGAAAGGATGCAGGTTCCAGGCATGGGCAGAAACCATCCGGGCGCCGATCGTCTGGCTCGACCTGCCGGACCCGATCCTTGCTCGCGCTGGCATCGCCAACGGCCTGGAGTCACCCGAAGAGCTGGCCGTCCGCCGGGTCATCCTCGGCCTGGAGAAGCTCCTGAGAGACCTCAGGCAGCCGGGCGGGATCCTCGCGGGAGACCTTGTGCGCGAGCTGGCCAACAACAGCCGCGATGAAGAATCCATCGCCCTGACCTCGGCCCTGGAAGAGCTCGGCTGCCAGCGGAAGAAGGGTGCCCCCGAGCTGGACGCGCAACAGGTCGGCCGGAAGCTCGGGAGGTACGCGGGCAAGGTGGTAGGCGAGTTTCGGCTTACGCGTGCCTTCGCGAATCTGAGGGCCGGAGTCCTCTGGCGCGTCGAAACCGTCGGCGGTGTCGGCGGTGTCGGCGGTGTTGTCTCTAACCATCGCGTGGTAGATGCCAAAAGATCGATACCAACTACAGATCTGGCATTTCAGCTACCACGGTGCGGCGGGATGCCTTCGACACCGCCGACACCGCCGGATGCTCCCCGGCCCTCCGCGACCTCCGCGACCTCCGCGACCTCCGCGACCGACGCGCCCCCCCTCTTGGAGCCCGCCCCGAAGCCACTGCGCCCCGGCCGCCCCCCCGTCCGGGAAGAGGTGATCGCATGAAGCCCGAAGCCCCCACCCTCGGCCCGCGCCGGCTCGTCGCCGCCGCCTCCCTGCTCTGCCGCGTCCACGAGCGGCCGGACCTTCTCGCCCCCCTGGCGACCTGCCCCGGCGACCCCGACCGCCCCCGGTTCTCGCCCGAGGTGATCGCGCTCGCCGAGCTGGAAGCCGAGTGCCTCGCGCTCGTCGACCCCGAGACCGAGACCGAGGGGGAGTTCATCTTCGACGACCTCGCCGACGGTCTGGACGGTCTGGCCGGCGAGCTGGCCGACGACCTCGACGACCTCGACGCGCTCCGGGAGCTCCCCCGCCTCACCCTCGCCCTGGCCGCTGCCCTCCCCCCCGGACGCGCCGAAGCCCGAGCCCGCGCCGTCATCGCTGCCGCCGTCGACCTCGCCCGCAACCACGGGGAGACCTTCGCCGCGGTGTGGAGCTGGCGACCCGAGCCCCCGCCGGACCCGGTCCGGACCCTGCCGCCGCGCCTCACCCCGGAGCAGGCCGCCGAGCTTCATGCCGCGCTCGAGCGCGTCGGCGCCCTCGACGACCTGGCCGACGACGACGAGCACCCCGCCGGCGAGCTCGCCCCCGCGCCCCGGGAGGTGACCCCATGACCCCCGCGGCTCCCCTGCTCGTCGCCCTCTGGCGCTCCGGCTGCACCGTCCGCCTCGACGACACCGGCCGCCTCCGGCTCCGTGCCCACGGCGAGGCCCCCCCGCCCGAGCTGGCCGCGGCCGTCGCCGAGCATAAGGCCGCAGTCGTCGACCTGTTGGCCGGCCCCTGCCTGGAGCCCCCCGCTGGCTGGACCCTCACCCCGGGACGCCCGGCCGCCGATGGGTGGACCCCGGCCGAACACGGCGCCTGTATCGAGCTCGGCTATGCCCTCGCCGCGGCCGGCTGCGCCCCCGCCGAAGTGGACCCCCGGGCATGGTGGCCCGTCGCCGCCGCGGTCGAAGAGGCCCGAGCGAGCGGCCGGACCTTCGCCACCGTCTGGAGCTGGAGACCATGAGCACGCTGCAAGTCGTCGACCTCGACGGCCCGGAGGCGTCCAGGTGACCCCCGCGGCCTGCCCTGCTCCGGCTCCCCAGCGGCCCCGGAGACGCCCCGGCCGGCGCCCCGACCCCCGGCCGGCTGCTCGCGGTGGCCAGGGGAGGCCCTGGCGCCCCGAGGGCTGCCCCCTGGTGACCAGGCCCGAGCCGTCGCCGGCGCCGTCGTCGACCTCGACGTTGACGAGCTGCTCCGCGTCGACCTCGACGTTGACCAGGTGGAGGACCTCGACGTTGACGAGCTGCTCCGCGTCGACCTCGACGTTGACGAGCTGCTCGCCGTCGTCGAGCTCCAGACCTTCGCCCGCTCCCCGACCTCGGCCGCGGCCTGCTCCGGCTCCGCGACCCCGGCCCCGACTGCGACCCCTCGGCCCTGTCGCCGGCGCGCTGACTGCCTCGGGAGCTGCCGGAAGGTGACCGCTGCCGCCCCGGAGCTGGCCCTGTTGACTACCGCCGAGGTGGCAGAGCTGCTCCGGCGCTCGCGTCGGCACGTCCAGCGGCTGCTCGCCGCCGGCCTGCTGCCCGGGCTGCAGCTTGTTGCCGGGGGACCCTGGCTCGTGCAAGAGTCAGACCTCCGAAAGTACCTCTCCCGACGGAAGGGGGTGGCGACCCGTGAAGCCGTATTGGGACGAGACCGAAGCCTGTTGGAGGGTGCGCGCTCGCTGGACGATCAACGGGCAGAAGCACAGCGAGCACAAGCGATTCCCCAGCAAGGCCGCCGCCTCCGCGTGGTGCAAGGAGACTCAGGCGGAGATCGCCGCGGCCCGCGCCCTGGCGAACCGCCCCGGTCTGCTCCCCCGCCTGCCCGCGCTCGAGGAGACCGCGCCGCCGCCCGAGCTGCCGACGCTGCAAGCCTTCGCACCCTCGTTCTTCGACTTCCTCCGGGCGAGTGAGGCGAGCCCTTCGACGATCGCCGGCTATCGGGCCCACTGGCGATCCATCCTCGCCCCCGTCTTCGGGGAGCTGACGCTGGACCGGATCTCTGCTGCCATGGTCGACCGCTTCCGACTCGGCCGACGGGAGCAGGGACGCAAGCCCGAGGCCCCGCTTGCCGTGCTCTCTTCGATGCTCTCCCTGGCGCAAGAGCGCTACCCCGGCAAGCTGCCCGCCAACCCGTGCCACGCCCTCACCCGACGGCGCCGCACCGCGCACAAGAAGCCTCGACCGCCAGCGATCGTGCTGAGCCCAGAGCAGACCGAGGCCGTCCGGCTCGCCTTCCCCCTGGGGAGGGAGCGCCTCGCCTTCTGCCTGGGTGCCTACTGCGGGCTGCGGCTCGGAGAGGTGCGCGGCCTCGGTCAAGCCGACCTGCACCTTGACCAGCCGATCCCCTTCCTCACCGTGCGTCACAACATCATCCGAGGGGAGGCCCCCGGCGCCCTCTCGGCCGACGGCGCCGCGCTGGAAGCCCCGGACGCCCCGGTCAAGGGCGCCCTGTTCGAGCGCGTGCCCAAGGACGGCGAGGCCCGGGACGTGCCGGTTTATGAGCCCTGGCTGTTGGAAGAGCTGCGCCTCTGGCAACGGCGCAAGGTGCCCCGGTGGCCCGAGCACGGCTCCGGCCCCTACCTGCTCGCGGCCGACGACGGGACGCCCCTACGGGGAGACGGGAACCGCTGCTCCCTACGCCGTGCCTTCTCTGCCGCCCTGGAGGCCGCTGGCGCCCCCCGCGTCCGCTTCCAGGATCTCCGGGCAACCTGCGCGAGCAACCTGTTGCGCCGCGGCGTGCCCCGCTCCGTCGTCAAGGCGATCCTCGGTCATGCGCAAGACCTCTCCGGCATCCTCGGCGAGGACGTGCTGGGCCGGCACTATGAGCGGATCGGGCTGGAAGCAATGTGGGAATGGAGGGCCCAGTGACCCGGGCTGGAAGCAGCGAGAGAGGGGATACCCGGGGAGGTGTCCCCGAAGTGTCCCCGGGGACGGTCGACCTTCGGGAGTGTCCCCGAAGTGTCCCCGGCCGGGAAGGTGTCCCCGGACCGGATCTTGTAACTACCCGGGATCCTTGGTGGAGCAGAAGGGATTCGAACCCTCGGCCTCTGGAGTGCGATTCCAGCGCTCTCCCAGCTGAGCTACTGCCCCGGGGCTCGCCTCTTCGGCGAGCGGGCGGGGTTATAGCAGAGCTGCGGTCCTCGGCAAGCACTTTCTGGCGGTGCGGGGAAGCAGCGCTCAGGGAGCGGTGAGGGAGGTGATGCTGGCCGCGGCGGAGCGGACCTTGTCGGGGTTCTTCCCCAGCCGCGTGTAGCGATGGTAGTTGCGGACCGCGGCCTCCTTGTCCTGGATCCGCACGTAGCAGCGACCCAGCTCGTAGTAGACCTCGGGGTTGGGGCTGCGCGTCCGGGCCGCCTGCTCGTAGGCGGCGATCGCCCCGGCGATGTCACCCCGCAGGAACGCGGCCCGGCCCCGGGCGAAGGCCTCATCGGCCCGGGCGCGCTCGTCCCCGGCGGGGGCTGGCGCCCGGCTCCCCCCGGCCGGCCGGGCCGCCGGGCCGCTGGCCGGAGGCTTCTTCGCTCCCCCGGTGGGCTCGGTGGCTGCGGCCGGGGTGGGCGACGGGGGGCGCGCTGCCGGCTGGAGGCTACCCGGCGCGGCGGTCCCCGGCGCGGCGGTCCCCGGCGCCGCGGTCCCCGGCGTGGCGGTCCCCGGGCCCGGGTCGGCCGGCCTCGTCGATGGCGAGGCGGCAGTCCCGCTGGCCGCCCCCGCGCGCTTGCCCACGGGGTACCCCTTGGTGATCCGGACCCGTGGCTCCTCGGGCCCCGGCGCCACCGCCTGCTCCCGCGGCAGGAGCCAGAAGGCCGCGGCCCCCCCGAGCAGGAGCAGGGGCAGCAAGAGGAGCAGCCAGCGCCCCCGGCGCGGTGCGGAGGGGCGGGGAGCCAGCGCAGCCGGGGGCAGGGCCGCCTCCCCCGGCCAGACCGGGAGGGGCGTCAGGTCCGTGGCCGGCAGCGAGGCCTGGACGGCCGGCGAGGATGCGGCGAGGCTCTCGCCGCTGCTCGCTTCGAGGTGGATGGCCAGCAGCCGCTCCCGCAGCTCGCGGGCCGACGCGGGCCGAGCCGCCGGGTCCTTGGCCAGGGCCGCCAGACAGAGCTCCTCGAGCGCAGGCGGGATGGCCAGATCGGGGCGTCGCTGCGCGGGAGGGACCGGTCGATCGCTGATCTGCTTGGTGATGATGGCCAGGGTGGAGGGCCCCTCGAAGGGGAGCAGCCCCGTGATGAGCTGGTACAGGATCACGCCGAGGGCGTAGATGTCGGCCGCGGCCGTCACCTCGATGCCCCGGGCCTGCTCGGGCGACATGTACTCGGGAGTGCCGCAGACCATGCCCGCGAAGGTCAGGGGGGCCTCGCCCTCCTGGCGGTCACGCGCGTCCTGGACCTTGGCGATGCCGAAGTCCAGGACCTTGACCTGCTCACCGGTGCCGCGCCGCTCCCCGAGGACGATGATGTTCTCCGGCTTGAGGTCCCGGTGGATGATACCGGCCGCGTGGGCCTCGTCGAGCGCCGAGCAGGCCTGGGCGAGCAGCAGGCAGATACGCGACCAGGACAGGGGATGCTCGTCCCGCACGAGCTGCCCTAGGTCCCGCCCCTCGAGGAGCTCCATCACGATGAACAGGGAGCCGTCCTCGGCGGTGCCGTACTCGAAGACCTGGATGCTGTTGGGGTGGGAGAGCCGACTCGCGGCCTGGGCCTCCCGGTGGAAGCGCTTCTCGAGGTGGGGATCGCCGAGCAGCCGACGGTGGAGGATCTTCACCGCCACCGGCTTGCCCAGGGAGAGCTGGGTCGCCCGGTAGACACGGCCCATCGCGCCCGCACCGAGCAGCTCCTCGATCCGGAAGTTGCCGGCGAGCACCCGCTGCAGGAAGGGATCGGCCTCGGCAGCGGGCAGCGCCCGCACGTCCTGGCCGCAGAACGGGCAGAAGCTGACCCGATCCTCGACGTCGGCACGGCACTTGGGGCAGCTCTTCACGCAGATCCCTGCAGACGGCAGGGGCTCCACCACGAGCCCCCGGCTGGCCGCCTTATAGAGGATGCCGTCCCGCAATGCAACCGAGGGCTGGTCCGAGCGGTGCCCGGGGCCTCGAGGGGTGGGCACGAGGACGGCGCGCGGGCCCGGAGCGGTTGCGCCGGGAGGCGGGCTGCAGTATGCTCCCGGCGGTCAGGCAACCCCGGGAGGTCGACCGTGCGCTGCCCATCCTGTGCGCGCGAAAACGAGCCCTTCTACCGCTTCTGCCTCGGATGCGGGCAACCCCTCGAGCCGGGGGCGACGGGTGATCCACGCCAGCGGCTCCCCACGGAGCCGAAGTCTCCCGCGCCCCTCTCCCGCTCGGTCGATGCCTCCGGCAACAGCCCGGAAGCACCGGCCGGCGGGGAGTCGCTCCTCGCGGCGGAGCCCCCCCAGCCCGAGCGGGTCTGTGCCCGCTGTGGCCGCGCGCTGCAGCCCGGCTTCACCTTCTGCGGCACCTGCGGCGCTCGCTACGCGCCCCCGGCAGCCGTCGCCCCCCTCGCGAAGCCTCCCCTCCCCTCCCCGTCCGTCGGCGGGCCCGAGTCGGGAGCGAGCGGGGGGCCACTCCCCCTCCTCGCGGCCGGCAGCCCCCTCCCGCCCGTCGCCCAGGCGCCGGCCTCCCCAGCCTCGCCGGCGCTCCACGCCCGCCTCGCCCCCGAAGCGCCCCCCGCTCCCCGGGCCTGGCTGGTGCAGATCCAGGCCGATGGCTCCGAGGGTGGCAAGCTCCCGGTCCCCGCAGCCGGGGTGACCGTGGGCCGGACCGGGGACTCGGCGCTCTTCGAGGCGGACCCCTTCCTGTCCCCCCTGCACGCGACCTTCTGGGTCGATGCCCGGGGGACGATCCTCGTGCGCGACGAGGGCTCCCTCAACGGCACCTTCCTGCGCGTCCGGGAGCCGACCCTGCTCCAGCACGGCAGCGTCTTCCGCATCGGCCAGGAGCTCTTGCGGCTGGAGCTCTTGCCCCAGGAGCCGCTCGCCCCGGACGCGGAGGGGACCGTGCTCCTGGGCAGCCCCTCCGAGGGGGTCTGGGGGCGAATCTGCCTGCTGCTGGGACCCGAGCGGATCGGGGACGCCCACCTGCTCTCCGGACGTTCGGTCCGCCTGGGACGGGAGCGCGGCGAGATCATCTTCCCCGAGGACGGCTTCGTCTCGGGCCTCCACGCGGAGCTCACCCATGACGGGGCCCGGGTGACCTTGCGCGATCTCGGCTCCTCCAACGGGACCTATGTCCGGCTCCGGCGCGAGATCCCCCTGACCGACGGAGACTTCCTCCTCCTCGGCCAGCAGCTCTTCCTGCTGCGCCTCGTCTGAAGCAGGGCGGAGCCGAGCCTTGCCGGACGCGGCCGGCACGCCCCCCGCTCAGCCGCCGGGCAGGCTCCAGGACAGCTCGGCCACGGCCACGGGCGACGAGAGCTGCAGCCGGAAGGAGCGGACGGTCTCGTCGAGCAAGGGCGCGTTCAGCTCGAGGCTGGTCTTGGGGAACCGGATCAGGTAGCCCTGGGTGAAGCGATCGAGGAAGGGGTAGAAGGCCTCCACCTCGGCGTCCCGCCGATCGATGCGCAAGATCTCGCTGGGCGCGACCCGCTCGCTGCGGTCGTTGACCAGGGCCAGGCGCCAGATCGAGCCCGGCTTCTCGAGGTCGTTCCAGCGCCGCTCGCCGGTGTAGACCGCGACGAAGAACTCGTGGAAGCTCTCGGCGGTCCGGCGCTGGTCGTCCCGCAACTGCCGCTGGTCGCGATCGCTGAGACCGAGGACCGCAGCCCGCTTCTGGGTGTAGGCGTCCCGGAACGAGTCCGCGTGGTAAGTCGCGGTGACGAAGATCTTGGCCTCGAAGCCGCGATAGACCTCCTCCTTGCGGGTCCACCGCGACAGCTCGTTCTGGTAGTCGTCCCCGCCAACCCCCGGCAGCGTGACGGGGCCGGGCAAGCAGCCGGTGAGGAGCAGACCTCCGAGCACGATGGCCGGCAACGGCAGGCGCCGGCACGCTGCCTCACCCGCCCGCGGCGCGCCCCCGGTGCGCGCTGGCAAGTGGGCTCGTCGAGGACCCACGATCAGCTCTCGTCCGTCTGCCCGCTCGCTGGCGGGAGGTGGCCGAGCCGGCTCCACTTGGTGTGGAGGTAGCCGTGGTTGTGCGGACCGAGGCTGGACGGTGAGGGCACCCGCTCGACGACCGCCACTCCCGCGCGACGCAGCCCGGCGATCTTGTCGGGGTTGTTGGTGATCAGCCGCACGCTGGTGACGCCCAGATCTCGAAGGATCTCGGCAGCTTCATCGTAGGACCGCAGATCGACCGGAAAGCCCAGCAGCTCGTTGGCCTCGATGGTGTCGGCGCCCTGGCTCTGCAGCCGGTAGGCCCGGACCTTGTTGCCCAGCCCGATGCCGCGCCCCTCCTGACGGAGGTAGACCAGCACGCCCCCCTGCTCGCCGATGCGACGCAGCCCGTCCTGGAGCTGCTCCCGGCAGTCACACTTCAAGGAGCCGAGCACCTCGCCCGTGAAGCACTCGCTGTGCACCCGCACCAGGACGGCCTCTCTGCCGCCCACTTCGCCGCGCACGAGGGCCAGGTGCTCCCGCTCGGTCGCTCGCTCCCGGTAGACGCACAGGCGGAACTCGCCCCATTCGGTGGGCAGCGAGGTCTCGGCGAACCGGAGCAGGGTCTTGAGTCCCTCTCCCGCGAAAGGCGCGTCGAACAAAGGTCCTCCCCGTGGACGTGAGCGAAGTGGGCCCCTGGCCCGTCAGCGGGCTGAACTATAGGAGTGACGGGTAGCTGAGTCAAGGCGACGGCGGCAGCCCGGGCGGCCGACACCGCGTGCCCCGTGCGTCGCGGTGCGGGCCACCGGCTCGCCTCGTGGCAGGAGCCGTGGTCCTTCACCCCTCTCTTCATCTGCCTCCCTCTGCCTGGCAACCGGTCATCTGCGCGGTGACGGGATGGCACATCGCTGCCCGGAGAGCCACCCGCGACCTGCGCAGCCCTTCCCGTCGACCTCGCCGAAGCGCTACAATACACTGTCTGCAGCTCGCCCGCGCCTCCCCGTCGACGGGGAGGCACGCTGGAGACGAGCTCGACCGGGAGGCGTGGGCATGGAGGGACGAACGGTGCCTGCGGGCGAAGGGCTCGCGGCGTTCTGTGCCGAGCTGATCGAGCAGGATCCGCCCGCTTACGAGCGCGCGCTCGCCCGCTATGCCCACCACGACCGCCGCTTCGTCGACGACGGGCCGGTCCGCACGCGCTTCCTCGCGGTCCTGGAGCGCGTCGCCCGCCGGCTGGCGGAGGCGCCGGAGGCCTCGGCCCACCTGCTCGGCGCCTCCCCGCAGACCCTCGCGTCCCTGATCGAGGCGTTGCAGGCCTTGGGACAAGAGCAGCCCCGGCAGGAGGAGGCCTTCCAGCGGCAGGGACTGCTCCCGGAGCTGCTGACGCTCATCGCCCAGCGGCTCGGCCTCTTCCGGGAAGAGTACCTGGAGCTCGTGGCCCGGCTCCCGGAGCGCTTCGGCTACAGCCCCCGCTACCTCAACTTCGGCCCGAGCGGGCGCTGCAACCTCCGCTGCCGGGACTGCATCCTGTGGGGGGCGCTCTTCCAGAACCCCCTGGCGCGGGGACTCGCGGACGCCCAGGTCCTACGGCACCTCGACGACGCGGAGGAGCTCGGGGTCCACGGCCTCTCGTTCTGCATCGGTGAGCCGACGGTCAACCTGGACCTTTTGGACAGGGTTCTCCGGAGAATTCAGAGCTCTCCGACTCTCCAGGCGCGCTCCTTTGTGACCAACGGACTATTCGCTCGCCAGCCCGAGCGGGCGCGTGCGGTGTGGCGACGCATCCTCGACGCGCTCGGCCCGGAGAAGACCGTCGCCTGCACCTTCGCGATCAGCAGCAACCCGGAGCTCGCCGCCCAGGGCGTCCTGCCCGAGCACGCGGTCAACGCGGTCGAGGCCTTCCAGGAGGTCATGCCCAACGGCGAGGTCCTCGTCCAGCTCATCCGGGACGAGGGCTACGCCTCGTCCCAGCAGCAGTTGCTGGACCTCCTGTTCGACCGGGGGCTGCTGTCCCGGATGCCCGACCTCCAGGGTGGCCGGACGCTGGTGCGCCGGGTGCGACTCAGCCAGGGGACCGATCTGGTCTTCTCGGTCATGGCCAAGATGCCCGCGATCAACAGCCCGACCGCGGAGCAGGAGTACGACCCCTACGTCTTCTACGTCGACCCCGAGAGCATCGCCACGCACCCCCTCCCGGGGATCTTCATGCGCACCAACAGCGACCCGCTGGACGAGGAGCAGGCGCAGGACGCGGCCCGGATCGCGCTCGGCCCGGACGGGCTGTTCTACCTCGACTACCACTTCATGGTGCGGCAGGTGCGCCCCCTCGGCCAGACCCTGCCCGAGGCCCTGGCCAGCTTCCGCAAGGACCCCCTGCTCCACCTGCTGACGCAGATCGGCGGCCTCAACCGGGCCCTCGCCCTGTACGACGCCCTGCCACCGGACGAGCGGCCGCTCCCCGACCTGCTGGCGACCATCGGCCGCTACTCGACGGTCTCCATGGTCGCCGCCAACGTGCTCTACGGTGACGAGGACCTCGCGCGGCGACTGCTCGAGCGCCTGCTCGCACCGGAGCCGGGCGGCCCGACCGGAGGAGACCCTGCTCCCGGCAGGCCTGGGCGCATTGACGGCGGACCGGCCTGACTGTATGGAAGCAGCCATGTTGAGCATCCTGGGCAAGCGGCTGCTCCTGGTCAGTGGAAAAGGCGGGGTGGGGAAGAGCGCCTGCGTCGCGGCCCTGGCGCGCCTCGCCCGGGCACGCGGGCTGCGGGTCCTCGCGGCCGAGGTCGACACCCGCCCGGTGCTGCCGACCTTCCTCGCCGCCCCGGCCCTCGCCCATCCCGTGCCCGACGGTGAGCTCCGCCCCGTCGAGGACGGTCTGGCGACGGTCAACCTCGACCACACCTCCTCCGTGGTCTTCTGGCTGAAGGAGCACCTGCCGGTGCCACGGCTGCTCAAGGCCGTGGTCGCCAACCCGATCATCGGCCACTTCCTGCGCGCCGCCCCCAGCGTCACCGAGATGGCGGTCCTCAACCGGTCCTGGCGCCTGGTACGGGACATGGAGCGGGGGGAGCTGCCCTTCGACCTGTTGCTGCTGGACCTGCCCGCGCTCGGCCATGCGCACCAGCTCCTCAAGGTGCCGACGATCCTCGCCGAGCTGGTCAAGGCGGGACCCGCGGCCCGACGTGCCCGGGAGGTCGATCAGCTCCTGCGGGACCCGGGCCGGACCGCCCTGACCCTGGTCTCCCTCGCCGAGGAGATGCCCGTCTCCGAGACGATCCAGCTCGGCCAGCGGATCGCGCGCGAGGCCGGCGTCCCGGTCCAGCAGTTGCTCGTGAACCAGGTGACCCCGCCGCTGCTCGCCGAGGGCAGCGCCGCTCCCCTCCTCGGCCGGATCGACGCCCGGATGAACGGCCGGCAGGGCTCCCTCGCCGAGCTGATCGCGGCCGGCCTGCTGCGCGAGCAGCGCGCCCATCGCCACCGGGAGCAGGTGGAGCGGCTCCGCCGCAGCCTGCCCGGGATCCCCCTGGCCACCCTGCCGCTGCTGCTCCAGGACGACGGGCCGGCGGGGCTCGTCCGCAACCTCGCCTACCGGCTCGCGGAGGTCCCGACATGAGCCCTCCCGGCCAGCCCGCCGTGTGGCTCGACACCCTGTACGACCACACCCTGCTGGTGCTCTGTGGCTCGGGCGGCGTGGGCAAGACCACCACCTCGGCCGCCCTGGCCATCGAGGCGGCGGTCCGCGGCCAGCGGGTGCTGGTGATGACCATCGACCCGGCCCGCCGGCTGGCGCAGAGCCTGGGGCTGCAGGAGCTGGGCAACGCGGAGACGCCCATCGATCTGGCGGCCCAGTTGCCGGACGAGCGGGTCGCGGGCACGCTCCACGCGTCGATGCTGGACACCGCGGCCGCCTTCGAGGAGCTGCTCGACCGCCTCTCCCCCTCCCCCGAGGAGACGGCCAAGGTCCGGCGCAACCGGCTCTTCCGGTTGATGCTCGGGCAGATGGCCGGGGTCCAGGAGTACCTCGCGGGCGAGAAGGTCTACGACGCGGCGAGCTCGGGGCGGTACGACCTCATCGTCCTCGACACCCCGCCGACCCGTAACGCCCTGGATTTCCTGGATTCTCCCGGCCGGATCGCGGCGATGCTCGACGAGCGGATCGTCCGCTGGTTCTTGCCGGAGGTGGCGGGCGGCCCCGTGCGCGGAGGCAACGTCGGGCTCCTCCGCCAGCTCGTGCGGACCTCGGGGAACGTGGTCAAGAAGGTCCTCGGACGGGCCTTCGGCGGTCAGCTCATGGACGAGATCGAGGCCTTCCTCGGCGCGATGGCGAGCATGCGCTTCGAGTTCCGCCGTCGCTCCCAGGAGGTGCAGCAGCTCATGAGCTCACCGGCCACCGCCTTTCTGCTGGTGACGACCACCTCGGAGGCGGGGGCCCAGGAAGCGGCCTTCTTCCACGGCGAGATCCTCCAGCGTCGGCTCCCCTTCGCGGGCTTCGTGATCAACCGCATCCACCCGTTCATCGACGCCGCCCACGCGGAGGGGCAGCTCCGGCCGGAGCTGGTCGAGGAGGTCCGGCGTCTGCTCGGCCCGCCGCCCCGCTCGCCCGGCGAGGAGGTCCCGCTGGTCGAGGTGCGGTACGACGTGGAAGAGCTGGTGAGCGCCTTGCAGCAGAACGTGCAACTGCAGAACGAGCTCGCCGCGCACGACCGACGGCGGGTGGCCGCCCTGATGCAGCTCATCGGGAGCCGGACGGCGCCGGTGCTCGTGCCGCTGCTCCCCGACGAGGTCCACGACCTCCCCGCCCTGCGCACGGTGGCCAGCTACTTCCAGTGACCAGCGCGGGGGTGGCCCCCCCTCCCCTCTCCTCTCCCCTCTCCTCTCCCGCATCCCTTCCTCAGCAGCGCGGCTCCCGGATTTCTCAGCCGCCCGACAGGCCGGGTCCTCTCGTGACCGGGCGACACCGTGATGGCGTGCCCCGTCCCGGTGGGTTGTCAAGCCAGCGGCGAGGGTAGTACAGTAGCCGCGCGGAGGTCGAATCCAGTGGCTGAGCACGATCGACAGCAGTGCAGAGCGCTCGTCACCCGGCGGGCGTTCCTCGGGGGGACCGCGGCCGCAGGTGCCGGGGCCGTCCTGGCGACCGGCCTGACGGGCGGCGACGTCCTCGCCGGGCTCCTCCCGGCCGTCTTCGCGGAGGTCCGCTTCGGTCAGGAGCGCGCCTTCGTCGGCGACCAGGTCGCCCTCCAGGTCCGGCTGGGTATCGGGGCCAACGAGGAGCTGGAGCTGCGGCTCTGCGGCCCCGCGGGCTACGTCGAGACCCTGTCCCTGTCCCTCGCGGGCGAGACCGGCGAGGTGATCTGGCGCGTGCCGCGCGCGGCGGTCCCCCTGCACCCGGGCGTCCACCCCATCACCCTCGAGGCCCGCCGCTCCCCCTGGGGTAGCTGGCACGCCGCCGCCGCCCCCCTCGAGGTCCTCATCAATCGTTTCGGGTTCGGGCTGTGAGTCGATACGGCGTGCCGGCCACGCACCTGCTCGCGGCGTCGACGACGAGGTCGGGCCAGGCCCGGCCTGCCCTCGCCAGCCTCCTGCTGTCGCTCGCCCTCCTGCTGCCCGCCCCGCCGGCGGCCGCGGCCAAGGCCGAGGACTTCCGGGTCAAGATCAACGCCATCGACACCTCCCATGCGCCCGAGCTGACCATCTTCTTCACCGCGCTCGATCCGCGCGGCCTGCCGGTGCCGGCCAAGAAGGTCCCCGAGGCCGCCATCACCATGAACGGCAAGCCCATCGAGAAGGAGGCGCCGGTCTACAGCCTCAAGGGTTCGAGCCACGACGTCGCGGTGGCCATGGTCGCGTGCGGCTATCAGGCCTACACCGGGCCCATCGCCAAGGCCCAGGGCAAGGGGTTCGAGGAGTTCGCCAAGGGGTTCCGGGGCGGTGACGTGGCCACGGCCTTCGCGTACATCAACAACATCAACAACCTCACCAAGGGCAAGTTCGGCCCGCCGGGCGAGGCGGTGGCGGCGATCGGCGCGACCAAGCCCAGCGAGGACGCGTACCAGGCCAAGCTCTTCGACACACTGCGCGACTCGGTGAAGCTCTTCGCCTCCCAGGACAAGAACCTGCCCGAGAACCGCTTCATCGTCGTCCTCGCCGACGGTGCGGACAGCTCCAGCGAGTCCGAGGACGCGGCGCTCCGCAAGATCCACACCATCGTCAAGGAGGCCCGGGCGGCCCGGGTGCGGATCATGGCCATCGGCTACAGTGACGGCAGCGACGCCTTCCTCACCAACCTGGAGGTGCTCGCCCGGAAGTCGGGAGGCACCTACCGCCGGGCGCGCACCGTCAAGGACGTGCCGATCCTCTTCAAGTACGTCGCCGCCGAGGTCTGGGGGCAGCTCGCCGTCGACGTCGTGCCCTCCGACCTGCGCGAGAAGAAGGACTATCGCTTCGGCTTGACGATGAGCTTCCGGGGAGCCCGGCTGTCCACGCCAGCCTCCATCCCCTTCCAGGTGAAGATCAAGGAGCTGCACTTCCGCTGGAGGTACTGGGGCAAGATCGGTCTGGTGATCCTCGCCATCCTCTTGCTGGCGCTGATCATTTTCCTGATCGTCCGCAAGATCATCAAGAAGAAGAAAGAGAAGAAGAAGTGGGAGGAGCTGAAGGCCCAGGGCAAGGCCCCGCCGATGCCCGGGGGCAAGGCCTTCCAGTTGAAGGCCCCCCCGGGGATGCCCGGGGCGAAGGCGCCCGCCGGGGACGCCAAGGCCGCGGTCGGCGGCGCCGCCGCGGGTGCCAAGGCCGCGGGCGGCGGGGCCGCGGCGGGGGCCAAGGCCGCGGCGGGCGGCGTCAAGGCGCCGGCCGGGGGAGCGGCGGGGATCGAGGCCGCGGCGGGCGGCGTCAAGGCACCGGCCGGCGCCGCCCCCAAACCCGCCGGCGCCGCGGCCGGGCTGGCCAAGGGCGGCGGCGCGGGCGGCGGCGCGGCCGCGGGTGGTGGGGCGGCGGCCAAGGCGCCGGGTGCCAAGGTCTGCCCGACCTGTGGCCGGGCGATGCTGCCGACCTGGACCAAGTGCATGTTCTGCGCAGCAGGCATCAAGGGTAAGGGCTGATGAGCAACCAGGTTCCCTCCTTCGCACCGCCCCCACCCCTCGTGCCCAACGTGGTGGCGACCCAGGTCCGTGACACGCGGATGGTCTTCTATGGCCAGAAGGTGATCGACCTCGGCGTGCCCGTGGTCACCTTCCTCGACGATCCGGGCTGGGACGGGCACAACCCCATGTCGCTCCCCCCGGACGTCCGGCCCGACACGCCGCAGCGCACCTTCTCGCCCTACCGCATGAAGGGGAACATCGGCCCCCAGGCGATGCGTGGGCACATCTCGATGCTCACCATCCACCACGACGCCTGCCTCAACGCCCGGAGCTGCTTCAAGGTCCTCGTTCGCCGGGGACTGTCGACCCACTTCATCATCGACAACGACGGCACGGTCTACCAGCCCTGGGACCTGGCCCACATGACCTGGCACGCCGGCAGCGTGAACGCCTACTCCATCGGCTTCGACATGTCGAACGCCGCCGTGATCCAGTATGCCAGCCACTACCGGGACCGCGGCGTCTTCACCGGGGTGATCAACGGCGGCACCTTCACCGCGCTCGGCTACAGCGAAGCGCAGTACATCAGTTGCATCGCGGCGATCCGCGAGATCTGCCGCTACTTCCCGCGCATCAAGCCGGTCCCGCCGGTAGGCGAGGACGGCCAGGTCGTCCCCGGCGTCATCGCCGACCCCAAGTTCGAAGGGGTCGTCGCCCACTTCCACCTCTCCGTGCACAAGTGGGATCCCGGCCCCGGCTTCGACTGGAAGCGGATCTTCGACGGGATCCACGGCGGCGGCTACGCCTTCCCCCTCTCCCTCGGCCGGGGCGGCGGCGGCGGCGACATCCTCGGCAACAAGGCCGAGGAGACCGCGCAGCGCTTCTACAAGAACAACGAGGAGAACCCCGGCGGGGGCTGGTACCCCATCGGCCTCAACGGCACCTGGCACTCGGGGGTCCACCTCCACGGCGAGCAGGGACAGCGGGTCAACTGCGTCTACGACGGCGAGATCATCGCGGCCCGGTTCGTCGACGAGGTCGAGCTCGGCAGCCCGAACTTCGTGCTGATGCGGCACAAGCTCCAGGTGGAGGAGAAGAAGGAGATCACCTTCTTCAGCCTGTACATGCACCTCAACCGGATCAACCTCGGGGGTACCCTGATCCCGTGGATGATCGAGGCCAAGGCCAAGGCCGGCAAGCCCCCCAAGGACGGTGGCGGCGGCAGCCTCGACCTCGACCTCGACGCGGACACGGGCGGCGAGGTCGATCCCGCGACGCTGCGACCCGAGTTCGCCAAGAACTTCTTCGCCATGCGGCAAGGCAAGGTGGCGATCTTCGACCCGCCCATCGAGATCAAGGGCAACACCCTGGTCGGCTACATGGGCTCCTACGGCCCCGAGGAGGAGCGGGCTCCCCAGCTCCACTTCGAGGTCTTCGCCGCCGAGCAGGTGATCGACCTCAAGAAGTTCCACAAGGACTGGGAGCTGCTCGACGAGGACACCGACGAGAACAGCGTCTGCGACGTCAACGAGGTGATCTCCAAGGTCGATCCCACCTTCACCAAGTTCGGCGGCCGCGCCTCCGTCTCTTCCGAGGAGATCACGAAGTTCTACAACGAGAACCCCGCAGCCGCGGAGGTCCGCTCCTACATCGCGCGCCACGTCTCCGAGTGGTGGTCGGGGACCGACTGGAAGGAGGCGCTGCAGCGCCGCAACGTGTGGGCGTGGGACACGGAGCGGAAGCTGAAGATCCTCTACCAGCGGCTGGCGCCCTTCCAGTGGTACACCCCCGAGCTGGCCAAGGAGCTCGGGCTGCCCGAGGACGGGATCCTCTACACCTACCACCCGATCCGCTTCATCCTCTGGTTGAACATGACCAAGGGCGGGACCAACGTCGAGGTCGATCGCAAGCAACGGGGTCTTACTGCCCAGGAATTCGCCGCGGCCAAGGCTAAAGCACCAGACAAGTACGAGGACGGGAACTGGCTGCAGCTCTCCAACGACGGGTCCGATCCGTCGGAGTTCCTCAGCGACTGGGGCGCCGAGGAGATGGACCTCGAGGAGTGGAAGCGGACCCAGGGTCCCGGGGAGTGGCCCCCTCCCGCCGACGTCGAGCTGCTGCTCGGCGCCAAGGGCTGAGCCGAGTCGCCCCCCCGGGGACCGCGCCGGCCAGTCCGCTCAGCCCTCGACTCGTCGTGCGCCCATGAGCTCCCGGCGGATCAGCCGCAAGGCGATCTCGTGATCCTCGCTGCAGGCCGAGGCGATGCAGGGGGCCGGGACCGTGATGCGGAGGCCACGGGTGACCGCTTCGGCGGCGCTGAAGAGGATCTCCACGTGGGCGCGCAGCCCGACGAGGGTGACCGTGTCGACGCTCCCCTGCTCGAGCAGCGGGCCGAGGCCGGTCCGGCAGAACGCCGAGATGGTGGGCAGCGGCAGGAGCGGATCGAGGGGGTCGACCGGCAGGGCCGGATGGAGCTGCTCCTGCAAGGAGGCGGGGGTGGCCCCGGCGGCCCCGGAGACCAGGAAGATCACTGGACGACCGCGCTGACGGAAATAGGCGATCTCACCGGCGACGGCCTCGAGCAACTGTCGCGGAGCGGCCAGCGGCTCGGAGGCCGCCGGATCGAGGGCCGCGCGGGTCATTCCCAGCACCAGCAATGCCTTGCCTGCTTCCATTCGACCTCGAGCCTTCGTGGGGTGCCGCACGCTGCGGCAGCCGGAGAGGGATCTTCGCAGCCACCGGACCTGCTGTCAACTTGACGCCAGGCACGCGAATTCTGGAAACTCGGGCTTGCCGTGGGATCACCCCGCGCGCCGCCTCGCACCCAGGGGAGTCCATGGAGCAGCAGCACTTCGCCGTCGTGTTCCTCGTCGGTCGCCCGGCCGCGGGCAAGTCCCTGGTCCGGTCCGCCCTGTCCAGCGTCCCCCTCCGGGAACGCCGCGGCCGGTTCCACCTGGGCGAGATCGCCAGCCTCGACGAGCTCTCCGACCTGCTCGACGCCCGCCAGACGGACGAGCTGCTCGCCGAGCGGGGCAAGCCGCGCCTGTTCACCGATCGTGACGGGCTCCTGCTCGATCCGGCGCTGTGGGACCTCTTCGCCCTGAAGAGCAACGCGCGGGCCCTCGCCCTCCTGGCGCGCGATCCCGCCCTCTTCGACCAGACGACCCTCCTCATCTCCCTCGCGCGCGGCGGCCTCACGGGGTACGGCCACGCCTTGACCCTCTTCGCGGACGAGCTCCGCCAGCGAGCCGTCGTCCTGGGGCTGCGCGTGTCGCGCGAGGAGGCGCAGCGACGCAACCGGGCGCGCGCCGCGGGGCTGGACGGCCCCACTCCCCCGGCGCTCCCCGAGGCCCTGCTGCAGTACGACTTCGCGATCGATCAGCTCGCCACCCTGCCCGCGGCGACGCGGGAGCTGCCCCTGGAGGACGGGAGCACCTTGCCCTGCGCCCTGCTCGACGTCGAGCAGGAGGAGACCGATCTGCACCCGGAGCGCCTTCGCCACTCCCTGAGCCAGGCCTGTCGGGACCTGTGGGAGCGCCGGCCCGAGATCGCCACCGAGGTCGAGGGCTAGGAGCGTCTTGCGCAAAGCGTTCTGCTGCGGCGGCCGATGCATCGGCGCATGGTGCGTCAGCACCGGCCGATCCGTCCTCGACGTACCTCGAGTACGCCTGCGGCGTCTCGGCTCGGTGCTTCCTTCCCTGCGCCGCGCCTCGACCGCCTCGCGACGGACTTTTCCGCAACACGCTCCTAGCCGCGGCGGTCCAGCGGCCGGCTCGCCGGTCGTCGGCAGGCCGATCTCGCCTGTTGTGCCCTCCGCCAGGCGCTGCTACATTCCTGGCGACCGGAGAGGTGAGCATGTTCGGACGGAAGAAGGGACAGCTCCAGGACCTGTTGGACTCCGTGGAGCCGCCGGTGATCGACGCCCAGACGGTCACGCCCCCGCCAGCCGAGGGGAGCAGGCCGCGGCCTCTCCCGGAAGCGGCCGCGCCCCCCCGGCTGCTCCCCCCGGCAGGCCGTGACGAGGGCACCCTCGTCGGGCAGGGGGTCACCCTGGAGGGGACCCTCCGCTTCCGGAGCCGGGCCCGGATCGACGGCGTGTTCCACGGCAAGATCGCTGCCGGAGCTCGCCTCGAGGTCGGGGCCGACGCCGACGTCGAGGCCACCGTCGCGGTCGACACCTTGCTGATCCAGGGCCGGATCTCCGGCGACGTCGACGCCCGCGAGTCGGTCGAGATCGAGGCCGGGGGCCGGATGAAGGGAGATATCCGCACCCCCGCGTTCCAGGTACACCGCGGCGCCTTCTTCAACGGCCACTGCGAGATGGGAGAGGGCTGATCCCCCACCACGGACCGGCCCCCGCCCCGAGAGCCGCTGCGGCCTCGGCCGCACCTCGGCCGCCTCGCACCGCGGCTGCCAGGTGGACTCTACCGTCGATCGCGCCCGCCGGCGGCCTCGCCGAGCCCGCGGCCGGACCTGACCGTGGGTGATCTGGCCTGGTACGCGGCCATGTTCCCCGAGGTGGTCTGCCATCGGCTCACCAGCCGGATGCTGACGGGCGGCAGCCTGTTCTGCGCCCGCTGCACCGGCTTGTACCTCGGTCTGCTGGCGGTCAGCCTCGGGCTGTTCTTCATCCAGCGCCCGGCCCGGCGCCTGCTCCCCCGGGGACGATTCCTGCTCCTCGCCCTGCTCGGACTGCTGCCCCTGGCCCTGGACACTTCCTTCTTCGAGCGGAGCTGGCCGGGCCTCACGCCCCTGCGCTGGGCCTCCGGGCTGCTCGCGGGAGGAAGCCTCGCGCTGCTCCTGCTCCCCCTGCTCAACGGGCTGCGACCCTCGGCCTGGGACCTGCCCATCGTCGGCTCCTGGCGGGAGCTGGCCAAGGTCGGGAGCCTGCTCGGCCTGCTGTTCGTCCTCGGGCTGCTGCCCCTCCCCGTGCTCCAGCGTGAGCTGAGCATGACCGCGTTCTCCGGCCTGCTGTTCCTCTACCTGGCGACCAACGCCGTGATCGCGGGCTCCCTGCTCTCCTTCCCGACCCTCGAGGACCCGTCGGTCACCGATGCCAAGCCCCCTGCCGGGCCAGCGCTGTCGGAGGCCGACGGCCCCCCCTCGCCCACGGCCCCGGCTCGCGTCCGGACCTTCTCCTGGCACCACTGGCTGCGCGGCCTCCTCCTGCTACTCACGGCCGTGCTGCTGACCCTGCTCGAGTTCCTGCTGCTCGGCTGGCTCGCCTGGAGCTGAGCGGGCTGGCCATCGGCCAGGAAGGGGCCTATACTGCCGCCCGATCGCTGACCAGCAGCGAGCAGGCTGGCCGTTGGGGGGAGCCAGCGGGGAGCCGAGCGAGCGTGCAGACGCGGATCCTGAGCGGCAAGGAAGTGGCAGCCGGCATCCGGGCGCGGGTGCAGGAGCAGGTCGACGAGCTGCGGCGGTGCGGGATCACCCCCCGGCTCGACGTGGTGCTCGTCGGCGAGGATCCCGCCTCACTGGCCTACGTCGCCACCAAAGAGAAGCAGGCGGCCCAGGTGGGCATCCGCAGCCATACTCACCGCCTGCCGGGTGCGACCACCACCACCGAGCTGCTGGGGCTGCTGGGGGAGCTCCAGGCCGAAGCCGATCTCGACGGCCTGCTGGTCCAGTTGCCGCTCCCTCCGGCCATCGACGCCGCGGCGGTCGTCGAGGCCCTCGACCCGGCGCGCGACGTCGACGGCCTCACCCCCTACAACCTCGGGCGCCTGTTCTGCGGCCGGCCAGCCCTCGTGCCCTGCACTCCGGCCGGCGTCATGGCCTTGCTCGACGCGTCGGGCGAACCGCTGGCCGGACGCGACGCCCTGGTCCTCGGCCGCAGCCTGCTCATGGGCAAGCCCATGGCGCAACTGCTGCTCGGCCGGGACGCCACGGTCACCATCGGCCATAGCCGCTCCCGCGACCTGCCGGCGCTCGTCGGGCGTGCGGACCTGCTCGTCGTCGCGGTCGGCAAGCCCGGCCTGGTGCGCGGCGAGTGGATCCGTGAGGGCGCGGTCGTCATCGACGTCGGGATCAACCGCCTGGCCGACGGCCGGCTCGTGGGCGACGTCGACTACGCCGGAGCCCTGGGCCGCGCCGGCCTGCTGACACCGGTACCGGGCGGGGTGGGACCGATGACCACGGCGCTGCTGCTGAGCAACACGGTCCTGGCCGCCCGGCGGCGGGCCGAGCTACCTGCAGCTCCCTCTTCGCGACCACACAGCGAGAGTGAGGTAGGATCATGAGCTTACGCAAGAGCCCCCTCCACGAAGAGCACCTGCGGCTGGGCGGACGGATGATCCCCTTCGGTGACTGGGAGCTGCCCGTGCAGTTCGCCGGGATCATCGAAGAGCACCTGACCGTGCGCAAGGCCGCCGGGCTCTTCGACGTGAGCCACATGGGCGAGATCGTCTGCCAGGGCCCGGGCGCCCTGGCCGCGCTCAACGGCCTGCTGACCAACGACCTCGGCAAGCTCGAGGATGGCCAGGCGCAGTACAACGCCCTGCTGCGACCCCACGGCGGGATCGTCGACGACCTCGTGGTCTACCGCCGGTCCGCGCAGGACTGGCTGCTGGTGGTGAACGCCGCGAACAAGGACAAGGACCTCGCCTGGGTCCAGGAGCAGATCGGCGCGGCTTGCCAGGTCGAGGACTGGTCCGATCGCTACGCGCAGCTCGCCCTGCAGGGACCTTCGTCCCAGGCGATCCTCGCCACCTTGACCGACCTCGACCTGCCGGCCATCGGCACCTACCGCTTCGCCATGGGCCGGGTCGCGGGCCACGAGGCCCTGGTCAGCCGCACCGGCTACACCGGTGAGGACGGCTTCGAGCTGTACCTCGCACCCACGGCAGCCGTCCCCGTCTGGCAGGCGCTGCTCGAGGCCGGTGCCCCCCACGGGCTGGTGCCCGTCGGGCTCGGCGCGCGCGACAGCCTCCGGCTCGAGATGAAGTTCGCCCTGTACGGCAACGACATCGACGAGACCACCCACCCCCTGGAGGCGGGGCTGGGCTGGATCGTCAAGCTCAAGAAGGGCGATTTCGTCGGTCGCGACGCCTTGTTGCAGGTCCAGCAGGAGGGGCTGAAGCGCCGCCTGGTCGGCCTCGAGGTCACCGGGCGGGGCATCGCCCGCCACGGTGCGGCGGTCCACGCGCACGGCCGGCAGGTCGGCACGGTCACCTCCGGGACCCATGCGCCGAGCCTGGGCAAGCCCATCGCCATGGCCTACGTCGAGGAAGGCCTGCACCTCGTGGGCACCCCGCTCGGGATCGACGTCCGGGGGCGCCTCATCGACGCGATCGTCGTCCCCACCCCCTTCTACAAGCGACCGGAGCGGTAGACCGGCCGTGCACCAACCCTGGAGCCCTGTTCCGTCAGGAGGTCAGCGATGAGCGAGATCCGTGATGACCGTCGCTACAGCACCGATCACGAGTGGGCCCTCTCCCTGGGAGGGGGGCTGTTCCGGGTCGGCATCTCCGACCACGCGCAGCACCAGCTCGGCGACGTCGTCTTCGTCGAGCTGCCCGCGGTCGGCCGGGTCGTGGTCGCGTCCGAGGCCGTCGGCGTCGTCGAGTCGGTGAAGACCGTCTCCGACGTCCTCAGCCCCCTGTCCGGCACGATCACCAAGGTCAACGAGGAGCTCGGCGACCGCCCGGAGGCGGTCAACCAGAGCCCGTACGACGAGGCCTGGATCTACGAGATCGACGCGGGCGACGCGGCCGCGGCCGACGGACTGCTCGACGCAGCGGCGTACCGGGCCGTCATCGCCGAGTAGCCTCCCGAGCTGCAGCCAGAGCGACAGGAGCCAGAGCCATGCGATACCTCCCCCACACCGAGTCGGAGATCCGGGAGATGCTGGCCGCGGTGGGCGTCCCCGCGCTCGACGACCTCTTCGCCAGCATCCCCGAGCCCTTGCGCCTCACCCGGCCGCTGGCCCTGCCGCCGGCCCTCGCGGAGCCCGAGCTCCGGGACCACGTCGGCCGGCTGGCCGCCGCCAACCGGGTGCCCGGCCGGGATCTGCTCTCCTTCCTCGGCGCCGGCCTGTACCGCCACAGCGTGCCCGCAGTGGTCGGCGCGCTCGCGTCCCGCGGCGAGTTCTTGACGGCCTACACCCCTTACCAGGCCGAGGTCTCCCAGGGGACGCTCCAGGCGATCTTCGAGTTCCAGACCGCCATCGCCGAGCTGCTCGGCACCGCGGTGGCCAACGCCTCGATGTACGACGGGCCCACCGCGCTCGCCGAGGCGGCCCTCATGGGGCTCCGGCTCCAGAAGGACGAGGCGGGCAAGGTCGCGGTGAGCCGGGGGCTGCATCCCCAGTACCGGGAGGTGCTGGCGACGTACCTCGGCGCGGAGCGGCTCGTCGAGGTGCCCTGCGTGGACGGCGTCACCGACCCGGCCGCCCTGGGTGCCGCCCTGGGAGCCTGCAAGGTCGTCCTGGTCCAGCAGCCCAACTGGTACGGCTGCCTGGAAGAGGTCACGAGCCTGGCCACGACGACCCACGGCGCGGGCGGGCTGCTGGTGGTCGCCACCGCGGAGCCGACCGCGTTCGGGCTGCTCGAGCCGCCCGGCAAGCAGGGAGCCGACATCGTCTGCGGTGAGGGGCAGCCCCTCGGCCTGCCCCTGTCCCTCGGTGGTCCCGGTCTCGGGCTCTTCGGCTGCCGGCAAGAGTACGTGCGGGCGATGCCGGGGCGGCTCGTCGGCCAGACCGTGGACAGCCGCGGGCAGCGCGGCTTCGTCCTCACCCTGGCGACCCGCGAGCAGCACATCCGGCGGGAGAAGGCGACCTCCAACATCTGCACCAACCAGGGGCTCTGCGCCCTGATGGTGACGATCTACCTCTCCCTGCTCGGCCCCACCGGGCTGCGTCAGCTCGCCGAGCTGAACCTGGCCGCGTCCCTCTACTTGCGGGAGCAGCTCCCCCGGTACCCGGGGCTCGCGCTCGCGTTCGACCGGCCGGTGTTCAACGAGCTCACCCTGCGCCTCCCTGGCCGGAACGCGGCCCAGGTGCGGGACGCGCTGCTCGATCAGGGCCTCCTCGCCGGCCACCCGCTCACCGCCCCGGGCGAGGAGGATCTGCTCCTCGTCCACGTCTCCGAGCTGCACCGCCGCGAAGAGCTCGACCGGCTGCTGCAAGCGCTCGCCCAGGGCTGACGCCCGCGGCCCCCCCCCGCTTTGCGGGCAGGAGAGCCGTCGGGCGATCCGCTCCACTCCACGCTCAGCCTGCGCGGCGCAACGACCAGCCGGTCCGCAGGCCGAGGGTCCACCAGGCGAGGGCCGCGACGCCCGCGAGGAAGGCCGTGTCGCCGACGAAGCGCAGCCAGCGCAGGGTCTGGATCGTCGATCCCTGCAGGAACTCGGCGCTGCGGGCATACCACAGCCCGTGCTCGATGCTCGCCAGGGCCTGGGCCAGCCCGATGGGCAGCAGCGACAGCAGGATCATCGCCCCCAGCCCGAGGTTCAGCGCCCAGAAGGCGAAGCGCAGGGCCCCCTCCCGCCAGGTCGGGCCGGGCTGCAGCCAGCGGAACACGAACAGCACGAGCGCCAGGGACAGCAGCCCGTAGACGCCGAACAGGGCCGCGTGGCCGTGGACCGGGGTGGTGTTCAGGCCCTGCATGTAGTACAGGGCGATGGGCGGGTTGATCAGGAAGCCGAACAGCCCCGCGCCCACCAGGTTCCAGAAGGACACTCCCAGCAAGAAGCGCAGGGGCCACCGGTAGCGCGCCATCCACGAGCTCGCCTGCTGGAGCCTGACGTTCTGGAACGCCTCCCAGCCCACGAGCACCAGGGGCACCACCTCCAGGGCCGAGAACATCGCGCCCACGGCCATCACCGACACGGGCGTGCCCGAGAAGTAGAGGTGGTGCAGGGTCCCCGGGATGCCGGCCGCCAGGTAGATCGTCGAGGAGAACAGCGCGGCTGCAGTCGCGGTCCCCTGACGGATCAGCCCCATCCGGGCGAAGACGAAGGCCACGGCCACCGTGGCGAAGACCTCGAAGAAGCCCTCGACCCACAGGTGGACGACCCACCAGCGCCAGTATTCCATCACCGAGAGGTGGGTGCGCGCCCCGTAGAACAGACCGGCGCCGTAGAACAGGCCGATGGCCACCGTCGAGCCCGCGAAGAGCAGGAGCAGGGGACGGTTGGCGTCCCGGCGGGTGAGGGCCGGCCAGAGCGCCCGGACCATCAGCACCAGCCAGAGCAGCAGCCCGCCGAACAGGGCGATCTGCCAGGCCCGGCCCAATTCGACGTACTCGTAGCCCTGGTGACCGAACCAGAACCCCGTGGTGTCACCGAGGTAGCCCTGCAGCCGCAGGTACTCGCCGGTCAGGGAGCCGACGACGACCAGCAGCAGGGCGCCGAAGAGCACGTTGACCCCGGCCCGCTGGAAGCGGGGCTCGTGACCACCGACCGCAGGGGCGAGGAAGAGGCCGGCCGCGAGGAAGGCCGTGGCGATCCAGAAGATGCCCGTCTGGATGTGCCAGGTGCGGGTCACGGCGTAGGGGAGCCAGTCAGCCAGGGGCAAGCCGTAAAACCCCTGCCCCTCGACCGTATAGTGGGCGGTGAGGGCCCCCAGGCCCGCCTGGACCGCGAACAGCAAGATCACCACCGCACCGTACTTGGCCACGGCCTTCATGGAGGGCGTCAGGGTCAGGCCGCGCAAGGGATCCTCGAGGGGCGGAGTCGGTAGTGGCTCCTCCCGGTCGCGGAAGGCCTTGTACCAGACGAGCGCGGCGATCCCGGCCAGCAGGGCCAGCACCGAGAGCAAGGACCAGAGCACGTTGGCCGCGGAGGGCGCGTTGCCCACGAGGGGCTCGTGGGGCCAGTTGTTGGTGTAGGTGACCGCGACGCCAGGGCGCTCGGTCGTGCAGGCCCAGGCGGTCCAGAAGAAGAAGGCCGAGAGCTTCTGCCGGCGGGACGCGTCCGCGAGCTCGCGCTCGGGCAGGGCGTAGGCCGCACGCAGGGGCTGCTGCTCCGGCTGCCCCCCGAACAAGGCGTCGTAGTGGGCCGCGACCCGGGCGATCGCCGTGGCGCGGTCCGCGCTGACGGTCAGGGTGCCCGAGGCGGGATCGTAGCGGTTGCGACGCAGCTCGGCTTGCAGCCGGGCGCGCAGGGCCTGCTGCTGCTCCGCGGGGAGCCGGACGAAGCGCTGTCCCGCCGCCCGGGAGGCCCAGAGATCGAGCAGCGCCTCGGCCTCCCGGTGCAGCCAGTCCGCGGACCAGTCGGGCGCCTGGTACGCGCCGTGGCCCCAGATCGAGCCGACCTGCTGGCCGCCGAGGGATTGCCACACCTCCTGGCCGTCGAGGATCTCCGTCTTGCCGAAGAGGGTGCGCCCCTCCTCCGTGACGATCCGCTCGGGCAAGGGGGGGGCCTGGCGGTAGACCTCGTGGCCGAAGAAGCCGAGGATCCCGAAGGCGGCTGCCACCGCGATCTCGAAGGTCAGCCAGAGAGCACGGGTATTCTGCATCCTGTCCTCCCGAAGTGCGCCCCTCGCGCAGAGGGCGAGGGTCGGGCACGGCGGCGTCCAGCCGCCAGGTCGAGGTCGGTCTGGGGGGGCGCCTCAGCCCGCGAGCGCGCGGGGGAACAGGACGTTGTTCTCCAGGTGGATGTGCTCCATGAGCTCCCGGCGCAGCCGGGCCAGGCCCTCGTACAGCCCCCGCCAGGTGGCGCAGGCCTCGGGCGGCGGGATGAAGGCGCCCGTGAGCTGGGTCAGCCGGGCGAGGTTGGCGCCGTGGTCGTCGTGCTCCTGGAACATCACCCGCACCGGCATCTGCACCACCGTACCCCGCGCCCCGCCGCGCAGTGCGGGGAAGAGCACCTGCTCCTCCTTCACCAGGTGGAGGTTGATCGCGGTCTGGATCTCGGTCAGCAAGGCCGCGAGGCCCCGGGGGCAAGCCGGATGCCCCGCGTGGACCTCCTCGACCCGGCGCGCCGCGAGCACGAGCCCCGGCAGATCCTGACGCAGGGGTTCGTGGTAGCGGGTCACGAGGTGGGTGATGAGGTCCGCGAGGGGACGCTCCGTCCAGTCGGGCCCGGGCTGCGCCACGGGTCGGCCGGCGTCCAGCTCGGCCAGGAGCCGGACCGGATCCAGCCCCCGGGCGGCGCAGGCCTCGGCCAGGGTGCGCTTCCCGCCGCAGCAGAAGTCCAGATCGTGGCGCAAGAAGAGGTCGACGGCGGCGGCACCTTCGCTCGCCAGCTCACCGAGGGTCCGTAGGGTCCTGTCCATGGTCTCCTCCCGTCGGCACCTGGCCGACACGGGAGGCCTTCGCAAGGCTCGTGCCAGGTCATATCATCAAGAGTTTCGATGATTTGTAAATTCATGTTGTCGTGATGTCAACATCGACTCGTTGTTGATTCAACAACCGAGTTGTGCTACCGATAACACATGGACACCCACGACGCCTTGCTCTCCATCGCCATCGACCTCACCGCGTCCCTCGCCGCCGGAGACCGGTACGCGCGCCTGCTCACCGCGGTCCGCCGGGCCCTGCCCTGCGATGCGGCCGCGGTGCTGCGCCTCGTCGGTGACGAGCTGGTGCCCCTGGCGGTCCACGGCCTCGCGCCCGAGGTGCTGGGGCGCCACTTCCCTCGCCGGGAGCACCCCCGGCTGGAGGTCGTGGTGGCCTCGGCCGCGCCGGTCCACTTCCCGGCGGACAGCCCCCTCCCCGATCCCTTCGACGGGCTGTTGCTCGCGGATCCCGGGGCGCGCACCGCGGTCCACGCGTGCCTGGGCCTCCCGCTGCTCGAGGAGGAGCACGTCGTCGGGGTGCTCACCGCGGACGCGCTGCAGCCCGGCGCGTTCGACGGACTGGAGGAGCGCGCCCTGCGTTTGCTGGGGGCCCTGGCGGGCGCGGCGGTCGCGGTGGCCGAGCGCATCTCGGCCACGGAGCGGGCGTCGGAGCGCCACCGGCGGGTGGCGCGGGACCTGCAGCGGGACGCGGCCGTGCACGGCAGCCAGATCCTCGGCACCTCGGCGGCCATGGAGCGGGTGCGCCGGGAGATCGACCTGGTGGCACCCTCGGACTTCTCGGTCCTCATCACCGGCGAGACGGGCGTGGGCAAGGAGCTCGTCGCCCGCGCCATCCACGCGGCCTCCCGCCGGCGCGAGGAGGCCCTGATCTACGTCAACTGCGCGGCCCTCCCCGAGGCCATCGCCGAGAGCGAGCTGTTCGGGCACGTCCGGGGCGCGTTCACCGGCGCCAACGTCGACCGCGCCGGCAAGTTCGAGGTGGCCGATCGCGGCACTCTCTTCCTCGACGAGGTCGGCGAGCTGCCACCGGCCTTGCAGCCCAAGCTCCTGCGCGCCCTGCAGCAGGGAGAGATCCAGCGGGTGGGTGCGGATCGCCGACTGCTGGTGGATGTCCGGGTGATCGCCGCGACCAACCGGGAGCTGCCCGCGGAGGTGGCCGCCGGACGCTTCCGGGCCGACCTGTACCACCGCCTGGCGATGTACCCGCTCCACGTGCCGCCCTTGCGGGAGCGGCGGGAGGATATCGCCCTGCTCGCCGGCCACTTCCTCGATCTTTACCGCCGCCGGCTGGGGCTGGGCCCGGTGCGCCTGACGGAGGGCGCCCGGGGCGCGCTGGCCACCGCGAGCTGGCCGGGCAACGTCCGGGAGCTCGACCACCTGCTCGGCCGGGCGGTGCTGCGGGCGAGCGCGGCGGCGCACGGCGACGGGGCGATCCTGCTGGACGCGCTGCAGTTGCAGCTCCCGGACGACGCGACCCCGCGGGCCGAGGCCGGCCAAGCGGTCCTGGCGCCCGGCGCGACGCGGACTCTCGCCGCGGCCGTCGACGACTTCAAGCGCCAGTGCATCCGCCAGGCCGTGGCGCAGCACGCGGGCAACTGGGCGGCCGCGGCCCGGGCGCTGGGGCTGCAGCGGAGCAACCTCCACCACCAGGCGCAGCGGCTCGGGCTGCTGCCCGCCGCGAGCCGGCGCGGCGAGGTCGCGGCCAGCCTTCAGAAGCGGTAGCGAAAAAGCTGGAAATCCCCGGTGTTCCGCACGACGGCGAAGCCGAAGGTGAAGCGGATCAGGCCGTCGGCCTCGACGAGCCCGGGAGGCGGGTTGGGGAAGCGCGCCGCCGCACGGAACGCGTCGAGGGCCTCGTCGTCGAGGAAATCGACACCGCTCGGCTTCACGAGGGTGAGCTCCTGGATCTTGCCCGAGGGGTCGAGGGTCACGGACAGCACGGTGAGCCGGTCCTTGACCCCGTAGACCTTGCCCCAGGGATCGCGCCGCTGGAACTTGTCCCCGGGGCGCCAGTGCTGGCGCAGGTTCTCGCGCACCCGCTGGAAGAACGACCAGTACTTGAACTCCCGGGCGTTGAGGGAGAGCCGATCCCCCTCGGGGAGGTCCGGGAGGTAGTCGTCGGAGCCCAGGTCGCCGACCGGTCCGTCGGGCACGGCCGGCCCGGCCGGCCCGAAGAGCGGGGGCAGCAGCTCCTCATAGCTGCCGACGCGCGGGGAGAGGGGCCCGGGGGGCAGGGCGAGGGCCCGCTCCCGGCGGGGAGACGGGGCCGGCGGCACGAGGGAGGGCACCGCCAGCTCGGGGAGGGCCAGGCTCCCGGGCCCCAGGGGCTCGGCGGGAGCCACGGGCGGGGGCTCGGGCGGCGGGAGGGCGGTCGTCTCCGGCGGGGGGGGCGGGGCGGAGGGGGCCGGGGCGGCGGGCGACGGCGGGGGGAGACGGTTGCGCTCCTCCGGAGTCGCGGGGACCGCCGGCGCCGGCTTCGGTCGGCCGGGCTTACCGAGCTTGCGCGTCTGCTTCTCGACCGCGGAGTCGAACTCGGCGAG